>DASVDW010000177.1:0-5705 GCA_036380925.1 Acidothermaceae bacterium
GGCGCAAGCGCCAGCGCGCGGCCGGACAGCCCGGCCGCACGCACTACTCGATTTTCGAGTGACCGCGCGGATCGGTTCGTGGCTCTCGGCGCCGCGTTCTCGCGGGCTGAGCTGTCACGGGAAGAGCGTGAACGCGACCTCGCGTTCATCGGTGATCTGCGCGTCAAGGATCTTGTCGTCCAACAAGGTGGCCGCCCGGTCGTCGACGAACACCTGCGATCCGTGTTCTTCGATCACCTGATCGGTCGGCTCGGGTGTGGTGGTGACGGCCAAGCCGAGCGTGACGTGGTCGCCGTCCACCGACTCGGACGAAATGCGCAGTCCCGCGCCCGGCTGATCGGCGACAAGCGCGTTGATCGCCTGAGCTGCTTCAGACGTCACGGTGAGCATGGGCAACTCCTCACGAGTGCTTGGACAGGAAGTCTTCCCCTACCCCTGACCCGCGCGGCGAACCCTGGCGCCAGCGGTCATCCGGCGCCGCCGACGCGGCTCAGATCACCGCCGGAACTCGGTGCAATCCCATCGCCCGCATCACCAGCGCGTCCCGCATGCCGGTGGGCAAATGAGATAGTGCGGCGAATAGCTTTGCGCCCGGCCCAGCGGTGTAGCGCCGTTTCGGATGCGCTGTCGTGACGGCCTTCACGATCACCGCCGCGACCACGTCGGGCTCCCGCAGCTTCTGCTTCGCGGCCGCGGCGGCGATCGCTTCCATCTGTGTCACGTACAGAGCGGCGCGAGCCGGCGCAGCCTGCGCGAGGTCGGCTTGCGCCTGCGACGCGGCGTTGGCGAAGATCGCCGTGCGGGTGGCGTCCGGCTCGATGACCACGACGGGGATGCCCCAGGGCGCGAGTTCGCCGCGCAGCGCCGTCGACCAAGAAGACAAGGCGGCTTTGCTCGCCCCGATCGGACCCATGAACGGCACGGGGATGCGGGCCGTCGGTGCGCTGACATTGACGATCCGCCCCGGTCGGGGGCGCAGCAGCGGCAAGAAGTGCTGTACCACGAACGTCGGGCCGAGCGTGTTCAGCTCGAGTTGCCATCGCAGGTTCGCGGGCGCGAGCAGCTCCGTCGGCCCTTGGACGATCGCGCCTGCGTTGTTCACCACCGCGGCGAGCCCCGCGTCACCGACCGCGTCACCGACCACTTTGGCAGCTTGCGACACCGACTCCGGATCGGTCACGTCGATGTGCACCGGCGTGATCCGCGAGTTCGTCGGCAGCCCAGCGGTGGTGGTGTGATACCCGGCGAACACGGTGATGTCAGCCTCGACGAGTTTGCGAACGGTCGCCGCGCCGATTCCGCCGGCCGCACCGGTGATGAAGACGGAAGGCCTTGCGTTTGAAGCATCCATGGCAACTCCTCGGCATCATGTACGTTTCGACATGTAAGAACAAACACGTGAGAATAGACACGGTACATTCGACGTGTCAACTCATACACGTGCGGTGCCGGACGTTGATGGAGTGCTTTTCATGTCACTGCGCCATGCGCTGCTGGGCTTCTTGGCCGAGCAGCCCGCGAGCGGATGGGACCTCACCCGCCGGTTCGAAACCACCCTCGGCGCCGTCTGGCCGGCCAGCCACCCGCAGATCTATGGCGAACTCCGCAGGCTGCTGGCCGACGGCCTGATCGAGATCCGCGAGCAAGGTCCGCGCGGCAGGACGGCGTACTCCGTGACCGCGGACGGCGAGCGGGAGGTCAAGCGATGGCTGACCACGGGCGACGTCGATCACACCATGCGACTCGAGCCCATTCTGCGCTCGGTGTTCTTCTGGCTTATGTCGCCGGACGAACTTCAGGCGCACCTCGCCAAGGAGGCCGCGCACTACGAGGGCGTCGCCGCCACCTACCGACAGCTCGCCGAAGCGAAGGACCGCGGTGACTATGGCCACTCGCGTCAGACCGGCTCGCTTCGCATCGCTGTCGAAGCCGCGATTCGAATCAACCAAGCTTTGGCGGATTGGGCGCTGTGGGCCGCTCACCAGGCGAGCGAGCAGCCGGCGCAAGCGACCGCCACTGCGAAAGCCGAGGGCGACGGCAGGCGCCAATCTCGGTGAGAAGGTGCTGTTCGCGTTTGCACCGGGTCGCACTTGCGTGTGCCGGCATCGCGTGACCCGGTGGGGAGAAGGGGCGAGACGGTGACCGGGCGGTGCGCCCGGCGGTTCCGCAGGTGTTCTTCGCCAGCCGCTTTGCTCTGAGTTAGCTGTACTGAGTCACGCCCGCGGGTGCGCTGGTGGCCGCATCCGCGACTCAGAGCCAGTGCGCTGACTCAGAACTGACGGCACGACTCGAAACCAGCGGCGTGACTCCCGGCCAGCGGCGTGACTCAAGACAGATGACTCAAAGCAAAGCGCTTCCGAAAGGGATCCCGACCCGCCGCCAGAACGCCAACCCCGACCGCTACCTCGCGCGCCGCTCGACACCGCGCCGAGCCGTCCCCTCCAACGCCACCGCGAGCAGCGTGGCGATCCTGCTTGCCACCCGGACCTCGCCTCGTCGTCCTCGGCGGTCTTGCTCAGCCTGCGCCACGCCCCAGCGCGCTCTCGATGAACGCATGGGTGAGTTCGTCAAGGTGACCGGCCGCGGGCGCGGGGAGGTCTCGTAATGGCCCTTGCACGGTGAGCACCGCGAGCCCGTGCACCGCGGACCAGACCGGGTACTCGAGTCCCTTACGACGCCGCGGATCCAGCACGCCGGCGTCGACCAGCTCATCGAGTGCGGATCGCAGCTGGTCCAACGGCATGGGGATTCCCGCGGATCCGTCAGGAAGGTCCTCGTACACATGTCGCGGCGGCAGAGCGAAGGCGGTGGCAAACAGGCCAGGCTCGGCCCGGGCGAACTCCAGGTACGCCTGGCCGACCGCACGCAACCGCCGCCGAGCCGCGGCCGCCACGCCGTGCCGACCGCGCACGCGACCGACCTGTGCCGCCATGCGAGCGGCAAGCTCGCGCATGGCCGCGGCGCACACGGCGGCGAGGAGTTCCTCTCGGTCGGCGAAGTGCCGGTAGGCGGCGTTAGGCACCACGCCGACCATCCGTGCCACTTCGCGCAGCACGACGGCGTCCGGCCCACCGGATCGAGCCAGCTCAACCGCTGCGCTGACCAAGCCAGCGCGGACGGCGCCGCGCGGGCGACGCGCGCTGGTGGCCCCACCATCCGCTGACTCGTCAACCACGACCACAAATTAGTGGACAGTGTCCACAGCCGCAATCTACGGTGATCGCAGCCCGCTCGTGGTGGACAGTGTCCACCACGAGGCTGCACATCACCCGAAGTCAGGAGAGCGCCGTGACCATCGAGACGACCTACACCGAGACCGACCTGGCCACTGCCATCGAGCGGCTCGCCGGGCGTGAGCTGGCCGCGCTGACCGGACCCGAACTCGACGCCGTCGATCAGTTCCATGGGGGCGGAGCCGAAGCCGTGGATCGGATTCTGCCGACCCTCCGGCTCGGCCAGAACATGACCGTTCTCGACGTCGGCTCAGGTCTTGGCGGCCCCGCTCGGCAAGTCGCCCGGTCGACCGGCTGCTCCGTCGTCGGGGTCGACACCAGCCGCTCGTACGTCGACGCGGCCGTGGCGCTGACGCAGGCCGCCGGCCTGACACCGCAGGTGAGCTTCATCTGGGGCGACGTCGCGGACGTCGGGCGAGCTGGGTTCGACGCCGCCTACACGATGCACGTTCAGATGAACGTCGCGGACAAGGGCGCGTTCTTCCATGCCATAGCCAGCCGGTTGCGGCCGGGCGCCCGCCTGGCCACGTTCGAAGTCTGTCGGAGCGGGCCGCGCGAACCCGCGACCCCCCTTCCTTGGTCGCTCGACGGTTCGGACAGCTTCCTGGCGACATCCGACGACCTGCTCGAGACCATTCAGGGAAGCGGGTTCGAGGCGATCGAGTGGGTCGACCAGACCGCATGGGTCCTGCAGTGGTTCCAACGCGTGGCGGAGCGCTCCGCCGACAATTCGACCACCGCCACGCTGCCCGCGTTGCTGGCTCACGGCCCCGCCCGGATGATGAACTTCGCCGCCGGGTTGAGCGCTGGGGTCCTGAGCATCCATCGGGGGGCCTTCACGCGGCGATAGGGGCCAAACGTTCCGCGGCAGACCGAGTCCTCACATTCTCGCCGCGCCAACGTCTACTGGTTGGCCGCCACACGGCGACCGGAACCCCAACGAAGGGACTTGATGTGTCAGTCGCCCTGATCACCGGAGCCAACAGGGGAATCGGCCGCGCGGTGGCCGCGGAGTTGGCCGCGCGTGGCATGACGGTCATCGTCGGCGCGCGCGACGAGGACGCGGGAGCCCGGGCCGCGCGGCAGATCGGACACGACGCCAGTCACGTTCGCCTCGATGTCACCGACGAGGCCTCGGTTCGAACCGCTGCCGTCAAGGTCGGCTGCGAGCACGGACGCCTCGACGTTCTCGTCAACAACGCGGGGGTTCTCCCGGAAGCGACCAACGATCGTGCGGCCGAGATCGTCGATCTCGCGATGTTCCGTGAGACCTTCGGCACCAACCTGCTGGGTCCGGTGGCGGTGCTTGAAGCGTTCCTGCCGCTGCTGCGCAAGTCGGCGCAAGGGCGGATCGTGAACGTCTCGACGACGATGGGCTCCTTGACCGACCAGACCAACCCGGACTCGCCGTATTACGGGGTGGTGGCACCGGCCTACCAGTCGAGCAAGGCCGCCTTGAACAACGTCACGATCGCGCTGGCCAAGCAGCTGGCCGGCACTGCGATCAAGGTGACCTCGGTGTGCCCGGGATTCGTCCAGACGGACCTCACTCCCGCCAACCGGGAGCAGGCCCCGATCACGGCCGAGCAGGCCGCCATGGTGGTGGTCGAGGCGGCCACTTTGCCGCCCGACGCGCCCTCGGGCACGTTCATCGACGCGAGTGGCACGGTCGCCTGGTGACGAGGTCGCCCGGCGACGATGGTGGCCAGGGACAGGATCGAACTGTCGACCTTCCGCTTTTCAGGCGGACGCTCGTACCAACTGAGCTACCTGGCCGTGCGCGACGCCGTCTCACGACGGCGTGTTTGCGGTCCCGACGGGATTCGAACCCGCGACCTCCGCCTTGACAGGGCGGCGTGAACTCCAGGCTTCACCACGGGACCAACGGTCTTGCTTCGTGCCTTCTTGCTTGTGCCCCCAACGGGATTCGAACCCGTGCCGCCGCCTTGAAAGGGCGGTGTCCTGGGCCTCTAGACGATGAGGGCGGCAGCCACGCTCGGTCGAGAGCCGCTGCCCCCGGCGCCTTGTCGTCGGGGACCGCCCAAGCATAGGGGACGTCGCGCGCCCGCGCCAAAGCGGCACTGCGGTCGCTATCCGGTCGGCGAGGGCAGCGCCGCCGCCGACGGCGCTGCCGACGGCGACGCCGCGACCGGAGCGCCGGACGACGGGCCGAACGATGGGCCGGACGACGGGCCGGAGGACGGGCCGGGCGAGGGCTCAGGCGAGGGCTTCGCCACGATGTGCCGAACGACGTTCACCGACGTCAGCCCCAGACCGCCGACGGTGATGTCGTCGTAGGCCTGCAGCTCGTGCGTCGTCCGACTGAAGTACAGCACCGAGGCCTCGAGCGGGGTCGGCTCGTCGTGGTCGAGCGCGCGCAGCCCGGCCCCGCCGGTCGAGCCCTGGATGAGCAGCGTGGTGTCCTTCTTCAGGTGCTCTACCGACCGCTTGTGTTGATGACCGGCGAGGACG
>DASVDW010000178.1:0-13805 GCA_036380925.1 Acidothermaceae bacterium
CGGTGACCGCCGCCGGCTGGCGAATCGAGCCACCGGTGTCGGTGCCGATCGCGAGCGGCGCCTCGAACGCCGAAACCGCCGCACTCGAACCGCCCGACGACCCGCCTGGGATGCGTTCGAGATCCCACGGGTTGCGGGTGACGCCGAACGCCGAGTTCTCGGTCGAGGAACCCATCGCGAACTCGTCCATGTTGGTCTTGCCGAGAATGACGACGTCGGCCGCGCGCAACTTGCGGACCACGGTGGAGTCGTACGGTGGCCGCCAGCCCTCGAGAATGCGGGAGCCGCAGGTGGTCGGGACGCCCTTTTGGGTCAGCACGTCCTTCAAGGCGAGCGGCACGCCGGCGAGCGGGCCAAGGGCCGCGCCGCGCGACCGCTTCTCATCGACCGCCCGAGCGGCGGCCAACGCGCCATCGGCGTCGACGTGCAAGAACGCGTGCACCTTCGAGTCGACAGCCGCGATGCGGTCGAGATGCGCCTGCGCGACCTCGACCGCGGAGACCTCGCCGGACGCGATCATCGAGGCGAGCTCGCGGGCCGACAACCGGGTCAGCTCAGCCACGGCGGGTCACTCCTCGTCCAAGATGCGCGGCACCCGGAAGCGTTGCTCCTCCGCCGCCGGAGCGCCGGCCAGCGCCTCGTCGGGTGTGAGGCACGGTCGCACCTGGTCTGGGCGAAACACGTTGGTCAGCGGGACTGAGTGCGACGTTGGGGGCACGTCTTCGGCGGCGACCTCGCTCACCCGCGCGACGGCGTTGATGATGACGTCGAGTTGGCCAGCGAGATGGTCGAGCTCTTCGTCGCTCAGCGCGAGTCGCGACAGGTGGGCGAGGTGGGCCGCTTCGGCGCGGGTGATGGACGGCATTTGCTCATCTTAAAAGCGGCCGTCTCCAGCAGTGTCAGCTGGAGCGCTGCGCGGGCCGCAACGCGGGGTCGAGGACGACGGACGGGTGCCGCAATTCCTCGTCCCGCCGCGGGTCGAACACCGCGACACCGCAGCCGCTGGACTTCGCGATGTACATGGCGCGGTCGGCGCGACGAAGCAGCGCGTCGAACTCGACTCCGTGCGCCGGCCCGACCGCGACGCCGAGGCTGGCCACGATCACGATGGATCGACCGTCGATCTCGCAGATCCCGTTGACCCGCTCCAGCAAGCGGACGGCGGTGACCCGTGCCACCGTGGTGTTGGCAGCGTGACGGACGATCACCACGAACTCATCGCCGCCGAGCCGCGCGACGACGTCGTCCGGGCGAACCGCGCTTCGCAGCCGTTCGGTGACGACCTGCAACAGCCGGTCTCCCGCCGAGTGACCGAGGGTGTCGTTGACTTCCTTGAACTTGTCGAGGTCGAGCACGAAGATCGCGACCCCGTCGTCTTGCCTGCCGATCCCCTCGAGCGCCTTCGACCCCTCGCGATGCAGCAGCTGACGATTGCCCAACCCGGTGAGCGAGTCGTGCAGCGCGTCGTGCTCTCTGGCCACCGACAACGTGGCGTTGTGATAGAGCGAGGCCAACGCGGGATAGAACAGCGGAACGAACGGCCAAAGGTGCACCATCACCACCAGCACCAAAGGCGCGAGGCTGGCCATCGCGACACCGACGACGGCCAGGTGGCGGGTGTCCTCACTGATGATGCTCCGCAGCCGCCGATGTTCGAGCATGGCGACCGCGAGGTACACGCTGCCGTTGTTGATGACGAGATAGGCAAGGCCGGCGAGCAACACCGCGACCAACTCGACGACGTCGATGTCCGGCTCGCGGAACGACCAAGGATTCGCCGTGCTCGGGTTGATGGAAAAGGCGCGCAGCACGGCCCACGCGCCGAGCAAAGTCAACACGTGCTGGCCGACGTTGAAGAGGTTGCGATGCAACGCCTGGCGGTACAGCGCTCCCCTGACCAGCATGGTGATGACGCACAGCAGCACGACCGGCCGCAGCCCGACGTGCAACAGCAGCGCGAACAAGAACACGACGAGCGCGAACGTCCCGTCGCCGCTGCGGCCCTTCGGGACAACCGGGCGAAATGCGGTCACCGCCATCGGGAGTGCCACGAGCCAAAACGCGGGGCTTTCGCCGAGTTGGGAGAGGCTCTGCTCGCGCACGCCAGAGAGCACGACGCCCACCACGAGCGCGGCGGCCGCCACGACCCCCCAGACGTACCACCACAGAGGGGAGCCGATCCGCGGGCGCTCGTTGCGATCCTCAGTCGGGCTCATCGGTACCTTCGTGACAGGCCGCTTTCTGCGGCTGCCATTAGCTTCGTCGCGGCCCGACGTTCGGCTGATAGAGCGACCGGCGCATCCGGACGGAGCAACCGGACTAGTGCCGCTGTGTCATGCCGCGCGCGACCTCAGGCCCTTGCTCAAGCAGCACTGCGAAGCCAGCCTCGTCGAGAATGGGCACACCGAGCGAAACCGCTTTGTCGTACTTAGAACCGGGATTGTCGCCAACGATGACGAAGTCGGTCTTTTTCGACACCGAACCGGCGACCTTGCCGCCCGCGTTTTGCACGGCGGCCGTTGCGGAATCGCGGCTCCAGCCCGTCAGCGACCCGGTCACGACGACGGTCAGCCCGGCAAGCGGACGAGGCCCCTCGTCACCGCGCTCCTCCGCCATCCGCACTCCCGCGCGACGCCACTTGTCGACGATGTCGGCATGCCAGTCGACGGCGAACCACTCGCGAATCGACTCCGCGATCGTCGGCCCCACGCCGTCGGCGTTCGACAATTCCCCGGCGCTGGCCGCGCGGATCGCGTCGATCGAGCCGAAGTCGCGAGCCAGCGCCTGCGCCGCGGTGGGGCCGACGTGGCGAATCGACAGCGCCACGAGCACCCGCCACAGGGGACGGGCTTTCGCGGCCTGCAGGTTGGCCAGCAGCTTCTCGGCGTTCGCCGTCAGCTCGCCGTCCTGCCTGGTGAAAAACGGCAAGCGGCGAAGCTGTTCGGCGGCCAAGAAGAACAGATCACCCTCGTCGGCGAGCAGGCCGCCGTCGAGCAACGCGGACGCCGCCTCGTAGCCCAACACCTCGATGTCGAGCGCGCCGCGGCCCGCCAGATGGAACAGCCGCTCGCGCAACTGCGCGGGGCACGAGCGGGTGTTGGGGCAACGCGTGTCGGCCTCGCCGACCGGCCGCACCAGCTTGGTGTCGCAGGCCGGGCAATGCGTCGGAAACTCGTACTCAGTCTCGCTGCCGTCGCGCAAATCCACGACAGGGCCGACGATTTCCGGGATGACGTCGCCGGCCTTGCGCAACACCACGGTGTCGCCGACGAGCACGCCCTTGCGCTTGATCTCGTCGGCGTTGTGCAGGGTGGCGTTCTCAACGGTCGAGCCGGCCACCTTGACCGGCTCCATCACGCCGTACGGCGTGACTCGACCGGTGCGACCGACATTGACCTCGATGCGCAGCAATTTTGTGGTGACCTCTTCGGGCGGGTACTTGTACGCGATCGCCCATCTCGGCGCCTTCGACGTAGCCCCGAGCCTGCGCTGCAGCGAAATCTGATCGACCTTCACGACGATGCCGTCGATGTCGTGCTCGACCACGTGCCGATTCTCGCCGTAGTAGGCGATGAACTCGTCGACCTCCGACAGCTTCGAGAAAACCTTGAAACGATCGGACGTCGGCAACCCCCAGGCGGCCAACGTCGCATAGGCTTCCGACTGCCGCGACGGCGAGAACCCTTTCGTGGCGCCGATGCCGTGCACCACCATGCGCAGCGGTCGGCTCGCTGTGACGCGTGGGTCTTTCTGTCGCAGGGAGCCGGCGGCGGCGTTGCGCGGATTGGCGAACGGCGACTTGCCCGCCTCGACCAGCGCGGCGTTCAAATCGGCGAACTTCTCGACCGGGAAGTAAACCTCGCCGCGCACCTCAAGCAGCGCGGGGACGTCGGCGCCGTCGACGAGCTTGTGGGGCACATCGGCCAGCGTGCGGATGTTCGGGGTGATGTCCTCGCCGGTGCGGCCGTCACCGCGAGTGGCGCCGCGGATCAAGACGCCCTTCTCGTAGACCAGGTCGACGGCCAAGCCGTCGACCTTCAGCTCGCACAAGTAGTCGACGTCACCGCCGGCGTCGCGCTCGGCGCGGGCGGCCCACGCGGCCAACTCCGCTGAGGAGAAGACGTTGTCGAGGCTCATCAGCCGCTCGAGATGCTCGACCGGGCTGAACAACGTCGAGTAGCTGCCCGCCACCTTTTGGGTCGGCGAGTCAGGCGTGCGCAGCTGCGGATACCGAGTCTCGATCTCGGTGAGCTCGCGCATCAACGTGTCGTACTCGGCGTCGGAGACGACAGGCGCGTCCAGCACGTAGTAGCGGTAGGCGTGGTCGTCGAGTTCGCGCGACAGCGCGGCGTGCCGCTCGGCGACGTCGACCGGCACATCGGTCGATGCGCTCACTTGCGTTCCTCCGGTTCTTCCAGCAGCACTTGAGCGACGTCACGACACAGCCGGTAGGCCCGCGCCGCCCAGCTCATCGACGCCCCGGCCAACCCGCAGGTCGGCGTGACGACGACGTCGCGCGCCAGCGTGTCAGGGGCGAACCCGAGCCGCGACCACAATTCACGCGCCGGAGCGGCCAGCTCTCGCGCCCGCAGCGGACGGTCGTCGGCCGGGTCGACCGACGGAACCAGACCCAAGAACAGGCCGACGCCACGCTCGATCAGCTCACCGACGGCGTCGTCGTGCGCCGTCGAGAGCAGCGACGCGTCGACGCCCACGGCCCGCAGGCCGGCGTCGGCGAACGGGCGGAACGGCGGGTCGGCGGCGCAGCAGTGCGCAACCGGCGTCGCGCCCACGTCGTCCAGGGCTTGGACGACGACCCGCAGCTTCTCCACCGCGTCGGGCGCCTCGATCATCGGCAGCGTGCCGAAGCCGCTCGCGGTGGGCACCCGGCCGGCGAGCGCGGCCGGCGCGAGCGGCTCGTCCAGCTGCACGACGAGGGTCGCGCCCGGCGCCCGCTTCGCGACGTCCGCCGCGACGCCGGCCAGGCCTTCGGCAAGCGCGGCGGCGATGTCGCGAACGGCGCCCGGGTCGGCAAGCGCCTTGTCGCCGTAGCGCAGCTCGAGGCTGCCAGCGAGGGTCCACGGACCGGCGCACTGGATCTTGAGCGGCCCCGTGAATCCCTGCAGCTGCTCCTCGAGGATGTCGAGGTCGCGGGCGAGCGCGGCGCGCGCCCGCCGCTCGTCGGCGCCCGGGCGGCCGGTGAACCGCCAGCCGCTCACCGTCAGCTCGACGTGCAGGTCGACGAGGTGCGCGGCGGCGCGGCCGATCATGTCGGCGCCGACGCCGGAGCCGGGCGTCTCGGGCAGGTGCGGGAAGTCAGGCAGCTCCCCCGCGACGACCCGCATCGCCTCGGCCGGGTCGGCGCCGGGGAGCGACCCGACACCGGTCGCAGCGCCAGCGGGCCAAGGGAACACGCAGGTCAGCGTACGAGGTGACCCGGACAGCCCGGCTGACTCGGGGCTAGCTGATGCAGCCCGCGGGCTTGCCGATTCGCGCCAGCCCGGCCAGGTCGCCCGGTCCCCACTGCGCCCGCGAAGACGAGGTGATCACCGGAAACATCACATCGCGCCGGTTGTCGACGTGCCCAAGGCCGACCGCGTGGCCGAGTTCGTGCATGAGCAGCACGCCTCGGCTCTCACCAGGGCCGAAGCCCGGCGCGTAGCCGGCCGAGCCAGTCGGGTCGACCACCACGAATCCGCGCTTGATTTGCCAGCTCCAGGCCTGGCCGTCCTTGCTGACGCCCGACTCCCACCAGCCGCCCTCGCCGTCGGCGTCGCCCCCGAAAAGATCGCTCTGGCCGGCCTGCGAACCTGGCAGCGCCCACGCGATCACCAAACCGGACGACGCGCCGCCGCCGTCCAGCCAAGCGCGGGTGGGCGCCATGGTCGTCGGGCCGTCGTAACGGAAGGTCAGCCCGCTGGCTGCGGCAACCCTGGCGATGGCGGCCTGGGTGTCGGCGAGCGCCCCGACCGGGTCGGCGGCCAGCGCCGCGTTGACCGTGTAGTGAATCGGCGCGCACGGGTTCCACCGCACGACCGAGCCGTCGCGGTTCGTCGTCACCGTGTAGTCGGAGGCAACCGGCGCGCTCGCCGACGCAGGGCTGGTCACCGGGCTGGCCGATTTCCGGGCGGACGGCGCGGGCGGCGTCGCGCTGGACGGGTGCGCGGCGGACACCTGCGCCGCGGACACGTGCGCGGCGCTGAAATGGTCTGCTTGCTGTTCGGCGCGTGCGCTGCCGCACCCGGCGACGACGGCCGCGGCGAGCGCGATTGCGGCGCCCGAGCGGGCGCGGTTGAACCTGCGTGAACCCAAGACTTCCTGCCACATCGGGATTTGGGCGGGTAGGGCAGTGACGACGACGGTACGTGCGATGAGCCGTTGACGCCACTCGGCGCGCGATTATTTTTGCGACGAGCGCGATTTTTCTTCGACGAGCGCGACCTTTTTCGCGATGGGCCGCGGTTTTTTAACGACGAGTGCGGTCGATCGTGGCGGATCCCACAACCCGCGTGCCGTCGTATACGACGACGGCCTGCCCAGGCGCGACACCACGCGCGGCGCGCAGTAGCTCGACGTCGAGGCGCCCGTCATCGAGCAGCCGGACGACGGCTGGCATCGGCTCGCCGTGCGCGCGCAACTGCACCAAGCGCTCGACGCGACCCACCGGAGGTTCCGCGCACCAGCGCGGCCGGACGCCGGTGAGCGCGCGAACGTCGAGGTCAGCGGCCGTGCCGACGGTCACCGTGCGAGACACCGGCGACACGTCGAGCACGTAACGCGGCCGGCCATCTGGCGCCGGGGTGCCGATGCGCAGCCCTTTGCGTTGGCCGACGGTGAACCCGAAAACGCCGTCATGCTCGCCCAGCCGATTGCCCTCGACGTCGACGATGTCGCCGCGCGCGTCGCCGTCGGGCGCCAGCCGCCGCCGGAGAAATCCCGCGGTGTCGCCGTCGGCGATGAAGCAGATGTCATGGCTGTCGGGCTTCTCCGCGACCTGCAAACCGCGGCTGGCAGCCTCAACGCGAACCTGAGCTTTAGCCGTGTCGCCCAACGGAAACATGGCGTGCGCCAGCTGCTCGGCGGTCAACACGCCAAGCACGTAGGACTGGTCCTTGCCCGGGTCGACCGCGCGATGCAGCTCGCGGCCGCGCGGGCCGTCGACGAGCCGCGCGTAGTGCCCCGTGCACACCGCGTCGAAGCCGAGTGCCAACGCCTTGTCGAGCACGGCGGCGAACTTGATCCGCTCGTTGCAGCGCAGGCACGGGTTCGGTGTGCGGCCAGCCGCGTACTCGGCGACGAAGTCGGCGATGACGTCCTCGTCGAAGCGCTCGGCGAGATCCCACACGTAGAACGGGATGCCCAGGACGTCGGCCGCCCGGCGGGCGTCGCGGGCGTCCTCGATCGTGCAGCAACCGCGCGCGCCGCTGCGGTACGACTGCGGGCTCTTCGACAGCGCCAGGTGCACACCGGTGACGTCGTGTCCAGCCTCGACCGCGCGCGCGGCGGCCACCGCTGAGTCGACGCCGCCCGACATGGCGGCCAGCACCTTCATCGCACGCCTATTTCTTGTTGCTCGCCGAAACCAGACCGGCCTTGCGCGCCCGCTCGACCGCGCCGGGCAGCACGCCGAGCAGCGCGTCGACGTCCGCCTCGGACGACGTGTGACCGAGCGAAAACCGCAGGGTGGCGCGCGCGAGGTCGTCGTCGGCGCCCATCGCGAGGACGACGTGGCTGGGACGCGCGACGCCCGCCGTGCACGCCGAACCGGTGGAGCACTCGACGCCCCTGGCGTCGAGCAACATCAGCAGCGCGTCGCCCTCGCAGCCGGGGAAGGAGAAGTGCGCGTTGCCGGGCAACCGGGCGTCGAGCGCGCTCGCCGGGTCGCCGTTGAGGATGGCGTCAGGCACCGCGGCGCGCACCCGGGCGATGAGGTCGTCGCGCAACGTCGCAAGCTGTCCCGCGAGGACCGGCTGGCGGTCGACGGCCAACCGCAGCGCGGTGGCGAAGCCGGCGATGCCCGGAGTGTCGAGGGTGCCTGAGCGGATCTCACGTTCCTGGCCGCCGCCGTGCAGGACCGGCGTGACCGCGAGGTCGCGCGTGATGAGCAGCGCGCCGACGCCGACCGGCCCGCCGAACTTGTGACCGGTGATGCTCAGGGCGTCGAGCCCGCTCGCCGCGAAGTCGACCGGCAGCTGGCCGATCGCCTGCACCGCGTCGGAGTGCGCGGGGACGCCGTACTCGTGGGCGATCCGGGCGATGTCGGCGACCGGCTGCACCGTGCCGACCTCGTTGTTCGCCCACATCACGCTGACCAGCGCGACCGAGTCCGGGTCTTGCTCGATCGCGGCCCGCACCGTCTCCGGCCGCACCCGACCGACGTCGTCGACGTCGAGCCACACCGGGATCGCGCCCTCGTGGGCGGCCAGCCACTCGACGCAATCGAGGACCGCGTGATGCTCGACGGCGCTCACCAGGATCCGGGTGCGCCGCGGGTCGGCGGCCCGGCGGGACCAGAAGACGCCCTTGATCGCGAGGTTGTCGGCCTCAGTGCCCCCCGAGGTGAGCACAACCTCGCTCGGCCGCGCGCCCAGCGCCTGGGCGACTGCCTCGCGCGACTCCTCCACCACCCGGCGCGCGGCCCGGCCGGCGGCGTGCAAGGACGACGCGTTGCCGTGCACCGCCAGTTGACGGGTCATCGCCTCGATCGCCTCGGGGACCATCGGGGTGGTCGCGGCGTGGTCGAGGTAGGCGGGCCCTCGAAAGTCGGGCCCCCGGGAGTCATGCGTGGCAGGCGCGGGCATTGCGTCCAGCCTAACCCGGCGCCGATCGAATGGTTCAACGCTCACGCAAGACGCCGCTCAGTCGGCGGCGCCGGGTTGCCGATGATCTAACCCGTGACCGCCATTTGCCCCTGCGGTGTGCCCGACGGCAGCGGCGCGCCGCGCTGCCGCGCCTGCCCGACGCTCAGCGCCGCGCCGAGCCGGGCGCCTGCGCCGAGCCGGGCGGCCGCGCCGACGGCCGCCGCGGCGGGGGCGACCGTGCTCATGACCTACTCGCGATGGAAGAAGTCGGCCAACACCTTCGGACCGGTTGGCCGGGTCGTCGCCAGCGCGCTGTTGGCAGTTCCGCTGCCGGTGTTCGCGATGGCGATGTCGCTCGGAATCGGGATCATCGGCGGCGGGATCTACCTGCTGGTCGTCATGCCGTGGGCCCTGAAAGACATCTGGAAGCAAGCCGCGATCCCGATCCAGGCGCCGGTCCCACCGGGCTCCGCGTCGTCCGCGCCTCGCTTTTGAGCCTGCCCTCGGCTTTGAGAGGATCGCCGTAGCAAACGCCGACGGCGCACACCGGCGCCGGCGGCGTCGGACGCGCATGCCCGATCGGCATGAGTCTGGAGCGTGTTGCGATGAGTCGATCATTTCCTGACCCGTTCCCGTCGGTGCTGTTCGACGAGTCGCACAACGAGGCCTGGAGCATCCGGCCCGACGTCGTCGAGCAGATGAACCCCCGCAACCCCGGCGACGCGGGCTATCTGCAGGCGGCGGCCGCGTTGCGCGAGCACGGCATGCGGGTCGAGGCCCACATCTCTGGCGCGCTGACCGCCGAGGTGTTGCGCGACGTCGACGTCGTCGTCCTCGCCCATCCGTCCGAGGGCACGTGGGAGCGGGTCACCGGCGGCGGCTCCCCCAAGCTCTCGGACGACGAGATCGCCGTTCTCGACACGTTCGTTCGCGACGGCGGCGGACTCGTCGTCCTCGCCGAGTGCGAGCAGGACAAGTACGGCAACAACCTGGTCGACCTGCTCGACCGGTTCGGCGTGCGGCCGCTCAACACCACCGCGCAAGACACCGTCCACAACCACCGCGACGTCGCGACGTGGGTGCTCGCCGAACTGCCCCGCCCGCGCGGCGCGGTCGACCTCCTCGCGCGCGTCGAGACCGCCTGCTTCTACCGGGCGGGCGCGTTGCAGTTCTCGGACGGCGTCGAGGCCAACGTGCTGGCGCGCACCTCCGCGACCGCCGATCCGGCGGGCACGCCGCTGGCGGTCGCGTTGACCGCGGGCGGCGGGCGGGTCGCGGTGTTCGCCGACTCCGACCTGTTCGGCGACGACTCGATCGGCGACTACCAGCACCTGACGCTGTGGACCAACGTGGTGACCTGGGCCGCCGGCGGACGCGCGGTTTCCGAAGCCGCGGGCGCCGCCCGGTGGACCGACGACTCACCGCGGTGGGCCGCGCTGAAGTCGGCGGTTGAGGCGATTCGGCCGCTGCAGCGCAAGGACGGCTCCATCGAAGGAGACGCGTCGGTCGCGGCCGCGCGAGTCGACGACTGCGTGCGGGCGATCGAGGCGCTGGCGCCAAGGTTCCCGCACGACGCCGAGTACCTGTCGGCCGTCGCGCGAGACCTTCGGAAGTGGCGCGACGCCGGATTCGGCGTCCCGGACTTCCTCGACTCGCTGCTGGCGTTCCACCCCGAGCGGCAGCGGGTCGACGGGCTCGAGCACCTCGTCGTGTTCCCGATGTACACCCAAAACGGCAACCCGAACCGAAACCTCGAAGCAGTCGTGGTGAAGGTTGTGTGGCCCGACTGGCTAGCCGACCTCGAGCAGTCGCGCTACGACAACTCGATGTTCGTCCCGATCGCGTTCGTCGACTTCACCTCCGGATACGACACCAACTCCGCGGTGCTGTTCCCCGAGACGGTCGCGGTCCGCGAGATTCCGAGGTTCACCTGGGGCGCCATCTTCTGCGACCGTGAGGCGGCCCGGTTCCGCCGCGTCGTCGCGGCGGCGTCGTCCGTCTTGAAAATATCGCTGCCGCCGGCCGCTGCACGGTTGGTCGACAACCAGGAACTCGCGCGAAACACCTTTGTGTTGTGGGATTTGATCCATGACCGCACGCATAGCCACGGCGATCTGCCGTTCGACCCGTTCATGATCAAGCAGCGGATGCCGTTTTGGATGTACGCGATCGAGGAATTGCGCTGCGACCTGCAGGCTTTCCGGCAAGCGGTGCAACTGGAGGCCGGCCGCATCACGCCGTACGGCGAGTACGTGCAATACGCGATGCTGTTCGACCGCATGCTGCGCTTCCCTGTCACCGGTGAGCGGGTGCGCAACTACGACGGGCTCGGCGGGCAGCTATTGTTCGGCTACTTGCACAAACACGGTATCGTCCGATGGACCGACAACACGCTTTCTATCGAGTGGAGTCGGTTGGCGGACGGCGTGATCGGCCTCGGCGACCAGGTCGAAAGCCTGTACCGCGACAGCATCGACCGATCGAGAGTCGGGCATTGGCTGGCGGCGCACGAGCTGGTGTCGCGTTACGTCGCGCCGAACCCGCTGTCGGTATGGGCGAAGGCAATCGGGGACACGGCCGCGTTGCCTCTCGACGGGCCGCCGAAGGAGCTGGTCGACCTGGTGCTTCCTGACGAGTTTCCGCTCAACGTGTTCTTCGACGCGTTGCGCCGCAAGCTGGCTGACGTGATCGCATCAACGAAGGGAATCCGGGCTTGAGCAAGATATTGGCGGACGCCGTGGTCGTCGTCGCGGGCGCTGGTGGCGGGGCCGGCGGGGCCGTCGTGCGTCAGCTGGCCGCCGCAGGGGCGACGGCGGTGATGGCCGACACGTCCGTCGACCGGCTTGGCCCGCTGGCGGAGGAGGTCGCGGCCTCCGGCGGGCGGGCGGTTGGCCACGCCGTCGACTTGCTCGACGAAGACGCCACGAAGTCGTGGGCGGACTCAGTCGTCGCCGAGTTCGGCCGGGTCGACGGGGTTGTGCATCTGGTCGGCGGCTGGCGCGGCGGCAAGGGGATCGTCGAATCGGACCTCGCCGACTGGGCGCTGCTGTCGGACCTGCTGATTCGCACCGTGCAGCACACCACTCGCGCCTTTCACGACGCGTTGCTCGCGGCGCCGGCCGGCCGGTTCGCGCTGATCTCGGCCGCCGCGGCGTCGCGTCCGACCGCCGACAACGCCTCCTACGCGGCGGCCAAGGCGGCCGCTGAAGCCTGGACCCTCGCCGTCGCCGACTCGTTTCGCGGGTCCTCCGCGGCGGCGACCGTGCTGGTGGTGAAAGCGTTGCTGACGCCGGCGATGCGGGAGGCGAAGCCCGAGGGCAAGTTCACCGGCTTCACCGATGTCGCAGACCTCGCGCAAGAAATTGTGTCGTTGTGGGAGAAGCCCGCGGCCGAGGTGAACGGAGCGCGGCTATGGCTGACGAACTGATCCATCACGACCCGAGCGAGCGCGGGTTCGCGAGCGACAACTACGCGGGCGTGCATCCCGAGGTGCTCGAGGCGCTCGCCCGCGCCAACGGCGGGCACCTCACCAGCTACGGCGCCGACCCCTACACCGCGGCAGCGCAAGAAGTCTTCCGTTCGCACTTCGGCGAGCAGGCGCAGGTGTTCTTCGTCTTCAACGGCACGGGCGCCAATGTGGTGTCGTTGCAGGCGATGACCCAACGGTGGGACGCCGTCATCTGCGCGGAAACCGCGCACATCAACACCGACGAGTGCGGTGCGCCAGAAAAGATCGCCGGCCTGAAACTGTTGACGGTGCCCACGCCCGACGGAAAGCTGACTCCGGAGCTGGTCGACCGGCAGGCGTTTGGGTGGGGTGACGAGCACCGCGCGCAACCGCGCGCCGTGTCCATCACGCAGAGCACCGAGCTGGGAACGCTTTACACCGCCGACGAGATCGCGGCGATCACGTCGCATGCGCATTCGCACGGCATGCATGTGCACCTGGACGGCGCGCGCATCGCCAACGCGGCCGCCGCGTTGGACGCGCCGTTGCGCGCCTTCACCACCGACGCCGGTGTTGACGTGGTCAGCTTCGGCGGCACGAAGAACGGGTTGATGTTCGGCGAGGCGATCGTCGTGCTGAATCCGGACGCCGTGCAGGGAACGCTGTTCTTGCGCAAGGCCGCCATGCAGCTTGCGTCGAAGATGCGCTTTGTCGGCGCCCAGTTCGAGACGCTGCTGTCGGGCGACCTCTGGTTGCGTAGCGCGCGGCACTCCAACGCGATGGCGCAGCGGTTGGCCGCGGCGGTGCGCGACATCCCGGGCGTGTCCGTCACCCGGGAGGTGCAGGCGAACGCCGTCTTCGCGATCCTGCCGCGCGAGGCGACCAAGCGGCTACAGGATCAGTTCCACTTCTACGTCTGGAACGAGCACACCGGCGAAGTGCGTTGGATGTGCGCCTTCGACAGCACCGAGCAAGACATCGACGACTTCGCCGAGGCGGTGCGCAAGGAGATGTCGCGCGGGGCCTAGCCCTGTGGCGAGGCCGTGGCGGGGCCGAGGACACCTGGCGACACGCGTGGACACCCGCCAATGAATGTCCTCGGGTAGCGCCAGGTGTCCTCGGCTCGCCGCCGGAAGATCAGTGGTACTGGAACCAGACCTGCCATCCAGCGCCGGGGAAGTTGGCGACGAACAGCTGGCCGCTGCCCATCGACGCGCTGTCGGTGTTCGCTGAGTCGCCAAAACCTAGCTCGACCACGTAGCTGTTGTCGCCGAGCGCCTTGCCGCAGATGGCGTCGGCCACGATGCCGAATCCCTGACCGCTCGCGGCTGGGTACACCTTGGTGACGACGGCCTTCGCGCCTGCGTCGCCGTAGCGGCCAGGCGCCGCGGCGAGCGCGGCGGCGCGCGCGTTCTGCTCCGCGTTCGCACCCGGAGGCAGCGAGTCGACCGTCGGGCAGCCGGCTGAGTTCTTCGGCAGCGCGGTGGGAGACGCCGCCGCGACCGACGGCGGCGCGGGCGGGATCTCGGTTGGCGACACCACCGATGGTTGAGTCG
>DASVDW010000179.1:0-4485 GCA_036380925.1 Acidothermaceae bacterium
GCTGGCTGCGACGTCGGCGACTTCTCCACCGCGAACATGGTGCTGGAGAACGTGCCGGTCGACATCCCGAACGTGTTCGGCGCCAACTCGCCGGAGGCCGCGCAACTCGCTGCCGACACCAGCGGAAAGCCGTTCTGGGACGCCGAGGTCGCCGACTACATCGGCATCGCGGTGCATTGTGCGAAGGGCGACGCGGTCTGCGCCGACGCCAAGGCGGTGAAGTACGGGCAGACCACGCCGTCGTCGTCCGCCACGCCCGACCGGCTGCCGAACGAGCCGGGCGGTTACGACGGGTACCAGGCATTATTCGGCGCGAAATATGTCGCGCCACAGCTCGGCGCCGGCACGCCGAACACGGCGTCGCACGGCTATCCGGTCACCGACGCCAACGGCAACCTGACCGACCTCGACGGCAACCCCATCATCGAGCCGTTCAGCAAGAAGCCCGGGTTTCCCGGCTTCAACCCGACGGCCACCCAATCGCTCGCCTACCTCGCTGACATGCAAGAGGCCGGCATCCCGGTGACCTACGGCTACATCTCCGACATCCATGACAAGAAGCCGGGCCAGACCGGTTGCACGACGACCAGCTTGGGCGCTCTCGGAGCGGGCGACCCGTGCATGGCGTCGAACGCCGCCCAGTACGACCAGGCGTTCGCGAAATTCCTTGACCGGCTGGCAAAAGACGGCATCACGCCGAAGAACTCGGTGTTCATCGTCAGCGCCGAGGAGAACGACCACTTCGCGGGAGCGAACGCCGGCCGGGCCATCTCGCCGTCCTGCAACGGCAGCGTTTGCTCTTACGCCGCAGGGCAAATCGGCGAGTTGGAGGCGAATCTGCCGGATCTGCTGAAGACGCAGCGCGGCAACACGACCGCGTTCGACGTCGAGCCGCAGGGCGCCGCGATGTACGTCAACGGGACGCCGTCGCAGCCGCAGCCGCGACCTGACGACCCGGCGGTGCGCCAGCTGGAGCGCGACACCGCCGCGCTCACCGCGAACAACCCGTACAGCGGCGCCGCAAACGAGAAGATCGTGAACTACCAGGCGGACGCCGCGGAGCAGCAGATCCTGCACATGCAGACCGCGGATCCGCTGCGCACGCCGACGTACACGATCTTCCCGAAGCCGGATTACTACTTCTGTCAAAGCGCCAGCCTCTCGGCCTGCCCGGCCGGAGTGACGATCTACAGCAAGTACGCGTGGAACCACGGCTACTACAGCCCTGACATCGACATCACCTGGGCGGGGTTCGTCGGCCCGAACGTGAAGGCCCGCGGCGTTGACGGGCCGGACGCCGCGCACGGCCCTGCGGTGCGAGACCCCAACGCGACGATGACCGTGCCGGAGCTCAGCACCCAGGGCACCTGGGCGGACGAGCCGGACATCCGGCCGACGCTGCTGTCGATGGTCGGCCTGCGCGACGACTACCGGTCCGACGGGCGGGTGATCACCGAGATCATGCGGCACGTGCCGCGCGCGCTGGCCGGCACGCAGGCGCTGGGGGAGGTGTTCAAGCAGTTGAACTCCGCCGTCGGGGACTTCGGCACCGACACCATGATCGCCGACAGCGCCGCGCTCGCCAGCGGCTCGTCGTCGAACGATCAGCAGTGGATCCGCACCGAGCGGGCGCTGCGCGGCCTGGGATTCGCCCGCACCATTGTGGCGACCCGCATCTCACAGACGCTGAACGCGGCGGCCTTCGACGGACGCGCGCCGAGCTGGCGCACCGTCGCGACGGAGACCGCGGCGGCCCGGGCGCTGCTGGCGGCGGCGCACCAGTTGAAGGCGCACGCCGCAACCTGACGGTGAGCTGACGTCGCACAGGGGCGCCGGTCGGGGCATCCGACCGGCGCCTCGCGTCGTCCGGGCTCGCGGCAACCAATGAGCGGTGTCGCGCGTTTCACTCATGACGCGCGCCACGGCGGCCGCGGACGACGAGGAGCTGACCGGTGTTCGAGCCAACGGGGTGGGTGTTTCTCGGTGTGCTGGTCGCCGGCTTCGGTGGGTTGCTTTTCTGGTTGGTCAAGACGAAGCGCCTCGCGTTGCGAGTGACCGCAGGCGTGCTCGCCTTCGCGCTGAGCACGCTGTTCGGCGCCGCGCTGGTCAACGACAACTACCAGTACTACACAACCTGGGGCGCTCTGGCGGCTGACCTTTCGAGCCACGGCACGGTCTCGTACACCGCGGCGATGGCGGCTTCCAACAAGTCCTCGTCGCACCTTGATCGGCACGACCACACACGCGATCTGCCGGCCGCGCCGTCGGCGCCGCCGCCGCCCACGCCGACCTCGAACCCCAGAACCACCACGTTGATCGACATCCCGCCGCTTGGCGTCGCCGCCAAGCCGACGACCGGCAGTGGTCGCGTCGTCCGGCTTGACTTGCCTGGCAAGCGCAGCGGAATCGACCGCCGGGCGTTCGTCTACCTGCCGCCGCAATACTTCCAGCCGGCGTATGCCAACACTGCGTTCCCCGTGCTCGAGCTGTTGCACGGCGACCCGGGCGACGCGAGCGGCTGGATCTACGGACTTGGCCTGGCCCAAATCCTCGATCACCAGATCGACAGCGGGCGGATCGGTCCGATGGTCGTGGTGATGCCGACCACGTTCTCCGGGGCCCATGGTCAAGACTGCGTCGACGCCCCGCACGGCCCGCTCGACGACAGCTATCTAACCTCGGACGTCGCCGCCGACGTGGTCGCCGATTTCCGCGTGCTCCCGCCCGGGCCGCACTGGGGCATCGGCGGTCTTTCGGACGGTGGATTCTGCGCGGCCAACCTGGCGCTTCGACACCTCGGCTCGTATGGCGCGGTGGCTTCGATGGACGGCTTCTACTCGCCGCAAGCCGATCTTGCCGTGCTCGGAAAGGTCTTCAGCCAGGACGGCGCGGGGCTGCGCGCCAACGACCCCACGGCGCTGGCGCAGGCGGTGAGCGGCCCGCTGCCGCGGTTTTGGATCATGCGCGGCACCAGGAACAGCACCGACACCACCGCCGCCGGTTACTTCGAGCAGGTGATCTCCGGGCGGGAGAAGACGATGAACGTGGTGGTCGAGGGCGGGACGCACACGCCTCCTGCCTGGCGCGCCGCGTTGCCGTCGTTGTTGAGCTGGACGTGGAACACGTTGTCGGGCGGCGCCGTGGGCTGCGGCCAGACCTACATCCCGCTTGGAAAGCAGCCGGCGGGGCCGCCGGTCCCGTCGTCGAGCCCGGCGCACAAGGTCTAGGCCGCCCACGCAGGTGAAGGGCCCCGCCGGATGACTCCGGCGGGGCCCTTCGCGATCTATGTCGTCGGGTTAGCGCTCGTCGTCCGGAGCGGTCGGGGGAACGTCTTCGAGGCGACCGGTTTCGTCCTGGAATTCCACCGCGACCGCCCGCAACGCGGCCGCGTGCTCACGAGCGTGGTGAGCGCAGAACAGCAGGGCCCCACCGGACGGCAGCACCGCGCGCAGGTAGGCGCGCGCGCCGCAACGGTCGCAACGATCCGCGGCCGACAGGGGCGTCGGAGCCAGCACCGGAGTCACATTCACGTCCTTCTCATCGGCGAACAGCTAACCAATGCAACCACTACCTCACCACGAATCGTTCCCCAGCGTCGGCAACTCGCCGTTCGCGGTCAGCTGACAACCGGTTCGTCGTGCGGCGTACCCGGGGTGGTTCGGGGCGCAACACATCCGTGACCAAGCGACGCAACCAGCCGCCCGCGGGTTGCGTCCAACCGGCATGCGTCGTTGTCTAACCGGCATGAGATTACTGACCGCGGGAGCCGCGGGGGCGCTGGCCGTCATGATCGGGTGCGCGGGCTGCGCCTCGACCTCGACCGTCCAGCCCGGCGCGGCGATCACCACCGCGGGCGCCGGGTCGGCTTCGGCCGCGCCACCCGACACGTCGGTGAGCGGCCCGGCGATCTCCATCCCGCCGACCGGTCCGGCGGCCACCGCGGCCCGCGACACACCCCCGCCGGTTGGCACGCGGGCGGTCGCGCGCGTCGACGGGCAGGCGATCAGTTGCCCGACCGAGCCGTTCACAACCGGCGGCGGGGCGCAGCGAACCCCGCTTCCGGCCGGCTTTGAGATCACCCGCGTGGTCCGCTGCGAGACGGTGCCGCGCGCGTATCCCGATCTCGGTGAGTGGAGCGTCCAGCTCGCCGAAGTCGCCGACTCCCCGCCGGCCGGTCTGGCCCGGCTCGCGACCGAGTTGCGCAAGCCCTCCGAGCCCACGCCGTCCGGCATCGCCTGCCCGGCGATCGCCATGGTGCTGCCGTGGTTCGCGGTGATCGATCAGCACGGGAAGGTTGTGCAACCGACTCTGCCGACCGACAAGTGCGGCCTGCCGCTGCCGGGCGCCACCAAGGCGCTGTCGAGCCTTGACTTCAGCGCGGTCGACGCGGTGCGCACCGCGCAGACCCGGGCGCCGGAGTCGATAAAGACCGGTTGCGAGCAACGCTGGAAGGACATGGTCGCGCTCGAGGGCGCCCAGCATCCG
>DASVDW010000180.1:0-34693 GCA_036380925.1 Acidothermaceae bacterium
TATCGGCCAGCTCACCAACAACGGGCTGTTCCTCGCGTTCACCGCGTTGACGGTCTGCCTGCCGGTCTTCCTGCCGCGGGCCGTCGCCGTCGTGTGCGGCGACGCGATCGCCGGCGAGGCGAACACCGGAACGCTGCGCTATTTGCTCACCGTCCCGGTTTCACGCACCCGGCTGCTCGTGGTCAAAAGCCTCGGCGCGTTGGCGTACCTCGCGGCCGCGATCGCCCTCGTCGCGCTGGTCGGCATGCTCGCCGGTCTCGCGCTCTTCGGCTCGCACGGCGTGACGCTGTTGTCGGGGGACACTATTCCGTTCGCGAGCGGGCTCGGTCGCGCGGTGGGAGTGGCGATCTTCGTCTTCGTCGACCTCCTCGGGCTGGCCGCGCTCGCGCTGTTCTTGTCGACGCTCACAGAGGTCCCGATCGGCGCGATGGCCGGGACGGTGGCCCTGGTCATCGCGTTCGCGGTGCTCGACTCGGTGCCGCAGCTGGGTTCGATTCGCGGCGTCTTGTTGACGCATCACTGGCTCGACTTCGGCGATCTGTTGCGCACCACCTACTCGATCGGCTCGCTGGCGCACAGCCTGTTGGTGCCGGTCGCGTACACCGCGATCTTCGGCAGCGCGGCGTGGGCTCGGCTGACGTCCGCCGACATCACGTCGTGACTCGCCGCGGAGGTCAGGTGCCGCAGTGACGTTGCCGACCATCGGCAACCAGTCGGCGTGGTCTTGATTGTTGGCCGCCTCCACCTCGAACCTCTCCTTGCCGCACCATGGCAATACCGAGCGTCGCGCGACAGTCGACGGCGCTCGTCCACTCTTGGAAGAGGTCTCGACGCACCCTTCGACGGCCGACCGGGTACGCCGCTTGGAGGAGATGGCCGGCCCGGGCCTGCGATGACGGGCCGAGTGGGAGGTGCGCACCGCGAATGACCGTGCCGCTGAGCGCCTGGCTCGCCACCGTTTTGGGGTTGGCCGCGTTGGTGGTGCTCGACGTGTGGCACGCGCGCCGCCCCCGCGAGGTTCACTTCGGCGAAGCCGTGACCTGGTCGCTCGTCTACATCGGCGCCGCTGGCGCGTTCGGCGTCGTCATCGCGGCGACCGCGGGCGCCGACGCCGCCGCGCAATTCTTCGCCGGCTATCTCGTGGAGAAGAGCCTGTCGGTCGACAACCTCTTCGTCTTCGCCGTCATTTTGTCGCAGTTCTCCGTGCCGGCCCGCCACCAGCAACGGGTACTGCTAATCGGCGTCATCGGCGCGCTCGTCATGCGAGCCGCGTTCATCGCGGCGGGCGCCGCGGCCGTCCAACGCTTCACCGTCACGTTCGTCGTCTTCGGCGCGTTCCTCGTCTACACGGCCGTGAACCTGGTGCGCCGCCACGGCGAACAACCGAACGTCGGCGACAGCCGCGCCGTACGGTTGGTTCGCCGAGTGATGCCGGTCGTCGAGGACGCCGCCGACGGCGCCTTCGTCACCCGGATCGGTGGTCGGCGGGCCGCGACGCCACTGCTCATCGCCGTCGTCGCGATCCTCTCCGTCGACCTCGTCTTCGCACTCGACTCGATCCCCGCCATCTTCGGCATCACCAGCAGCGCGTATCTGGTTTTCACCGCGAACGCCTTCGCGCTCCTAGGTTTGCGCGCGCTGTACTTCCTCGTGGTCGGGCTGCTCGACCGCTTGGTGCACCTGCATTACGGCCTCGCCGCCGTGCTGGCCTTCATCGGCGTCAAGCTGGTGCTGCACTACGGGCACACGGTGTCGTCGAAGGTGCCGGAGATCTCAACCGGCGTCTCGCTCGCCGTCGTCTTGCTCATCCTCGCGACGGCGACCGCCACCAGCCTGCTGGCCGGCCGGCGTGCACGTCCCCCGACCGACACCGGTTCCAGCACCGAGGCCGTCGCTGGCCGACGACGTTAGGCGGGCCAGCGCCGCGTGGTCCAGCCAACGGTGTGGCCGCTCGCCGGATGAGGCAGGTAGTCAAGCCGCAGCCGGCCCGGCGCGGACGCGATGAACTGGGCGAACACCGTCTCGTAACTGTCGTCACCGACCGGCTTGCGCACGATCAGCGCGTTGGGATCGGCGGTTGGCTCGGCCTCCTCGACCACCGGCAGCCAGTCACGCCACACCTCGCTGGCCGTCGCCACCGGGTCGACCAGCCGCGCGGCTCCGGTCAGCAGCCGCGGGTCGACGTCGGCGCGCTCCCCGCGCGGTGTGAACATCGAAACGCCGGGCCGCAGCCGCGCGCCCTGCATCTCCTCGCCGTCAAACCACCACCAGCGCGCCTGTCCAGGAGTGACGAGGACGAGGTTGAAGCCTGCCATTCCCTTGACATCGAGATACTCGGGCCACCGCTCCTGATACCGGACGGCGGCCAACGGCAACATCCCTCGGCTTGGCGCCCCAGCGGCGGCCAATCGCGGTTCGGGCCGGTTGAGAACCACGGCGCTGACCGCTGTCGCGGGATCGCTCGCGCACCAGGTGCCGCCCGCGGCGCGGTCGCGACCCCCCACCACCGCTGGCTGCTGCGGCCACCACTGATCCGGCAGGTCAAACGCCCGGCTGGCCAGCTCGTCGCGGAGCGCGAGTATCTGCACCGGCCATTGCTCATCGGGGCGCCACCGGCACACCACCGTGCACATCCCTTGACCTTAGCCGCTCGTCGCGTCACCAAGGACGACACGCAAGTCACGCAGCCATGCCCGCAGCACCTCTGGGTTGACGCACCGAAGGAGCGCCTCGTCGACGAGCTTCGCCAGGTTGTATCCCGGGTCGGCTCGGCGGGCCCGATCCACCGCCATGCCGGCGAGCGCGCCGTTGCCCTGCACGTAACACGCCAGCGCATAAGCGGTGAGCACGGGCGCTTCGAAGCCTTTCATCGCACGCGGCGCCAGCTCGCCGAGCAGCCGCAGCAGCGCCTTGCCACGCTCCCCGTCCGCCCAGGTCAGGATTTCGTCGCGCACCGACACGTCGTCGAGCGCGATGATCAGCCGCGCCGCGTCGTCCGGCGCCAGCGCGGTCGGCGCCTCGTCGACCGTCTGCCTCGCCCGAACGGCGGCGTCATACAGGTCGATCGACTCCGCGGCGATGTCGTGCCGCCCAGCCGCCGCGAGCGCGCTTTCGACCCGCGATTTCGCCCGCGACAAAGCATCGCGCATCTCGCGGGCGCCAGGGCCGCGAATCGGTCGCAGCGTGCGCTCGAGTTCGGCACGTGACTTGAACACCACGCGGCCGCTGACCGCCATCTCCGCCGCCAACAAAGAGGTGACCGCCGGGTCGACCGGCGTGCCCTCAGGCGGGCAGCACTCGTCGTCGTCGCACAGCAGCGACCACCATTTCCCGTCGTAGACGCAAAGCGCCTCCACGACGCGAATCCTGCGTTTCGCCAGCGCTTTGCCCAATGCGTCGACGGCCGCCACCACCCGGCCGTTGGACGGGCCGTCGTCGGGCGGGTAAAAGACCGCGATGACCCGCTCCGCGCCGTCGTGCTGTAAGTACCGCGCGGCGTGGGCGGCAAACTGGCGAGCGAACCGCACCGGCGGCAGGTCGACTCGGCTCACCAGACCGAGCCGCCGGCGAGCGCCGCGCAGCGACATGCACACGACGGAGTTGTCAGGCTGGAAACCTACGAGGTGCGGCACCGCGTCGACGATGTCGGCCGGCGTGCGGAGCTTGAGAACGGGCGCGGCTTCGGTCGCTGGATCGATCGGCATGGCTGCGAGCATGACCGATCGACGACAGCGCGTGCGCGCGCTTTGGCTACGGCTGTGGACAACCGAATGGCGGGTTGTGGATCAGCCCCACACCTCGGTCGCGGTCTCCACGATGAGCCGCAGTTTCGCCACCTCTTCGTCGTAGCTGAGCGAGTTTCCCTCAACGGTCGATGAGAACCCGCACTGCGGGGACAAGCAAAGCTGCTCGAGCGGGACGTACTTGGCGGCTTCGTCGATGCGCCGCTTCAAGTCGTCCTTCTTTTCGAGAGCACCGCGCTTTGTCGTCACCAGACCGAGGACGACGCACTTGCCCGGTGGCACGAAACGCAGCGGCGCAAACCCGCCTGATCTCTCGTCGTCGAATTCGAGGAAGAAGCCGTCGACGTCAAGGCCGCCGAACAACGCCTCGGCGACGAAGTCGTAACTGCCTTCGGCGGCCCACGACGATTGGAAGTTGCCTCGGCACATGTGCGTGGTGATCCGCATCGTCGGCGGCTTGGCCTCCAACACCCGGTTCAGGTTGCGAATGTAGATCTCGTGCTGATGCTCCCGGTCGCCGCCGAGCGACGCGATGAGCTCGCGCTGCCTGGGGTCGTTGAGATAGGCGAGGCTGGTGTCGTCGAGCTGCAGATAACGACACCCCAAGTCGCCAAGCCGGCGCACCTCCTCCGCGTACGCGGCGATGAGGTCGTCCCAGAACTCGTCGAGTTCGGGGTACACATCGGGGTCGATCGCGGCGCGCCCGCCGCGGTAGTGGACCATGCTCGGCGAGGGAATTGTCAGCTTCGGCGTGACACCTTCGCCCACTTCATTGCGCAGAAACTCAAAGTGGTCGGCGAAGATGGTGTCGCCGAGCTTGATCCGATCGCTGATGCGCAGGGCGGCCGGAGCGAAGTCCAGCGTCCCTTCTTCGTTGAAGAACTGCACGTGCAGCTTCTCGTCGGCCTTGCCGACGCCGCCGAGGCGATAGATGAAGTCCATGTGCCAGGCGGTGCGGCGGAACTCGCCGTCGGTGGCCGACTGCAGCCCGACGTCGCGTTGCATCGCGACGACCTCGCGAATGCACTCGTCCTCAACCGCGCGCAGGGCGTCGTCCGAGATCTCACCGGCCGCCCGTTGGGCGCGCGCGGTCAACAGCCGGGCTGGGCGAAGCAAGCTCCCCACATGGTCGGCCCGAAACGGCGGCTCGTCACGTCGTGTCATCCGCGTTCCTTAGAACGGGTAGGGCGCGATGTCGCTGCGCATCGTCACCCACTGCGTCTCGGTGAACGCCTCGACGTTGGCCTCAGCCCCGCCGAACCTGGAGCCGGTGCCGGAGGCCCCGACGCCACCGAACGGTATCTGCGCCTCGTCGTTCACCGTTTGGTCGTTGATGTGCACGATGCCGGAGGGGATTCGGTTGGCCAGTTCCAACGCGCGCAGCGGGTCCGCCGACAAAATGCCCAGCGAGAGGCCGTATTCGGTGTCGGCCGCGAGACGCGCTGCCTCGTCGAGCGTGGAGAACCGCATCACCGGCGCCACCGGGCCGAACACCTCTTGCGCGTAGGCCGGGGTCGAGGGACTGACGTCGGTGAGGACCGTCGGACGATAGAAGAGGCCCTCGTACGTGCCACCGGCGGTGAGTCGCGCACCAGACTCGACGCTAGCGGTCACCAGGCCGTGGATCTTGTCGCGCTGCGATGCGTCGATGATCGGGCCGAGCGCGACCTGCTGCGTGGCCGGGTCGCCGACCGGCAGCCCCTTGGCCTTCTCCGAGAGTGCCTCGATGTACGCGTCGGCGATCGACTCGTGCACCAGATGCCGACCGGTGGTCATGCAGACCTGGCCTTGATGCAGGAACGACCCGAAGGCGCCGGCTGAGGCCGCCAACGACAGGTCGGCGTCGTCGAGAACGATCAACGCCGAGTTGCCACCGAGCTCCAGGTGCGCGCGCTTGAGATGACGCGCCGCGAGTTCGCCGACGCGGCGGCCGGCGGCCGTGGAGCCGGTGAACGAGACGACCCGCACGTGCGGATCGGTGACGATCGCCTCGCCGGCCTCCGCGCCGCCGGGCAGCATGTGCAGCACGCCGGGGGGCAGCCCGGCTTCCTCGAAAGCGCGGGCGATGACGACACCACCGCACACGGCGGTGCGCGGGTCGGGTTTGAAGACGACGGCGTTGCCCAGCGCGAGCGCGGGCGCGACCGAGCGGATGCCCAAGATGAGGGGCACGTTGAACGGCGCGATGACACCGACAACCCCCGAGGGCACCCGGCGCGCCATGCTGAACCGCGGCTGCTCACTTTGCAGGATCTGACCGGTCGGCCGCGACGGCAACGCCGACGCCTCGAAGCACTCCTGCGCCGCCACATGCGTTTCCAGCTGAGCCTTGGGCAGGACCGACCCGGCCTCGCGGATGATCCACCAGTGGATCTCGTCGACGTGGCGCTCGATGATCTCACCCGCGCGTCGCAAGATTGCCGCCCGCTCCGCGAACGGCATCGCCGCCCATTCGGGTTGGGCCTTCGCGGCGGAGGCCGCGGCTTGGCGGACGTCCTCGGCGTTCGCCATGCCGACGACGCCGATCGAACCGCCGGTCGCCGGTTCGGCGACATCACGGGTGCCGCCAAGCGATTCTCGCCAGCCGTCAGAGAAAACCTGCCCCGTCCACGTCGTCGAATCGAGCAGCTTCATGGAGCCTCCTGGCGGCTTGGCTGGCGAGCGAGCGCGTTCGTAAAGCGAACGCATGTTCAATATATGAAGCTAGCCTCAGCGCGGTTCGCCGTCAACGCGCAACGGCACGGCGATCGGCCCATTCCCGCGCAGCGGCGTCGTCCGATCTACCGGCGCGCGCGAAAGCACGGCGGCGAATGGCATCGCATCGTGACCGATTGATCCTTGACACGCGCACCGCGCAGCGCCGAGAGTGTCATCCAGCATGCGGACACCCCTTCGCAATGCGAACACATCACACCGGCAACCTCAACTGCCAGCCCATCGGCCTTTCGGCCTCATGAAGTGGAGTCACCCACATGACAGCCGGCACCACTGACGACACCCCCGACGGCATCCCCGCCCCTCCGTCGAACTCCGGCCCGGTGCTGAGCCGACGGTCGCTACTGCGCGGCGCTGGCGTGGGCGCGGCCGCCCTCGGCGCGGGGTGGATGCTCGACGCATGCTCTTCCGGTCTGAAGGGCGGCTCGAGCAACTCGGGAAAGAAGACGCTCACCATCGGGTTCGTGTCACCGCAGACCGGCCCGCTCGCCGGCTTCGCGGTGTCGGACAACTACGTCGTCGACACCATTCGAAAGACGTCCGCCTTCAGCAAGGGCATCAAGGTCGGCTCAAAGACCTACGACGTCAACATCGTGGTCGCCGACAGCCAGTCCGACCCCAACCGGGCGTCGCAGGTCGCCAAGCAACTCATCACCACGAACAAGGTCGACATGATCCTGGTGACGTCCACCCCTGAGGTGACCAACCCGGTCGCGTCGGTGTGCGAGTCGCAAGGCGTGCCCTGCGTGTCCACCGTCGTCCCTTGGGAATCGTGGTACTTCGGTCGTGGCGCGAAACCAGGCACCACCTTCCAGTACACGACGATGTTCTTCTTCGGCCTCGCCGAGTTCGGCAAAACGTTCATCCCGATGTGGGATCGGGTCCCGAACAACAAGAAGGTCGCCGAGATGTTCCCCAACGACGCCGACGGCACCGCGTTCCGCCAAGGTTGGCCGCCGCTGTTGCAGCCGAAGGGGTACGTGGGCGTCGACGGCGGGGCATACGCCGACGGCACGACCGACTACACCGCGATGATCAGCAAGTTCAAGAACGAGCAGTGCGACATCTACGTCAACGGACCGTTGCCGCCAGACTTCAACGTGTTCTGGAAGCAGGCCGCGCAGCAGGGCTACAAGCCGAAGCTGGCCACCGTGGCGAAAGTGCTGCTGTTCCCCGCCGACGTCGTCGCGTTGGGCGACCTGGTCATCAACATCGCGACCGACGCGTGGTGGACGCCGAGCATGCCGTACAAGAGCAGCATCGACGGCACCACCGCGAAGCAGCTCGGCGAAAACTTCACGCAAGCGACCGGCAAACAGTGGGTGCAGTCGCTGGGCAGCACGTACTCGCTGTTCGAGGTCGCGCACGAGGCCTTCACCAAGGCGTCCGACCCGCACGACGCCAAGGACGTCGCCGACAAACTGCGCACGATGAACTACAGCGGGATGTCCGGCGCGTTGAACTTCGGCGGCGGCCCCGTTCCCGGCGTCGGCATCATGAAGCCGGCCGGCGTCCAATGGAAGAAGGGCACCGGAAAGTTCCCGTACGAGCTCAAGATCGTCGATAATTCGGCCAACCCGGACGCCCCGATCGAAGGCGACCTCGAGCCGACGAACGCGTAGGTCCGCAACGGCTATGACGGCACTTCTCCAGCTCGAATCCGTGAGCAAGCGGTTCGGGCAGGTCCTGGTCGCTGACTCGTTGTCGTTCGAGGTGTCCGACGGCGCCACTCTCGGCATCGTCGGGCCGAACGGCGCGGGGAAGACGAGCCTGTTCGGCATGATCTCCGGCGATCTTCCGGTCGACGCGGGCGACATCAAGTTCGACGGCCGTTCGGTCATCGGGCTCGACGCGGCGGCCCGCTGCCGGCTCGGCATCGCCCGGACCTTCCAGGTGCCGCATCCGTTCAGCGGGATGACGGTGTTCGAAAACGTGCTGGTGGCGGCGCATCAAGGCGCCGGGCTGAGACGCGCCGCCGCCAGCAACCACGCGATGGACGTCATCGAGCAGACCGGGCTTGGGCGCCACGCCAACACCGCTGCCGGACGGCTCGGCCTGCTGCCTCGCAAGCGGTTGGAAGTCGCCCGCGCCCTCGCGACAAACCCCCGGCTGCTGATGTTGGACGAGGTCGCGGGCGGGCTCACCGACCCGGAGGTGGCTGAACTCGTGGCCATCGTCCGCGCGGTCAACGCCCGCGGCATCGCGGTGGTGTGGATCGAGCACGTCGTCCGCGCCCTGCTGTCCACGGTCGACCGCCTGGTGTGCCTGGCCATCGGTCAGTTGATCGCGGACGGCGAGCCGCGCGAGGTCCTCAGCCAGCAGCGGGTGAAGGAGTTGTTTCTCGGAACGGAGTCGACCGTGGCGGATGCGGCCACCACCGGCGGCGCAAGCCTGCCTCGTCAGCCGGCGACCGAGACATGAGCGCCGCAGCGGAGTCGCCGACGACGGACGCGCTGCTCGTCGCCGAGGGTCTCACCGTGTTGCACGGGCAGCTGGCGGCGGTGCGCGATGTCAGCATCGCGGTGCGCGCCGGCGAGATTTTCGCGGTCGTCGGGGCGAACGGCGCGGGCAAGTCGACGCTGCTTCGCACGCTCGCTGGGCTGCATCGCGCGTCGTCCGGCGCGATTCGCGTCGACGGCGCCGACATCACCCAGCTGGCCACCGACGAGCGGGTGCGCCGAGGCATCGTGCTGGTCCCCGAGGGTCGGCGGCTTTTCCCCTCGATGACCATCGAGGAGAACCTCCTGGTGGGAGCGGCGAACGGACGACGCGGGGAATGGAGCGTCGATCGCGTGTACGACCTCTTCCCCTGGATGCGTGATCGGCGGCGCGAGAAGACGAGCCACCTGTCGGGCGGCGAGCAACAGGTGGTCGCGATCGGACGCGCCCTCGTCGCCAACCCGCGGGTGCTGCTGTTGGACGAGATTTCCCTTGGCTTGGCGCCCGTCATCGTGCAGCGGATCTACCAGAAGCTGCCGGAAATCGTCGGCGACCAAATGGCCGTGCTCATCGTCGAGCAAGACGTCGCCCAAGCCATGCGGGTGGCCGCGCGCTTCCAATGCCTGCTCGAAGGCCGGACGACGTTGGAAGGCCGGCCGCAAGACCACACCGCGGAGGAGATCGAGGCGGCGTACTTCGGTTTCGGCAGCGGACTCGGATCGGCGGTCGCGTCATGAACTGGGTGAACGCGATCGCGCAGGGCCTGCTGCTCGGCGGCCTGTTCGCGTTGTTCGCGTGCGGGCTTTCGCTGCTCTTCGGCGTGGTCGGCATCATCAACCTCGCGCACGGCGACCTCGCCGTCCTCGGCGGCTACGTAGCGGTCGCGCTGTTGCCTTCGGTGCACACGAACGCGATGTGGGCGCTGCTGTTCGTCCCACCGATGTTCGGTGCGTTCGGCTACGTCTCCCAGCGAACGTTGCTTCAGCGCAGCCTGGAGAACGGTCCGCTGACGACACTGCTCGTGACGTTCGGGTTGTCCGTCGTCCTGCAAAACGCGCTGCTCGAAGGGTTTTCCGCGGACAGCCACTCGCTCAGCATCGGCAAGCTCGCGACGGACGCGCTGCGCATCAGCAGCGAGATCTCGATCAGCTACCTGCGTCTGGGCATCCTGGTGGTTGCCGTCGCGGTGCTAGCCGGCGTCCAGTTGTTCCTCGCCCGCACCTCGACCGGGCGGCAGATCCGCGCGGTGTCCGACGACAGCGAGGCGGCGGGGATCGCCGGCGTGAACACCCGGCACATCGCCGGCATCGCAACCGGCATCGCGTTCGTGACCGTGGCGCTGGCCGGCCTGGCGTTCGGCATGTACGCGCAGTTCGCGCCCACCAGTGGCAGCAACCTGCTGTTGTTCGCGTTCGAGGCCGTCATCATCGGTGGTTTGGGCTCGCTGTGGGGAACGCTCGCGGGCGGCTGCGTGCTCGGTCTCGCGCAGACCATCGGCGCCCAAATCGATCCCACCATGGGCACCCTGATCGGCCACTTGGTGTTTCTCGCCGTGCTGGCCGTGCGGCCGAGCGGCCTGTTTCCAGCGAGGGCGCACGCATGACGCAAGCACCGACCGCGCCACCGGCGCGCGCCACGACAACCCGAATCCGCCGGTCGACTCGCGCTTCGCGCTGGGCCTTGCCACCCGCCATCGTCGCCCTGCTCATCCTTGGCTACCTGCCCTACGGCGCTGGGCAAGGCACGACGTCCCTGCTCGTCGACTTCTTCATCCTGCTCACCCTGGGCGTCACCTGGAACATGCTCGCCGGCTACGCCGGACTGGTCTCCGTCGGCCAGCAGGCCTACATCGGCGTCGGCGCGTACGGCGTGCTGTGGCTCGCGCAGCACGGCGTCGAGCCGTTCCTCGCGCTGCCGATCGCCGCGGCCTTTTGCGCCGTGCTGGCGGTGCCGATCTCGTGGCTGGTGTTCCGGCTGCGCGGCGGCTACTTCGCGATCGGGACGTGGGCGGTCGCCGAGGTGCTCGCGCTGCTCACCATCCGAGACTCGTCGCTCGGCGGCGGCACAGGGACGAACGTGCCCGGACTCGGCGGGTTCGACCCGGTCGTCTTGGGCGCCTACACCTATTGGGCCGCCCTGGCCGTCGCCGTCGCCTCGCTGGGTGGCGGCTACCTCCTGCTGCGCAGCCGGGTGGGCCTGGCGCTGACCGCCGTCCGGGACGACGAGACGGCGGCCCGCAACGTCGGAGTGCGCGTGTCGAGGGCCAAGCGGGCGGTCTACCTGGCCGCGGCCGTCGGAGCGGGCGGCGCAGGGGCCCTGCTCGCCATCAACCAACTCAACGTCGAACCGCAAAACGTGTACGGCGTGCAATGGTCGGCCTACATGATCTTCGTCGTGCTGATCGGCGGCATCGGGACGCTCGAAGGCCCGATCCTCGGCACCATCGTGTTCTTCGTGCTGCAGCGGACACTTGCCTCCCACGGGGCGTGGTACCTCATCATCGTCGGTAGTGTTGCCGTCGTGATGGCAGTGTGGGTGCGCAAAGGTCTGTGGGGAATCGCCGAACGCTTCGGGCTGCGGGTCTTCCCGACGGGTTACCGCGTGACGGACACCACCCACTGACCGGCGCCCAACCCCTCGTGAGTCTGGCCTCCGAGCGGCCGAGCCGGCCGCGGGCCGCCGGGTGGCTTGGCGTCGCGGTTTTCTTGGTGGCGTTGAACTTGCGGCCGGCGGTCGCCAGCATCGGCCCGCTCGTCGCCGAAGTCCGCGACGGCCTGCGGCTGACCGGCGTGGGCATCTCCGTGCTCACCTCGTTGCCCGTGCTTTGCTTCGGCGCGCTGGCGCCCTTGGGGCCGTGGCTCACCCGGCGGATCGGCATGGCGCGCGCGGTGGCCGTGTTGTCCGCGGCCATCGGCGTCGGCTTGCTGGTTCGCATTGGTCCGGACGCCATCACGATGTTCGCCGGCACGCTGGTCGCGGCGGGCGCGATCGCCGCCCTCAACGTGATCCTCCCCGCGCTCATCAAACGCGACTTCCCCCGGCACACGGGCGTGATGATGGGCCTCTACACGCTCGCGCTGACCGGTTCGGCGGCCATCGCGGCCGGTCTCACCGTGCCGTTGACCAACGCGATCGACCACGGGTGGCGCGGCGGTCTCGGCATCTGGGCGGCGCTGTCCGCGGTGGCCCTGCTGATGTGGCTGCCCGAACTTCGGGTGGCCGGCTCCGACGCGCTCGCGCTCGTCGCCCCGCGCGGGATGCTGCGCGACCGCGTCGCTTGGTTGGTGACAGTCTTCTTCGGCCTGCAGTCGCTGGTGTTCTACGCGACCCTCACCTGGTTGCCGACGCTGTTTCGCGATCACGGATTGAGCGAAAGTCACGCGGGTGCGTTGTTGGCGGTGAGCGCGGCGGTGCAAGCCCCCGTGTCGTTGGGCCTCCCAGCGCTCGCGATCCGGCTGCGCAACCAGACATCGCTCCTGCTCGGCTCGGTGCTGCTGACGGGCGGCGGGCTGCTCGCGCTGCTCCTTGCGCCGATGGCCGCGCCCTACCTGTGGGTCGTCATCCTCGGCCTCGGCCAAGGCGCGTCGTTCCCCTTGGCGCTCACCTTGATGGTGTTGCGCACCCGCAACCCCGCTGCCACCCAGGCGCTGTCCTCGATGTCGCAGGGTCTGGGCTACCTGATCGCGGCGGGCGGTCCGTTGCTGGCCGGGCTGCTGCACTCGGTCACCGGGAATTGGACCGTGCCGCTCGCGGTGTTGATCGGGCTGCTCGTGCCGCAGACGATCGCCGGACTCGCGGTGTCGCGACCCGGATACGCGGGCGACTAGCGGGTCACCGGCGGGCGGTTTTGCCCGCGCAGGTCTTGCTCGATCTCGGCTGCGGTCGCTCGCAACTGCGGCAAGATGTCGCGCCGGATCTCCTCGGCGGTGCCGCCGCTCACGTGCAGCGACACGTTCATCGCGGCGATGACCGTTCCGTCGGCGTCGTGGACCGGCACCGCGATCGAACGCAGCCCTTTCTCCAGTTCCTGGTCGACCAGGCAGTAGCCCTGCGTGCGCGTCTTCGCCAGCACCGCGCGCAGCTTGTCGGCGTCGGTGACGGTGAAGTCGGTGTACTGCTGGATCACGCCCGACGCCAGGTACGCCTCGATGCGGTCGTTCGGCTGCGCCGCGAGCAAGACGCGGCCCATCGACGTCGCGAACGCCGGGAACCTGGTGCCCACGCTGATCGCGACGGTCATGATGCGCCGGGTCGGCACCCGCGCGACGTAGACGACGTCGGTGCCGTCGAGCACCGACACCGAGCACGACTCGTGCACCTTCGCGACGAGCTCTTCCATGTGCGGCTGCGCCACCTCGGGCAGCGACATGCTCGACAAGTACGCGTAGCCCAACTCCAAGATGCGCGGACGCAGGGCGAAGAGCCGCCCGTCGGTGCGGACGTACCCAAGGTCGATCAAGGTGAGCAAGAAGCGCCGGGCAGCGGCGCGGGTCAGTCCGGTCGCCCGGGCGACGTCGCTGAGCGTCAGCTCGGGACGCGTCTCGTCGAACGCCCGGATGACCGCGAGCCCGCGCTCAAGTGACTGGACGAAGTCAGACCCGCGCGCGGCGCGCCCGGTCGCCGGCTGGGCGTCCGAGCCCGCGTCCGAGTTCGCCACGTCAGTCACCATCCTCACCCAGCACATCCCGCGCGATCGCGAACGCGCGATTGGCGGCCGGCACGCCAGCATAGATGGCCGACTGCAGGAGGATCTCGCGGATCTCCGCGGGCGTGACGCCGACACGCAGCGCCGCGCGCAGGTGCATCGCCAACTCGTGCTCCTGCTTCAGCGTCACGAGCATCGCGATGGTGATGCAGCTCCGGGTGCGACGGTCAAGCCCGGACCGCGACCACACGTCCCCCCACGCGTATCGGGTGATGAAGTCCTGAAAGTCAGCGGTGAAAGCGGTCGTCGACGCGACCGCCGCGTCGACATGCGCGTCGCCCAAGACCGCCCTTCGCACCGACATCCCCTGCGCGTGCCGCGCCTCGTCGTCCATGCCGGTCACTCCTTCGGCCGTAGGTGATCGAGCATGAGGCGGGTGGCGGCCTCAGGCTGTTCGACGTTCGCAAGGTGCGCGGCGTCCGCCAACGTCACATATGACGAGCCGGCAATCGCCTTGGCGATGGCGATGCCGTGCTCAGGGGGAATCGCGAGGTCGTCTGCACCGGTGATCACCATCGTCGGGGCGGCGATGCGCGCGAGGTCTGCGCGCAAGTCCAGCCGGCCGACCGCCTCACAACACGCCGCGTAGCCGTCGGTGGGCGACTGCGCGAACATTTCTTTGTAGATCTGGACGACGGGCGGGCATCGCCTGGCGAAGGCGGGCGTGAACCAACGGTCGACGACCGCGTCGACGATGGCCGCGACGCCCTTCGCCCGCACCGTCTCGGCGCGCGCTCGCCAGTAGTCAGGCGCGGCCAGATGGGCCGACGTGCAGATCAACACCAGCCGGTCGATCCGCTCTGGGGCGTTTGCCGCGAGCCACATGCCCACCATGCCGCCGAGCGAGACGCCCGCGAACGCCGCGCTGTCCAAGCCGAACTGGTCGAGCAACGCGATGACGTCAGCGCCGAAGTCTTCGATCGACCACGGCCCCGGCGGCGAGTCGGAACTGCCGTGCCCGCGGTGGTCGAACGCGACGACGTGGAAATGCCTTGCGAGCGTGGGAATTTGCGCCGACCACATCATCGACGTGGTGCCAAGCGAGTTGGCCAGCAGCAACGCTGGCGCATCCCGATCGCCGTATTCCGAGATGTGCAACGAGGCGCTCACGAGCCGCTCCGCGGCGGCGCGAGCAGCGCGGACTGCGCGACGGCGTTGTCGATGAGCCGGTCGACCGCGCCCAGCGCGGCGCGCGGATCGAGCGTGGCGTCGATCTGCGCGGCGGAAAGATGAGACCGAACCGTGTCGTCGGCGAGTGCGACGTCGCGCAAGTGGCGCCCGGATCGGCGTGCGTGTTCGCAACAGCGCGCGATGACGTCGGACGCCGCGGTTCGGCCAAGCATCGGCGCGAGCCGGGCGGTGAGCTGCTCGGCCATCACCAAACCCCTTGTGTTTTCGACGTCCTCGCGCATGCGGACGGTGTCGACCACCAGGTTCGGGATCAGTCGGGCGACCCGTGTCAGCGCTCCGCCGGCCAGTGACAGCAGCCCCCGCAACGGCGCCCACTCCGCGTGCCAGGCGCCGGCAGCGCGTTCCAGTTCGTGCTGCGAGGCGGAGAACAGCGTCACGACCAGCCCTGGCGCGCGGTACGCGGCGGCGCGAACCAACACCGAGTCAATCGGATTTCGCTTGTGCGGCATGGCAGAAGAACCGCCGTGAGCGGCGTCGCCGCCTTCCGCCACCTCACCGATCTCGGTCTGGGCAAGCAACTCCACGTCGAGCGCGACCTTCCCGGCCGCGGCGACGACGCCGCCCAACGCCGCCGCCAAAGCGAGAATCCGCTGGCGATCGGTGTGCCACGGCAACGGCGGCGCGACCAGGCCGAGCGCAGCGGCGAACGCGCGCGCCACATCCGGTCCGCCGGAACCAAGCACGCCCAAGGTGCCGGCGGCGCCCCCGAGCTGGACGGCCACCTCGTTCTCGAGCGCGGACGCCAGCCGTGACCCGCCGGCGTCAAGCGCGGTCAGCCAACTCGCCGCCTTCAAACCGAACGTCGTGACGACGGCTTGCTGGCCGAGCGTGCGTCCGAGCATCACCGCCCCTCGATGGGCGTCCGCCAGCGCGGCGGCGGCTCCGACCGCGGACGCCGCCTCGGCGACCACGAGTCGGCCGGCGTTGCGCGCGAGCAGCATCAACGCGGTGTCGAGTATGTCCTGGCTGGTCGCGCCGTAGTGCACCCACGGCTTGGCGCTTTCCGGCACCTGGGCGACGAGCGCGCGCACCAGCGGGACAACCGGGTTGCCCGCGGACTCCCCCTGGGCGCCGAGCGCGGCGAGGTCAAAAATCCCGTCGCGACAGGCGTTTTCGATGGCCTCGGCCGCGTCGGAAGGGACGATGCCGCACTGCGCGGCGGCCGCCGCCAGCGCCGACTCCGCGCGCAACAAGGCGTGCAGCAGCGCGGTGTCCGACAACTCTTGTTCGACGTCCGGCGAGCTGAACAGCGGGCCGAGCAGACCCTCAGAGCTCGAAGAAGGCTGTCTCATGAGCCCCCTGCAAATGGATGTCGAACCGAAGACCGCCGTCGTCGCTTGGGGATGCGATCAACGTCGAGCGTAGCCGCGCGTCGTCGATGGACGCGAGCACCGGATCGGCGTCATTGGCGGCAGTCTCATCGGGGAAGTAGAGCCGGGTGACGACGCGGTCGAGGAGTCCGCGGGCGAACACCGAGATGTCGATGTGCGGCGCCTCGTCGGCGCCGTCGGTCGTCGGCGTGGCGCCCGGCTTGACCGTGAGGATGCGGAACCGGCCCTCCGCGTCGGTGTCAGATCGGCCGAATCCCCGAAAACCGGGAATGGCGGGTTTGGTTGCGCCGCGGGGATCGTCTGGGTGGTCGAATCTGCCGTCCGGGTCGGCCTGCCATATCTCGATCAGGCCGTCGATCACCGGGTCGCCGTTGCCGTCGAACAGCTGGCCGGTGATCCAAAACGACCCGGGCGTTCCTTCGGGGACGACGAACGGGCCGTCGGGCCAGGGCAGCGCGATGTGCAAGAACGGCCCGACGGTTTGAGACGGCGTGCAGCCGAGTCGCTCACTCATCGTCGTCCTCGTGGCTTTCGAATGGCGTGCTGCTGGGGCCGCGCAACACGATGTCGAACTCGAAACCGAGCGCCCAATGGTCGGTGGTCGCCGAATGGTCGTAGCGCGAGATCAGTCGTTGCCGCGCTCTTTCGTCAGTGACCGAGTTGAAGATCGGGTCCTGGAAGAAGAGCGGGTCGTCAGGGAAGTACATCTGCGTCACGAGCCGCTGAGTGAACGCCCTGCCGAATAAGGAGAAGTGGATGTGCGCCGGACGCCAAGCGTTGTCGTTGTTGTGCCACGGGTAGGCGCCGGGCTTGATGGTGGTGAAACGGTAGCGGCCCTGGTCGTCCGTGAGAGTTCGCCCGAGGCCGGTGAAGTTCGGGTCGAGCGGGCTCGGCCAGTTGTCGACGACGTGCCGGTAACGGCCGCCCGCGTTGGCCTGCCAGATCTCGATCAGCGTCGCGGGCAACGGCTTGCCGCCCTCGTCGAGCACCCGCCCGTGCACGATGATGCGTTGGCCCTGCGGCTCGCCGTCGTGCTGACGGGTGAGGTCGTTGTCAAACTCGCCAAGCCGTCCCTCGCCAAGCAACGGACCCGTGACCTCGGTCAGCCGCTGCGGCAGGTCGATGGGCGCGTGCAGCGGATGCCGGAACTTGGTGCCGCCGTAGGCAGGCCAATCGAGGTTGGGATGGACGCCGACCACCTTCGGGTAGCTCGGCAACACCAGATTCGTCACGCTTCCACCACCACTGCGAGCCCCTGTCCGACACCGATGCAAATCGCGGCGAGGCCGAATCCGCCGCCACGTCTTTTCAACTCCCACGCCAACGACGTCAAGATGCGCGAGCCCGACGACCCGAGCGGGTGGCCAAGGGCGATCGCGCCGCCGTTGACGTTGACGATGTCAGGGTCGAGCTCCGGCCATTCGGCCAGGCAGGCGAGCGACTGCGCGGCAAACGCCTCGTTCAACTCGACGACGGCCAGATCGGACCATGAGACACCGGCCCGGTTCAGCGCGGTTCGCGCCGCCTCCACCGGACCGATGCCGAACAGCTGCGGCTCGACCGCGGACACCGCCCGCGACACGATCCGGGCCAGCGGCTCGCGGCCAGCAGCCCGCAATCCGGCCGCGTCCGCTAGCAGCACCGCGGACGCCCCGTCGTTCAACGGCGACGCGTTGCCCGCGGTGACCGTGCCGTTCTCGCGGAAGGCCGGCTTCAGTTTGGCCAGCGCCTCGAGCGAGGTGTCAGCGCGGATGGACTCGTCGCGATCGAGGTCCGCGCCAGGCACCGGCACGGCTTCCGCGTCGAAGCGGCCAGCGGCCCACGCGGCGGCCGCGCGCTGATGGCTGCGCAGCGCGAACTCGTCTTGGGCCACCCGGGAGATCCCGAACTTGTCGGCGAGAATCTCCGCGCCCTCGCCCAGCGAGACGGTCCACTGCTGGGGCATCGACGGGTTGACCATCCGCCAGCCCAAGGTGGTGGAGAACGCGGTCTGATGGCCACGGGGAAAACCGCGCTCCGGCTTCGGAAACACCCATGGCGCCCGGCTCATCGACTCAACACCGCCGGCGACGCACAGCGACGCGTCGCCGAGCGCGATCGCCCGCGAGGCGTCGATCACCGCCTCGAGCCCCGAGCCGCACAACCGGTTCACCGTGACGCCGGGCACGCTCGGCGGCAACCCGGCGAGCAACACGGCCATCCGAGCCACGTCGCGGTTGTCCTCCCCGGCGCCGTTCGCGTCGCCGAACACCACGTCGTCGATGCGGCCCGGGTCAAGCTGTGGGGTGCGCGACACCAACGCGCGCACCACGGCCGCCGCCAGGTCGTCCGGACGGACCTTCGACAGGGCGCCGCCGTGCCGCCCGACCGGCGTGCGCACCGCGTCGACGATGAACACCTCGGCGCGGTCGGTACGCGTCATGCTTTGGCGGCCGTTTCATTCGCCGCGGTCGTCGCCTGGAGTCGGCGCAACATGGTCAGCTCCTCCACGGTCGGCGGACGTGTCGTCCGCACGTCGTCCGCGACCGCGAGCGGCCACCCGGTCGCGGCCCGCGCCTGCTCGACGGTGAACCCGGGATGCAAATGCGTCAACGTCAGCTCGCAGCTGCGCGGGTCAGGCTCCAAGATGCCGATGTCGGTGATGACGACGCGCGGACCGCCGCCACGCAACCCGAGCCGGGTGCGGTCCCCGGGCCCGGCGCCGTACCCGACGGACGTCACGAAGTCGAGCTTGCCGACGAAGGTCCGCAGGCTTTGCCGAACCACGATCACCACCTCACGGCACGACGCGGCGATCTCCGGCGCGCCACCCGCGCCGGGCAGCCGCACCTTCGGCGACGCGTACGTCCCGCCGATGACCGTGGTGTTGATGTTGGCGAACCGATCGAGCTGCGCCGCGCCGAGAAAACCGATGTCGATGCGCCCCGGTTGCAACCAGTAGTTGAAGACCTCGGCGACGCTCACCACGGCGTCGGCGCGCTCGGCCAAGATGCCGTCGCCGATCGACAACGGCAACCGCTGCGGCTTCGCGCCAAGACACCCGGACTCATACACCAGCACCAAGCTGGGCGCGTGAGTCGCCCGCGCGAGGTTCGCCGCGGTGCTCGGCAGCCCGATTCCCACGAAGCAGGCCGCGCCGTCGTGCAACTGTCGCGCAGCGGCGACCGTCATCATCTCGTCGGCGGTCCACTCCTGCGCCGCGTCGGCGCCCTGCACGGCGCCGGGGTAGCTCACAGCGCTCTTGACGGCGTCGCTCATGCGTCTCGCCCCGCCGGCGCGGCCTGCAGGACGTTGTCGTTCATCCACGCGAGAAACGTGGCGCGGTCCCGGCTCACGGCATCCCACCTCACATAGAAGTCGTTGTCCCGCTCGGAGTAACCGTGCGCGTAAGAGGGATGCGCCCCCGACGGCGCTTCCGCGACGGCGGTGATCGCCCAACTCGGCAGCACGACCTGGCCCGGCACCGGCTCCAACTCCTCAACGATCTCCTCGACGGTGACCAGCGATCGGCTCGCCGCCAGCACCGCCTCCTTCTGCACGCCGGTGATGCCCCACATCTGCACGTTGCCGCGGCGGTCGGCGCGCTGCGCGTGGATGATCGTGACGTCGGGACGCAGCGCTGGCACCGCGGTCAGCGTCTCCCCCGTGAACGGGCACACGATCGAGGCGATGTTGCCGGTGTGCAGCGGCAGATCCGTGCCGGTGTAGCCGCGCATCACCGCGAACGGCAGTCCGGCCGCGCCCGCCACGTACCGGTTCGCCATGCCGGCGTGGCTGTGCTCCTCGATCTCCAGCGGCGCCGGCCAGCCGTTCTCCACCGCGTCGCGAAACCGGTGGAGCGAGCCAACGCCGGGGTTGCCGCCCCAGGAGAAGACCAGCGCCTTGACGCAACCCATGCCGATGAGCTGGTCGTAGATCAGGTCCGGCGTCATGCGGACCAGGGTCAGCTCGCGCCGACCCTGCCGAATGATCTCGTGGGCGGCGGCGAACGGGATGAGGTGGGTGAAGCCCTCCATCGCGACGATGTCGCGGTCATGGACCAGCGACGACACCGCGTTTCGCAGTGAGGTGATCTCGGCCATCGGCTCTTGGCCTTTCCAGCCTTTCAGGCGTCCGACTCGCGCGGCCGAGGACGAGGACCGGGTCACCTCTTGTGCGCGTTGCGGACTTGCGTCCACGAAGCGAACGTACCGACCAAGCCGTCCGGCGTCAACCGGACACCGCCCAGTGTCCGCGATTTCGATCACAACGCGCGGGAATTCGGCCCGCCATGACTGTAGGGTTAGCCTTCACGTCGTCCATCATATGAACCTCCGTTCGGCTAGCGCACGAGATGTTGGGACGACGAGGGCAAACGGCGGCGGACCGTCGGGGTCAACGCAGCCGCGACGAGTGCGAGCGCAGGAGGCGGGCCATGCGGACCCAGGTGGGAATCGTTGGAGCGGGCCCGGCCGGGCTCATGCTCTCCCATTTGCTGGCTCGCCACGGCATCGACTCGGTGGTGCTCGAGACCCGCGGCCGCGACTACGTCGAGGCGCGGGTGCGGGCGGGCGTGCTGGAGCAAGGCAGCGTCGACCTGCTCGACGAGACCGGCGTTGGGGAACGGATGCACCGCGAGGGTCTGGTGCACGAGGGCATCGAGTTGCGCTTTGACCGCACACCGCACCGCATCGTGTTTCCCGAGCTCACCGGCGGCCGGTCGATCATGCTCTACGGCCAGCAGGAGGTGGTCAAGGACCTCATCGCCGCCCGGCTCGCCGCCGGCGGCGACATCCGGTTCGAGGTCTCCGACGTCCGGCTCGACAAGATCGACGGTGATGAGCCGACGCTCAGCTTCCGACACGACGGCCGCGACGTCGAGTTGCGGTGCGACTTCATCGCGGGTTGCGACGGGTTTCACGGCGTGAGCCGCGAGGCGATACCCAAGGGCGAGTTCACCGAGTACCACCGGGAGTACCCGTTCGGCTGGCTCGGGATCCTCGCCGCCGTCGCGCCGTCCGCCGACGAGGTGACCTACACCTACACCGACCGCGGATTCGCGCTGATGAGCCTGCGCTCCCCTCAGCTGAGCCGGCTCTATCTTCAGGTGGACCCCGACGACGACGTCGCGAACTGGCCGGACCGGCGGATCTGGGACGAGCTGCACACCCGGCTGGCGATCGACTCCGATTGGAGCCTCGTCGAGGGCCCGATCCTGGAAAAAGGCATCACCGCGATGCGCAGTTACGTCGTCGAGCCGATGCGTTGCGGCCGGTTGTTCCTCGCCGGCGACGCAGCGCACATCGTGCCGCCGACGGGCGCCAAGGGCATGAACCTGGCCATCGCCGACGTCGCGGTGCTCGCCGAGGCGGTCGCTCATTGGTACGGGACGGGAAGCTCGACGGCGCTCGACGAATACTCCGCGACCGCGCTTCGCCGGGTGTGGCGCGCGCAGCACTTCTCGTGGTGGATGACCTCGATGCTGCACCGGTTCCCCGACGACGACCCGTATCAGCGGCAGTTGCAGCTGTCGCAGTTGCGATACACGGTCGGGTCCCCAGCCGCGGCGGCCAGCCTCGCGGAGAACTACGTGGGGTTGCGGCGGGTCTAGGGGCCTAGCTCTTCAACGCCGCGCGCACTTCGGCGAGCGCGGCGTCGTAGTCATGATGGAACCCAACGGTGGCGGGGTCGTGCATGCCGGGCGCCGTCGTGATCCGCTTTTGCTGAAACCCGGTGAGCGCGCTGGTCGTCACGATCGCGACCCGCTTGACGTTCTTGGAGACGACGTACTGGATGAGGCCCTGGATGATGGCTTGCACGTCCTCGCTTTGCGCGACGGCGTCGCGGGCGTCGACCACCGCGCCCCATCGCGCCGGCGCCGACCTCACCGCCTCTTTCACGGCGGCCACGTAATTGTTCGCCTCGTCGACGCTGAACAACCCGCCGCGCCGTTGCAGCAGCACACCTCCGGGCAACCACTCGACTTTGAACGTGCCAGCCACTTACCCCTCCTGCCGTACCACCTGCTCGCCCGTGCGCAAGCTGTACGAGCGTACGCTGGCCGAACGGCGGCGGCAATCAGTTCGGCGAAAGTGCCGGCACTCCGAGGGCGCCTTGCAGGACCGCCGCGACGGCGAGGAGCGCGCGATCGGTCGCCGGCAGGCCGATCAGGCTGACGCCCACGGGCAGGCCGCTGATCGCGCCGAGACCGGCCGGCAGGGCGACGACGGGGAAGCCGACCCAATTCCACAGGTAGGTCAACGACACCAGGTCGGCGTCGTAGCCCATGGCGTCGTACCCGGGTCCGCGCGGCAGCGCGACGACCGGCACCGTCGGCTCGAGCAGGGCGTCGACCCGCTGCGCCTCGAACCACCGCCACCACCGACGGGTCACCGCCCGCCGGCTCTCGGTCAACCGCAAGTAGTCCTGCGCCGAGAGCGCGTCGCGCTCGCCGATCTCGAGAAAGTCGCGTGTCGAGGCGCGGTAGCGGTCGCGGACGCCGTCGAACTGGTGGTGGAACCGCAGCATCTCAGCGCACAACGTCCGGCCGTGGTCGGCGAACGGCTCGTCGGCCGGGGCAGGTTCGCTGGGTTCGATGAGCTGTGCGCCGACGTCCGCGCACGAGGCAACCGCCCGGGCCAGGCCGTCGGCGACGTCGGGGTCGAGCGACCGGGCCCGCGGTGAGACCGCGATTCGGACCCCGCCCAACGGCCGGGTGCGGCTGACCGCCTCGCTCAGCCGGCCGCAGCTGGCAAAGGCGGTCGTGGCATCGGCGCTGTCGGAACCCGCCATCGGCGCGAGCAGGGCGGCGCAGTCGACGACCGACCTCGCCATCGGTCCGCAGTGGTCAAGGCTCGGCGCGAGGGGCACCACACCGGCGATCGACACCAGGTTGCGGGTGGGTTTGATGGTGGACGTCGCGCACAGCGCCGAAGGGATGCGCAACGACCCCGCGGTGTCGGTGCCGGTGGCGGCCGGGACCATCCGCGCCGACAGCGCCGCCGCCGATCCGCCACTCGACCCGCCCGCGCTGCGGTCGAGCGCCCACGGGTTGCCGACCTGGTCGGTGGTGCCGCCCGCGGCGAACTCGTGCGTGTGAGTGTGGCCCAGCAGCACCATGCCGGCGTCCCTGAGCCGGCGCCAGACGTCGCTGTCGTGCTGGGCGACCTCGTTGTACAGCCGGCTCGACGCCGTCAGCGGCTTGCCCGCCACCGCGTAAAGGTCTTTGAGCCCGACCGGCACCCCGCACAACGGCGGCGGCGGCCCCAGCTCGCGCCGCGCCCTGACGGTCAGTCTCGTGTCGGCCGCTGCGGCCGCGCGCAGCGCGTCGTCCGGATAAACCCGCACCCACGCGTTGACAGACGACGGATCGCCGTCGGCACTGTGGGCGCCGTCGCGTTCGGCGATGCGGCGCAAGCAGGCGGCGACAAGTTCGGACGACGAAAGCTCGCCGCGTCGCAACAGCGTCGACGATTCGATGACGCCTAGATCGGCGGGATCAGCGGCCACCCCCCGAAGCGTAGCCAGTCCGAACAGCAGGGCGAACGCAGGAGCCGCACGTGCCGTTCGTCCCTAGCCGACCCCCGCTGTCCGGAGAATCGTCGGGATCGGAGGCGATGGAGATGACATCTCACGACATCCCGGTCACCCGGAAAGTCATCGTCGGTGTCGACGGTTCCGCTCCTTCGAAGGCCGCCCTTCGCTGGGCGGCGCGCATCTGCGAGCGCACCGGCAACCCGATCGAGGCGGTCATCGCGTGGGAGTGGCCGCGCAGCTACGGCTGGTCTCCCATGCTCGAGGAATGGCATCCGGACGCCGAGGCCGAGAAGATGTTGCAGCAGACCTTGGACGACGTGTTCGGTTCGCAGCGGCCGGCCGGCTTGGTGGCGTCGGTGCGACACGGCGCTCCTCGCAACGTGCTGATCGAGGCGAGCGACGGCGCGGAGATGCTCGTCGTCGGCAGCCGCGGTCACGGCGGGTTCACCGGCCTGCTGCTCGGTTCGGTGAGCGCCGCTTGCGCTGAGCACGCGCACTGCCCGGTGGTCGTCGTGCGCGAGCCGCGGGCGCCCGCCACCGCATAGCCCTACCGCAGGGTCGCAGGCGCCTTCGCCCGGAGGATGTCGACGAACTCGTGCATCCACGCCGGGTGATCCGGCCACGCCCGACCTGACACCACCTGCCCGTCGACGATCGCCGCGCCGTCGACGAACTGCGCGCCCGCCATCCGGATGTCCGGCTCAAGCGCGGGATACGCCGCGGTGCGACGCCCTTCGAGCACACCTGCGGCTCCGGCGATCAGCGGCCCGTGGCACAACTGGGCGACCGGCGCGTCGGCGTTGTAGAAGTGCCGCACGATGCGCTGGCAATCCGGGTCGTTGCGCAGATACTCCGGCGCACGACCACCGGGGATCACCAGCGCCACGTAGTCGCTCGGGTCGACGTCGGCGAACGCGACGTCGGCTGGCCAGGTGTAACCGAGCTTTTCGGTGTAGGTGTCGAAGCCTTCGACAAAATCGTGGACGACGAACTGCAATCGCTTCTTCTGCGGCGCCGCGATGTCGACGTCGTAGCCTTCTTCTTGCAGCCGTTGGTAGGGATACATCACCTCGAGCGACTCCGACGCGTCGCCGGCAAGGATCAAGACTTTCGGCATCGTCCACCTCCAGTGACCGCAGCTGAGGTCCAGCCAACGCCTAACCTTCGCCGCGCGCAAGGCCGCACTAAGCTGCCGTCCCATGACGGACGACGAGACCGCGGCGCGGGCAGCAGCCATCTGGCATTCCGAGACCCAGATCCGCGACTACCTGGCCGACACCGAGGCGCGCGAGCGCGCCCGCCGTCCGCAATGGGAGTTCATGGCGCTGCTGCTGCCGTTCGATGACGACGCGTCGTTCACCTTCGCCGATCTCGGCGCCGGCACCGGTCCGGCCGGCCGCGCTCTCCTCGACCACTACCCGAACGCCCGGGCGGTGCTGGCCGACTTCTCCCCGCTCATGAAGGAAGAGGCGGCCGCGGCCATGGATCGCTATCAGGGCCGCTTCGAGTACGTCGAGTTCGACATGGCCACCGGAAACTGGCCAGCTGCGATCCCGAGCCAGCTCGACGCCGTCATCACGTCGCAGTGCGTGCACCACCTCACCGACGAGCGCAAGCAGGGGCTCTTCGCCGAGATCTGGCGACGCCTGGCACCAGGCGGTTGGTACCTGAACTTCGACCCGATCGCGTCGTCCGACCCAATGGTCGAGGAGACGTGGCAGCGAGTCACCGAGCGAATCGACCCGGCTCAACGAGAGAAGAGGTTGAACCGCACACCGACGCAGCACGAGCGCCACGAGGAGCACATCCGCCACATGATCCCGCTGGAACCGCAGGTCGACTTCGTGCGCGCGGCCGGGTTCGAGGCGGTCGACGTGTACTGGAAGCAGCTCGACTACGTCATCTACGGCGGCCGCCGCCCCTTGTGAGCCACCCGCCCCGGGTGTCAGCCGCCGGCCATCGCCCCCACGACCATGAACGGTTCGGCGCCGGCGACCACCTCGGCCGGCAGCGCCGCGTCAGGAGAGTCGTGCGACAGATCCTGCTTGCAGGCGAAAAACCGCACAAACGCCCGCCGCTTCTTCGTCACGCCGTCCCGCATTGTCCCTACCAGCACAGGGAATTCCGACTCCAGCGCATCGAGCACCGCGGCCTGGGTGACGGCGCCCTCGACGTCGACCTTCACCTCGCCGTGAACCCGCGCGAGGTTGCGCAGGTGCGCGGGCAGCACGACGCGAACGGTGGTGCTCACGGCAGCGTCTGCACCTCGACCGACAACACGGCCGGCAGGTCGCGCACGATCGCGCTCCACGTGTCGCCGCCGTCGGGCGACGCGTAGACCTGACCGCCCGTCGTCCCGAAGTAGACACCGCACGAGTCGAGGGAGTCGACGGCCAACGCGTCGCGCAAAACGTCGACGTAGCAGTCACTTTGCGGCAGGCCCTTGCTCAACGGTTCCCACTCGTTGCCACCGGTGCGGCTGCGGAACACCCGCAACTTGCCGTCGGGCACGTAGTGCTCGTAGTCGCTCTTGATCGGGATGACGTAGACCGTCTCGGGCTCGTGCGCGTGCACGTCGATGACGAAGCCGAAGTCGGTGGGCAGGTCGCCGCTGATCTCGTGCCAGTTGTCGCCGCCGTCGTCACTGCGCATGACGTCCCAGTGCTTTTGCATGAACACCGTCTGCGGACGCGACGGGTGCATCGCCAGCTTGTGCACGCAGTGGCCGGTGTCGGCGTCGGGGTCAGGCAGCTCGCCGGACTTCAGCCCGCGATTGATCCGCTTCCAGGTCTTGGCGCCGTCGTCGGTGCGCAGCACGCCGGCGGCCGAGATGGCCACGGTCATCCGCGCGGGGTCGACCGGGTCGAGCAAAATCGTGTGCAGGCACAAGCCGCCCGCGCCCGGCTGCCATGACGGCCCGGTGTCGTGGTTGCGCAAGCCCGGCTGCTCCTGCCAGGTGCGGCCGCCGTCATTCGACAAGAACAGCGCGGCGTCTTGCACTCCTGCGTAGACCTTGTCGGGGTCAGTCAGCGAGGGCTCGAGGTGCCAAACCCTGGTGAACTCCCACGGGCGCTGGGTGCCGTCGTACCACTGGTGCGTGCCCGTCTCGCCGTCGTAGACGAACTGGTTGCCGACCGGTTCCCACGACTTGCCGCCGTCGTCCGAGCGTTGCAACACCTGCCCGAACCAGCCGCCCGATTGCGACGCGTAGATCCGGTCGGGGTCGGCCGGCGACCCTGCGACGTGGTAGATCTCCCACCCGCCGAAGTGCGGCCCGCTGACCTGCCAGTCTTTCCGTTTGCCGTCGGAGGTGAGGATGAACGCGCCCTTGCGCGTGCCCACCAAGACTCGCACACCACTCATCTGGGCCTCCCTCGAAGTGGGCCGAAGCGCTCACGGTATGCAGACGCCAGCCAAGCCAACAAGTCATCGGCGCCACCGGCAAGTAATTTCGCCGGCATGCGGATCGTCTTCGCGCCCGACTCGTTCAAGGGCACGGTGAGCGCGGACGACGCGGCGGCGTCGCTCGCCGCCGGCTGGCGGAACGCGCGCCCGGACGACGAGGTGCTGCTCGCGCCGATGGCCGACGGCGGCGAGGGCACGCTCGACGTCCTGGCCAAGGCGACGCCAGCCGCCCGGTGGCGGACCGTGCCGGGCTGCACCGGTCCGGACCGCCGTCGGGTCGACGGCCGCTACCTGCTGCTGCCCGGCGGCGTCGCCGCGGTCGAGCTCGCGGTCACCAGCGGGCTGCCGCTGATCCGCCAACCCGAGCCGCTGCGGGCGACCACCCGCGGCCTCGGCGAAGTGATCGCGGCGGCGCTCGACGCCGGCGCCCGCGGCCTCGTCATCGCCGTCGGCGGCTCGGCCTCCACCGACGGCGGCGCCGGGGCGCTGGCCGCCCTCGGGTTGCGGCTGCTCGACGCCGACGACAAAGCCTTGGACGACGGCGGGGCCGCGCTCGGGTCGCTCGCCCGCGTCGACAACGGCGCGCTGCGACCGCCGCCGCCCGATGGCGTCCGGATCCTCACCGACGTGACCCACCCGCTGCTCGGCGCGAACGGCGCGGCGGCCGTGTTCGGCCCGCAAAAAGGCGCGTCGGCGTCCGAAGTGACGTTGCTCGACGCCGCGCTGGCCCGCTTCGCCGCGGTCATGGGCGGCGACCCGGCCGCGCCGGGCGCGGGCGCCGCGGGTGGCGCCGCGTTCGGGTTCGCCGCCGCGTGGGGCGCGCGCATCGTGCCCGGCGCCGTGGCAATCGCCGACCTCATCGGTCTGGACGACGCCCTCGCGGGGGCCGACTTCGTCGTCACCGGCGAGGGCCGGCTCGACGCCAGCAGCTGGCGCGGCAAGGTGGTCGGAGAGGTCGCGCGGCGGACGACCGCGCCGCTCGCCGTGGTGTGCGGCAGCGCCGACGGGGCGCCGGAATCGACGAGCCGGGTGGTGACGCTCGCCGAGCTGGCCGGCTCGGTCGAGGCGGCCATGGCCGACCCGAATCGCTGGCTGACCATGGCCGGTGAGCGGCTGGCGACCGCTCGCTAACGCGTCACGGCAGCCGTGCCGGTTCCGCCGTCCACTGCGCTGGCCGCAGCCGCACGCGAAAGACGCGTTCGGCGTGCCGTTCCTCGTGAAGGTCCTTGCGCCGTCCGGCCAACAGGTCGACCAGCGTGACCAGACCGCGAATGCGCGTCGGGTCGTCGCGATCGACGACCGGCAACCGCGAGACACGCCGGTCGGCCATCCGGTTGGCGACCGCGCGCAACGTCTCGTCCGGATGCGCGACGATGGCGTGGACCATGATGTCGCCGACCGTCTCGCCGGTCGGCGCGCCAAGCGCGGCGTCGAGCATGTCGCGCCGGGTGACGACACCGTGCAACCTCAGTTGTGCGTCGAGCACCGGATACAGCCGTTGCCGGTGCGCCGCGTTGCGGGTCTGCCGGTGATCGGCGACGAAGGCGCGCGCCGCCACGGCGAGCGGGGTCTGCGGCGTGAAGCTGGTGAACTCCCGGTGCATCACCTCGTGCACGAGCAGCATCTCGAGCGGATCGACGTCGTACTCGCGGCTCAGATGCAGCCCACGGCGGGCGATCTTCTCGGTGAGCACCGATCGCTTCAACACGAGGACCGACAGCCCGAACGCCGCCGACGCGCACACGGTGAGGGGCAGCAACGCCGGCCAATCGTGCGTGAGCTCGAGGGAGAACACGATTCCGGTCAACGGCGAGCGCATCACGCCGCCGACGACGGCGGCGAGTCCCATCAGCGCCCAGAATCCCGGCTCGACGTGGGCGAACGCGTGGCCTTCGAGCGCGCCGAGCGCGCCACCGATCATGAAGGTCGGCGCCAGCACACCCCCGGACGTGCCTGACCCCAGCGAGAGCGACCAAATCAGCGTCTTGACGACGAGGATCCCGACGATGAGGCCCATCGTCGCCTTGCCCAGCACCAGTTCCCTGATGACGTCGTAGCCGACGCCCAACGCGCGCGGCTGAGCGAGCCCGCCGACACCGATGACCAGTCCGCCAATCGCCGGCCACCACATCCAGTGAATCCGGAGCTTGTTGAACGTGTCTTCGGCGAAGTACACGAGGCCGGTGGCGCCCACCGCCAGCAGGCCGCCGCTGACGCCGACCAGCACGCAGCACAAGTACACGACCGGCGTCAGGTGCAGCGAGACCGCAGGCATCGCGAACACCGGGGCGGTGCCCAGCAGGTAACCGCGCACGATGGTGGCCATCACGACGGACGTCGCCACCGGCAGGTAGCTGCGGGGGCGCCATTCGAAGAGCAGCAATTCGACCGCGAGCAGCACCGAGGCGAGCGGTGCGTTGAAGGTGGCGGCCATCCCGCCGGCGGCGCCGGCCACCAGCAATGTCTTACGTTCGTCGGCGGTCAGTCGAAGGAACTGCGCGACCACCGACCCCACCGCTCCGCCGGTCATGATGATCGGGCCTTCGGCGCCGAACGGTCCGCCGGTGCCGATGGTCACGGCCGCCGAAATCGGCTTCAGCACGGCGACCCGGGGCGCGACCTTGCTGCCGCCGGTGAGAATCGCCTCGATCGCCTCGGGCATGCCGTGCCCGCGGATGCGCTCCGACCCGAATCGCGCCATCAGGCCGACGATGAGGCCACCCACCGCCGGTGCGAGCAAAATCACCGCCGTCGCATGATGCGCGGCACCCGGGGCGACCAACGACGTGGCGAACCGTCGGTAGAACACCGCGTTGGTGATCAGGCCGATCAGTCGCAACAGCCCGAGCGCGACGCAGGCGCTGACGCCACCGATGGCGACGGCGATCAGGCAGATCACCGCGGAACGCGGCGTGGCGGAGAAGTCGCCGAGATGCGTTACCTGGGGAGGCCGTTGCGGCGCTGGGTCATGCCGTGACGCCGAGAGACCGGATTTCGGGCGCGTTGAGCTAGATCGCGGCACAGCGCAGTGACTCCTTGCGGCGGGATTTGTGACCAGTATCGCATCACGATGTAGCACCCGGCCGCCGGGGGTGGGTCACTTGCTGGCGCCGTCGCCCAATCCACCGGTGAGGTGCTTCAGCGACGGCGCTAGGCGCTTCAACTCATCCAGATGGAGAGCTGACAGCGATTGCAGTCGCTTCTCACCGTCTGGCGTGAGCCCGACCCGCACGAACCTGCCGTCCGGGTCGACCCTGTGTCGGACGACGAACCCCGCCGCCTCGGCGCGGTCGACGAGTTCGACGGCGCTGTGCGGACGAAGCAAGAGGTACTCGGCAATCTCGCCGACGGTTGGCCCGCGACGGTCATGGTGCCCCTTCACCGCCAGCAGCAACTGGTGCTGGGCGGGACTGAGCCCCACCGCCTTCGCTTGGCGTTGGCTCCACCGCTCGAACCTCCGCAGGTCGGTGCGGAAGGCGAGCAGTCGTGCGAAATCATCCCGGCTTAGCTTGGCCACGCGCTCTTTTTATCAGCATTCGATCAGCTATGGAGAGTGTTCGACCCACCGGCACGCCGTGGCGCGCCCTCAGCACCGGCTCAACGGCGCGGACAGTCGCAGACCGGGCCGTTTGGCCCGGCCGGAGCGCCGCAGCGGGGGCAGCCGGTCGGGTGCCCGACGACTGGCACTCGCCGCGCGGCGAGCGCCGACTCCAGCCGCAAAACCATCTCGATTTGGCGCAAGCCTTTGCGGATCTCGCGCCAGGTGTCGATCCGACGGCCGACCGCCGGCCCGACCAACACCCCCGCTATGCCGATCAGCGCGACGCCGACCACGACCGGCCCGACGGCGTCCGCCCAGGTCGCTCCACCGACCATTGGGAAGGCGGTGATGATCAGGGCGGCGCCGCCGGCGCACAGCACGGCTGCGCACGCCACCTTGACCACCGGCCCCCAGGCCCGCTCCCGCATGCCGGCGTTGTTCCCCCAGGAGACGCCAACCTCACCTCGCGCGCCAAGGCACGTGGGCGTGCCGCCCTTAGGCGGCCGACTTGATCGCGGAGATCTCGAACTCGAGGGTGATCTCTTCGCTGACGAGGAAGCCGCCGGCCTCGAGCGCCGCGTTCCAGTTGACGCCCCAGTCCTTGCGGTTGATCTTGACCGAGCCTTCGAGGCCGACCCGGGTGTTTCCGAACGGATCGACCGCGGAGCCGGTGAACTCGAGGTCGAACGTCACCGGCTTGGTGACGCCGCGGATGGTGAGGTCGCCGGTCACCCGGTACACGTCGCCGGCCTGCGGCTCGACCTTGGTGCTGTTGAAGGTGATCTGCGGATAGTTCGCGAGGTCGAGGAAGTCATTGCTGCGCAGGTGCGCGTCGCGCTGCTCGTTGCGCGTGTCGATGCTGGCGCCCTCGATCGTGATGCTGACGCTGGACTTCGCGGGGTTCTCGGCGTCGATGTTCGCCTTTCCCTCGAATTCATTGAAGGCGCCGCGCACCTTGGTGATCATCGCGTGCCGGGCGACGAACCCGAGGCGGGTGTGCGCGACGTCCAAGGTGTATTCGCCGGTGAGGTCGGACCGGCTGGCCGTCTGCGCCGTCTGGGTTTGCGTGGTCATGAGAAAGCCTCCTTGATCAGCTTGGGCGACTCGGACCGCGTGGTCCGGCCATTGAAGTCCACAACGTAGATGAGCGCTCAACTATTTCCGGTGAGCTCGGTGGGTTCCCAAGGCCGGACGACGGGCACCACTGCAACCACCAGACCGGCCCACCAGTTGAGGACCAGACGATGACACCGCACGCGCCACGGCACCGCGGCGACGGCAAGCAGGCCGTGGAGCCGGCGGGCCGATCACCGGACGCCCCGGCCGCGGACGATCCAACGCCCGAGCCCGCGCACGACGACCGGCCGCCCACCTCGCCGCTCGCCCTCGACAAGCACTCGTGGCGCGGCGTGGTGCGGCGAACCATTCGCGAATACAAGGAGGACAGCCTCAGCGACTGGGCGGCGGCGCTCACCTATCGCGCGCTCCTCGCGCTCTTCCCTGGATTGCTGGTGCTGGTGTCGATCGTCGGGCTGCTCGGCGCCGACACCAGCGACGAGCTGCTCAACAACCTGGAGAAGAACGCGCCGACGAGCGTTCGGGGGACGATCACCACGATCTTCCACAACGTGCAAAGCAACCAAAGCGCCGCCGGCGTGATCGGGATCCTGAGCCTGCTGGTCGCCGTGTGGTCGGCCTCGGGCTACGTGGCCGCGTTCATGCGCGCGTCCAACAACATCTACGACATCGTCGAGGGCAGGCCGATCTGGAAGACCGCGCCGATCCGGCTGGGCCTCACCATCTTCCTGGTGATCGCGGTCATCGTCGCCGCGGCGGTCGCCGTCTTGTCCGGAAGCATCGCCCGCGACGTCGGCGACGTCATCGGTCTCGGCGGCACCGCCGTGACGGTCTGGAACATCGCCAAGTGGCCGTTCCTCGTCGTCCTCGCCAGTCTGGTCCTCGCCATCTTTTACTGGGCCGCGCCGAACGCCAAACAAGCGAGCTTCCGGTGGATCACCCCTGGCGGCTTGCTGACCGTGGTCGTGTGGGCGGCCGCGTCGGCGGGTTTCGCCCTCTACGTGGCCAACTTCGGCTCGTACAACAAGACCTACGGATCCCTCGCGGGCATCGTGATATTCCTGGTCTGGCTGTGGATCTCGAATATCGCGCTGCTCCTAGGGGCGGAGTTCGACGCCGAGCTGCAACGCGCCCGCGCGATCGACGACGGGCTGCCGCCCGATCAGGAGCCGTACGTCGACCTGCGCGACACCCGCAAGCTCGACGACGTCGAACGCGAGCGGTTCGCCGCCATCTCACGCCGGCTGCGTCACGACTGACCGACGCTCCGTCGCCCGCGTCTCCGCCGGCGATTGCGCCACCCGGCGACCAGGCTTTGCACCGACGCGGCCGCGAGCCAACCGCCTTCGAGGGCCAACCCGGCCAGCCCGGCCACTCCGACACCGGCAAGCCACAACACCGGCCGCGGGAACGTCAACGCGAAGAACTCCCGGGACCACGGCACGACGAGCGCGGCGACGAGCAGCCCGACCATGGACGCGATGAGCCATTGGCGCGCCCGCGTCGCCGGCCGGGTGAGGATCGACAACACCCACAACGCCACACCGGCGAGCACCAGCGTCGCCACCGTTCGCGCTGACTCAAGGCTCGTTGTCGGCTCCGAGCGCGCCATCGAATAGGCGCCAAACGTGGCCGCGGCGGCCACCACGCCAGCCGGGATGGCGAACCGCAGCACCCGGCCCATGAAGCCCTTCCGAGCTCGCTTCGCGTTTGGCGCGAGCGCGAGGAAGAACCCGGGTATGCCGATGGTCACGCCGCTGACCAAGGTCAGATGCCTTGGCAGGAAAGGAAAAGGTAACGACAGCACACCGACCGTCAACGCCAGCACGGTGGCGTACACGGTTTTCGTCAAGAACAGGTTGGCGACCCGCTCGACGTTGGCGATGACCCGGCGGCCCTCCGCGACGACCTTCGGCACCGCGCTGAACGCGTCGTCCAGCAAGACGAGTTGCGCGACCCCGCGAGCCGCCTGGGTGCCCGAACCCATGGCGATCCCGAGGTCGGCGCTCTTGAGCGCGAGCACGTCGTTCACGCCGTCGCCGGTCATCGCCACCGTGTGCCCGCCCGCCTGCAGCGCGGCGACGATCGCCTGCTTTTGTTGCGGCACCACGCGGCCGAAGACATCGCGGTCGCGCAGCGCGGCCCGCAGCTGCGGCGAATCGACGTCCGGCAAGGTACGCGCGTCGACCGGGTCGCCGGTGAGCCGCAGGCCGAGTTGGGTGGCCAACGCGGCCACGGTGCGCGGATTGTCGCCGGAGATGACCTTCACCGAAACCCCTTGCGCGGCAAGGAATTCGAGGGTCGATGCGGCGTCGGGCCGCAACACGTCGCGCAACACCACCAACGCAACCGCTTCGCGTCGTCCGAGTTCTGCGTCGCCAACCGGCAGCTGCTCGGCCCGCGCCAGCAACAGCGTTCGGCGGCCAGCCTCGACCGCCTCGCGCATCGCGCCATCGAGCTCCCGCGACGCCACCCCCTCACCGCCCACGATCTCGGGGGCGCCGAGCAACCAGGCGCCGTTCGCGCCGAAGTCGGCGCCGGAGTATTTCCGCGACGACGAGAACGCCAGCCGCGCGACGGCCGGCCAACCGGGCGCAGCGTCGGCCAGCGCCTGTCGCAACGCCGTCATCGTGGGATTCGGGCTGGGGTCGGCCGCCGCCAACGCTGCCAACGCGGCACGCACGTCATCCGCCGCGGCGCCGCCGAGCGGCAGCACCGCGTCGAGGGAGAGCTCCCCCGTGGTGAGCGTCCCCGTTTTGTCGATGCACAAGACGTCGACGCGGGCCAGGCCCTCGAGCGCGGGCAGCTCGCGCACCACGACCTTGGAACGGGCCAACCGCACGGCGCCGATGGCGAACGCGATGCTGGTCAAGAGCACCAAGCCCTCAGGCACCATCGTGACGGTGCCCGCGACCGACCCGCGAGCGGCGTCGGCGATCGCCCGGTTGCTGCGGAACTGACTCCACGCCAACAAGACCGCCACCGGCACGAGCACCCAGGTGATGATTCGCAGCAGTCGATTGATGCCGTC
>DASVDW010000181.1:0-25586 GCA_036380925.1 Acidothermaceae bacterium
TCCAGCACCCCACGACCTCCTTGGGCCGCCCCTCTTCGTCGCGCACCAGCGTCGCCTTCTGATGAAGCCAGACGTACCGCCCGTCCCGGTGCAGGAAGCGGTACTCGAACGTCCCCTGCCCCTCGGCGAAGAACCGCTGCACCTCGACGCGCCGACCGACGACACGGTGGTGGCGATCGCGCGTGACGCCCTCGCGGAGACGCGGGAGTTCGTCGAGCAGCGCGACATCATCACGCTGTACGACGACCCGGTCGAGGTCATCGTGATGCCGGAGATTCATCGCGGTGTGGCAGTGGCGTACTGCGATCCGCCGGGCGCGCTCGACCCGCCCGACGCGACCACCTTCTTCGCCATCTCGCCGACACCCGAGAGTTGGCCACCGGAGCGGGTGGCGTCGTTCTATCGCGAGTACAACGTGCACGCAATGCGCAATCTCGTCATCCATGAGGCGATGCCTGGCCACGTCGTCCAGCTGTCGCACGGTCGGCGGGCGCCCGAGACGACGAAGGTGAGGCAGGCGTTTTGGAGCGGCCCGTTCGTCGAAGGTTGGGCCGTTTTCGCTGAAGCAGAGATGATCCGCCACGGCTTCGGCGGCCCGCAGGTGCAGATGCACCAGCTGAAGATGCGGCTGCGCACCGCGATCAACGCGGTGCTCGACGTCCGCGTGCATTGCGACGACCTGTCGCAAGACGACGCGATGGCGCTGATGACCGGTCGCGGCCACCAGGAGGAAGGCGAGGCGGCCGGCAAGTGGCGCCGCGTGTTGCTCACCAGCGCGCAGCTGTCGACGTATCACGTCGGCGTCACGCAAGTCAGCGAAGTGGCCGCACGGCTGCGGTCGGCGCAGCCGTCGTGGAGTGATCGGCAGGTCAACGACGCGTTGCTCGCCCACGGCAACCCGCCGCCGCGCCACCTGGGGGCGCTGCTCGGGCTCACGCGGCCCGGACCGGCGCGGGCGGAATGATTGCTTATGCAACTATGTTTCCCAGGTCGGACGCCGTAACCTAGCGGCGAGTCCCCCAGGAGGCCGTGATGCCAGCAGTCACCGTTGAGAACACCCTTGCGCTGCCGCGCCTACCGCAGACCGACCCCGCGGTCGACGCCGACCGGCCGGTGGTCTCGGTGACCACCGCGCCGTCCGGCTTCGAGGGCGAGGGGTTTCCGGTGCGGCGCGCCTTCGCCGGTGTCGACCTGCGCGCGCTCGATCCGTTTGTTCACATGGACCAGATGGGCGAGGTCGAGTACGCGCCCGGTGAGCCCAAGGGCACGCCGTGGCACCCGCACCGCGGCTTCGAGACCGTCACCTACATGATCGACGGGCTGTTCGAGCACCACGACTCGCAAGGCGGCGGCGGCCTGATCACCAACGGCGACACCCAGTGGATGACCGCGGGCGCCGGCATCTTGCACATCGAGACGCCGCCGGAGCACCTGGTCGCGAGCGGCGGCCTGTTCCACGGCTTCCAGCTGTGGGTCAACCTGCCGAAGGCGCTGAAGTTCGCCGCGCCGCGGTACCAGGACATCCGCGCCTCCGCGGTGTCGCTGCTCACGTCTCCGGACGGCGGCGCGCTGCTGCGCGTCATCGCCGGCGAGGTGGCCGGTCACCCCGGCCCGGGCGTCACGCACACCCCGATTTCCTTGGTGCACGCGACTTTGTCGGCGGGCGCGTCGGTCACCGTGCCCTGGCGGCCAGACTTCAACGCGCTTGTCTACACGCTGGCCGGCAAGGGTTCGGTCGGCGCGGAGCGTCGTCCGATTCGGATGGGCCAGCTGGCCGTCTTCGGCGCCGGCGACACGATCACCATCGCGGCCGACCAATCGCAGGAGTCGCGCAGCCCGTCGCTCGACGTGCTGATCCTCGGCGGCCAGCCGATCCGTGAGCCGGTCGCCGCATACGGGCCGTTCGTGATGAACACCAAGGCCGAGCTGATGCAGGCCTTCGAGGACTACCAGGCCGGCCGGCTCGGGGTCATCCCGGCTGAGCACGCGCGGTTGCCGCACGCCGGCGTCGCAGGGGAGACCACGGCGGACGACGTCGAGTGAACGGCGGTGTTGCGCAAGCCTAACGGTCTTAGGTAGGCCGAACGACTTTGCGGACGACGCGCTCCGCGGGGTAGGGCGACTCGAGCGCATGCTCCCCGCGGCCGAGCCAGGCCTGGAGGTCGGGGGCGTGGAGCCGGGCACCGCTTGCGACGAACAGCGCGACGAGCCGCGGACCCAGCCTGCGTGCTTCTACGTCGTTGACGACCGGCGAGATGCGAGTCGGGCCATGCTTCCTCAGTGGTACCACGGTGGTACCATTCGTTCGTGGCAATGAACCTACGACTGTCCGACGAGGACGCCGCGGCGCTGCGGCGAAAAGCGGTGGAAGAAGGCCGCTCGATGCAAGAGGTCGCCCGGACGGCGATCCGCGAGTACACCACCGACCGACGGAGGCGCCTCGCGGCCGCGATCGAGCGCATCCGCGCAGAGGACGCGGAACTGCTCGAGCGCTTGTCCAAGTGAGCGAACCCGAGCCGATTGACTACCTGTCCGCAGATGACTTGGTAGAGATCGCGGCCGGCGTGCTTGGCGAGGTGCACATCCGTGACACCGGATTGCTTGCTTCGGCCGCAGCGCGCCCCTCGACAACGGTCTTCGGCACCGACGCATACGTCACGTTCGCCGAAAAGGCCGCGGCGCTCATACACTCGCTGGCTCGCAACCACGCGCTCGTAGACGGCAACAAACGCCTCGCCTGGTCGGCCGCGCGCACGTTCTGCCTGCTCAACGAGCGCGACATCGGTCACGACGTCGACGAAGCGGAGCGGTTCGTTCTAGCCGTCGCCGCGGGCGAAGTCGACCTCCCCGAAATCGCGGCGTGGCTCGACGCTCACCTCATCTAGGCGGAACCCAACCAGTAAACCTCCAGCTGCCGAGCGGGCACTGATCGACGCGTCCTTCCGCGCCGTCGAGTTGCAGGGCCGGTTTTCAGACGGCACCGGCATCCACGTCGTTGTGGCTGCTGAGGCCATCATGGTTCGCGGCCGCGCCATGGTCGCCACCGCTGTCGTTAGAGACGCGCAAGGGAACGTCGTACCACCTCTGCCCCCGGCGCCGACGAAGGCACCGGTTTACCTCGATCTCGCCGACCGGGATCCGGCTGTGCGCGAGGTCCTTCAGCTGCTGTCCGACGATCACCAGGACTGGTTCACGCTCTACAAGATGATGGAGATCGTGCGAGACGATGGGGGTGGGCTCGGCGCCTTCGCAACCAAGAGGGAGATCAGCGCCTTTGGCGCATCCGCGAACCACCCGGTCGTCAGCGGCGAGGCGGCGAGACATGCGCGTCAGTCGGGCAAAGTGCCGCGGCACTCCATGACCATTGACGAGGGACGGGCGTTCATCCAACGAATTGTTCGGGCCTGGCTGGCGTCGAAGTAGCACCCGACCCGACCTCGTGTAACGCCGGCTGGGTCCGTGGTCGCGCTCTGCTCGAACCGTCAAGTAGTGTCCGCTGTGCGACATCCGTATCTCGCCATGAGCGGGCGGACCATCCCGCGGGGCGCTTGCCGACGTCCGGGTGGCTCAGACCCATGACTCAGAGCAAAGGCGCATGAAAAGCATCCCTGACCAGCAGCCGGCCAGCCGCAAGAACAAAGGCGAAGCAGCCCCGGCGCGCCGGTTCAGCTGAACCGCGTTCCGGACGTGTCGCGGTCGACCACGGCGCCCGCGGCATCCAGGCGCTCCGGCGCTACTTCCGGGCGGCCAACTGAATGAGGTTGCCACAAGTGTCGTCGAAAACGGCGGTGACGACCGGTCCCATGTCCAGCGGGGCCTGAGTGAATGTCACGCCCAGCGCCTTCAAGCGCTCGTACTCGGCCTCGACATCCTCGACCGCGAACGACGCGGCTGGAATGCCGTCCGCGACGAGTGCCTCCTTGAAGGGCCGGACGGCGGGATGACTGTCCGGTTCCAGCAGCAGTTGAGGTCCGCCGGGGTCATCGGGTGACACCATGGTCAGCCACCGGTCGGCGCCGATCGGGACATCGTCTTTCGTCTGGAATCTGAGCACGTCGCGGTAGAAGCGATGCGCCTTTTCCTGGTCGTCGACGAAAACGTGAGTGATGTAGATCCTCATGTCGGCTCCTGGTGCGTGATTGGCCACCGCTCGACGATGGCTAGCAGCGGTGTCGTGTCGAGCTGATGGAACTTGTAGCGACCCTCGCGCCGCGTGACCACCAGCCCGGCGGCTTCGAGGATGTCGAGGTGTTGCGAGATCGCTTGCCGCGTGACACTGAGGCCGTGCTTCATGATGAGGCGCCCGCAGAGCTCGAACAGGGTCTGGTTGTCCCTTGCTGCCAGCTCGTCGAGGATGGCGCGGCGCGTCGGGTCGGCGATGGCCTTGAACACGTCCGCCACGTGCCGAAACGATAGGCAAGCAGATGCTTGCATGTCAACCGTCTTTGGCGCTGACTCAAAACCCACGACTCAGAGCAAAGCGGCTCGAGAAGCAACCCGATCCGGTGTCAGGCGAGCCAAACGTCAATTCACCCGGTGCGGGAGCCGGCCATCCGTTTCGCTAAACGTTCGGCGGTCGCGCTCACCACTCCGGCCAGCGCGGCTCTCTCGTCGTCCGAAGAAATGGTGGAGGACGGGAAGGTGCAGCTGATCGCGGCGGCGGGGCGTCGTCCGTAGTCGAACACGCACGTCGCGACGGAGGCGATGCCAGACGTGACGTGGCCGTCTTCCTCCGACCACCCGCGGGCCCGTTCCAACGCCAGCAGGTTGCGCAACTCACTCGGCGTGCGTGGACCAAAACCGGTGCGATCGACGAACGCGTCGCGATTCGGAAACAGCGCGCGCACCTGCGCCCGCGGCAAGGCGGCCAGCATTGACCGACCGCTCGCGGTCAAATGCGCAGGCAGTCGCACGCCGACATCCGTGATAACCGGCGCTGCGTGCTCCGGCTGTTCTTTGACGACGTACAGCGTTTCGCGACCGTGCAGCACACCCAGATGCACGGTTTGGCCAGTGCGTTCGACCAGCTGTCGAAGCAGTGGCCGCGCCAACCGCTCAAGCGGGTCGTTGCGCAGGTAGGCGGTGCCGAGCTCGAACGCTCCGACACCGAGCCCATAGGCGCGAGCCTCCGGCAGGTGGACGACAAATCCCTCGGCGGCCAGCACGGTTAGCAGGTGATACACGGTCGACCTCGGCAGCCCGAGGTCTCGCGCCAACACGGCCGCCGGCACCGGCCCGGGGTGGGCCGCGAGCGCGCGCAACAGTCCGATCGCGCGGCTCACTGCTGGCACGCTGCTCAACGACGCCGCCTTGTGTCTGGGATCTCAGACATAATCGTAGGCGCGATCGCGACAAGGCGGGGATCTTCGCGGTGAACTAGGCCTATGACGCGAGTGACGGTCGGCGCCGGTCCCCTTTCTCCGGACGACGTGGTCGCCGTCGCCCGCCATGACGCCGAGGTGGTGCTCGACGAGTCGGCGCTAGCGCGCATCAAGGCCGCCCGCGCGCGCATCGACGCGTTGGCCGACTCCGGCGAGCCGGTGTACGGGGTGTCGACGGGATTCGGCGCGCTCGCCAACCGGCACATCCCAGCGGAGCTGCGCACCCAGCTCCAGCGGTCGGTCGTGCGCTCGCACGCCGCGGGCAGCGGCGACGAAGTCGAGCGGGAGGTCGTGCGCGCGATGATGCTGCTTCGGTTGCGCACGATGGCCACCGGGCACACCGGCGTGCGACCGGAAACAGCGCAGGCGTACGCCGCTTTGCTGAACGCGGGTGTCACGCCGGTTGTTCGCGAGTTCGGTTCCCTCGGTTGTTCCGGGGATTTGGCGCCCCTCGCGCATTGCGCGCTCGCCGTCATGGGCGAAGGCGAGGTGCGCGACTCGTGCGGCGTTGTGCGGCCCGCGGCGCAGGCGATGTCGGACGCCGGGATAGCGCCGGTGGAGTTGTCGGCCAAGGAAGGGTTGGCGCTGATCAACGGCACCGACGGCATGCTCGGCATGCTGATCCTCGCCTGCGTCGACCTGTGGTCACTTGCCAAGAACGCCGACATCGCCGCCGCCATGAGTGTCGAGGCGATGCGTGGCACCGACCGGGTTTTCGCCGAGGAGTTGCAGCGGTTGCGGCCGCATCCCGGGCAGGCCGCGTCGGCGGCAAACCTGCGCGCTTTGCTGCAGGGCTCGCCCATTGTGGAGGCGCGGCGGGCCGACCCGTCGCTCGTGCAAGACGCGTATTCGATGCGGTGCGCTCCTCAAGTAGCCGGTGCGTTTCGCGACACGCTGTCGCACGCCGTTGCCGTGGCGGCGCGAGAAATGGCCTCCGCCATTGACAACCCCGTTGTGCTCGACAACGGACGCGTCGAGTCGAACGGGAACTTCCACGGCGCACCGATCGCGTTTGTGCTCGATTTTCTGGCCATCGCCGCAGCCGACCTGGCGTCCATTTCGGAGCGGCGCACCGACCGGCTGCTAGACGCGCACCGCTCACGGGGCTTGCCGGCATTCCTGGCCGACGACCCTGGCGTCGACTCGGGGCACATGATCGCGCAGTACACCCAGGCCGCTTTGGTGAGCGAGCTCAAACGGCTCGCGACTCCCGCCAGCGTCGACTCCATCCCGTCGTCCGCCATGCAGGAGGATCACGTGTCGATGGGTTGGTCGGCGGCGCGCAAGCTGCGGCGGGCGGTCGACGCGTTGACCAGGGTGCTGGCGATCGAGATCCTCACCGCGGCTCGTGCCCTCGACCTGCGCGCGCCGCTGCGGCCGGCCCCGGCGACGGGCGCCGTCGTCCAGGCGTTGCGGCAAAAGGTTGACGGTCCCGCCACGGACCGATGGTTGGCGCCGGAAATCGAGGCCGCCGTGACGATGACCTCCGACGGCAGTTTCGTGGCTGCCGCCGAGGCGGTCACCGGCCAGCTCAACTGAGCGGGAGGTTCGCGTGATTGGAGCACGCCCGGTGCGCGCGCCCCGCGGCTCGGCGCTGTCGTGCCGGGGTTGGCCGCAAGAGGCCGCGCTGCGCATGTTGATGAACAACCTCGACCCCGAAGTCGCGGAGCGGCCGGACGATCTCGTCGTCTACGGCGGAACCGGGCGGGCGGCGCGCGATTGGGCGAGTTTCGACGCGATCGTGCGCACCCTGCGGGGCTTGCGCGACGACGAGACGATGCTGGTGCAATCGGGGCGGCCGGTCGGCGTGTTGCGCACGCATGAATGGGCGCCGCGGGTGTTGCTCGCCAACTCCAACCTGGTGGGTGACTGGGCCACCTGGCCGGAGTTCCGCCGGCTGGAGGCGCTGGGCCTGACGATGTTCGGGCAGATGACCGCGGGGTCGTGGATTTACATTGGCACACAAGGGATTCTGCAGGGCACCTACGAGACCTTCGCGGCCGTTGCGGCGAGGAGGTTCGGCGGTTCGCTGGCCGGCACGTTGACCGTCACGGGAGGATGCGGCGGCATGGGTGGCGCCCAACCGCTGGCCGTGACCATGAACGGCGGGGCGATGCTCATCGTCGAGGTGGAGGCGGCGCGATTGCAGCGGCGCGTCGAGCACAGGTACCTCGACGAGTGGACGTCCGACCTCGACGCGGCGGTCGAGAAGGTGCTCGCCGCCAAGGCAGACCGCCGCGCGCTGTCGGTTGGCCTCGTAGGCAACTGCGCGACGGTGTTGCCCGAGCTGTTGCGGCGCGGCGTTGCCGTCGACGTGGTCACCGATCAGACGTCGGCGCACGACCCGCTGGCGTATCTGCCGGAGGGCGTGTCCGTCGGGGAGTGGCACGAGTACGCGGCGGCGAAACCGGAGGAGTTCACCGATCGCGCGCGGGCGTCGATGGCCAAGCATGTCGAGGCGATGGTCGGTTTCATGGACGCCGGCGCCGAGGTGTTCGACTACGGCAACTCGATTCGCGGTGAGGCCAAACTAGCCGGCTACCAAAGGGCTTTCGACTTCCCTGGCTTCGTGCCCGCCTATATTCGCCCGTTGTTCTGCGAAGGTAAAGGCCCATTCCGCTGGGCGGCACTCTCTGGCGATCCACGCGACATCGAGGTGACCGACCGCGCGGTGCTCGAGCTGTTCCCCGACAACGAGCCACTGGCCAGGTGGATTCACGCCGCGCGTGAAAAAGTCGCCTACCAAGGCCTGCCGGCCCGCATTTGCTGGCTCGGTTACGGGGAGCGCAGCCTGGCCGGCGTCCGGTTCAACGAGCTTGTCGCAAGCGGCGAGATCAGCGCGCCAGTTGTCATCGGCCGCGACCATCTCGATTGCGGATCGGTCGCCTCGCCGTATCGCGAGACGGAGGCGATGGCCGACGGCTCCGACGCGATCGCCGACTGGCCGCTGCTCAACGCGTTGGTGAACACCGCGTCGGGCGCGTCGTGGGTGTCGATCCACCACGGCGGTGGCGTCGGCATCGGGCGATCGATCCATGCCGGTCAGGTGTGCGTCGCCGACGGTTCTGCCGTTGCCGGCGAAAAGCTCGACCGGGTGCTGACCAACGATCCGGCGACGGGCCTCATCCGCCACGTCGACGCGGGCTACCAGCAAGCGGTCGACGTCGCGCAGCACGCCGGCGTGCGGATCCCGATGCGCGAGTCGGCGTCGTCGTGACCGCGGGTGACGGGTCGTCGTCGTTCGAAGCGCTGTGGTCGCAGGTTTGCTCGATCGGCCGCTCGCCGTCCGGCGGCTACCGGCGATTTGCCTGGACGGCGAGCGACCTGGCCATGCGGGAATGGTTCACCGCCGCCGCGCAGCATCGCGGGCTCGAGGTGCAAACCGACCGCAACGGCAATCTGTGGGCGTGGTGGATCCCCGACGGGCATGGCGACGAATCGGCGTTTGTCACCGGATCGCACCTGGATTCGGTGCCCGACGGCGGGGCTTTCGACGGCCCGCTCGGAGTGGTCAGCGCGCTGTGCGCGATCGACGAGTTGAAGGCGCGTGGGGTGCGGCTGCGCAAGCCGGTGGCGGTGGCGGTGTTCGCCGACGAGGAGGGCGCCCGGTTCGGAGTGGCGTGCGTCGGCTCACGGTTGCTGACCGGCGCGCTCGAACCGGATCGAGCTTTGGCGCTCACCGACGCGGACGGGATTTCGCTGGCGCTGGCAATCAAGTCGGCGGGTGTCGACGCGGCCGGACTTGGCCGCGACGACGAGCTGTTGCGCCGCGTCGACATCTTCGTCGAGCTGCACATCGAGCAGGGTCGGGCGTTGGTCGATCGCGACGCCGCGGTCGGCGTTGGCGCCGGAGTCTGGCCGCACGGCAGGTGGCGATTCTCCATCACGGGCAGGGCGGATCATGCTGGCACCACCCAACTCGACGACCGCCGCGATCCGATGCTGTGCGTCGGTGAGCTGGTTCTGGAGGCTCGCCGGCAGGCCGAGCAGCACGGCGGCTTGGCCACCGTTGGCAGGGTGATGGTCGAGCCGAACGCGGTCAACGGCATAGCCTCGCGGGCGTCGGCCTGGCTCGACGCCCGAGCCGCCGACCAGGCGACGCTCGACCGGATGCTGATCGGCATCGCCGAGCGGGTTGGCCGGCGGGCCAGCTTCGAGCAGGTTGACTCGGTGCTGACGAACGAGTCGCTCACTCCGGCGATCGAGTTCGCTCCGCAGGTTCGTGATCGGCTGTTCGCCTGCCTCGGTGCGGACACTCCGCTGCTCGCGACCGGCGCCGGTCACGACGCCGGTGTGCTCGGCTCGCGGGTTCCGACCGGAATGCTGTTCGTCCGCAATCCCACCGGAATCTCGCATTCACCGGAGGAATTCGCCGAGCGCGCCGATTGCGTTGCCGGTGTGCGGGCGCTCGCCGACGTCATCGAAGACTGGCAGCGTCCGTGACGACCTGGTGGTGCGAGCACGCTTCGTTGCCGGACGGCGTCGCCGACGACGTGTTGATCGAGACAGAGGACGGAATTTTCGCCGCTATCTCGCTAGGCATCGCCCCGCCTGCCGACGCGACTCGACTGCGTGGGCTGGTGATCCCTGGGCTTGCGAACACGCACTCGCACGCGTTCCATCGCGCTTTGCGCGGTCGAACTCAGCAGGGCGCTGGCGACTTTTGGGCTTGGCGCAACTTGATGTACGACGTCGCCGCCCGGCTCGACCCAGACTCCTACTACGCGTTGTCGCGCGCCGTCTATGCGGAGATGACGCTCGCCGGAATCACTTGCGTTGGCGAGTTTCACTACCTGCATCACGCGCCCGGTGGCACCCCTTACAACGACCCCAACGCGATGGGTCACGCGCTGATGCACGCGGCCGCAAGTGCGGGCGCCCGGCTGACATTGCTCGACACCTGCTATCTCGCTGGTGGATTCAACCAACCACTGCGCGGCCCCCAACTTCGCTTTGGCGACGGGTCGGCGGGTTCGTGGGCCGTTCGCGTCGAGCAGTTGTCGAAACATGTGGGCGTGAGAGTGGGTGCGGCCATTCACTCGGTGCGCGCGGTGCCGTTGGCGGAGGCCGAGGTGGCAGCAGCCGCCGCCAAACGCAACGACTGGCCGCTCCATATGCACGTGTCAGAGCAGGTGGCGGAGAACGAGCAATGTCTTGAACGCTACGATCGCACGCCGACCCAAGTGTTTGCCGACGTCGGCGCCTTGACCGCAAACTCGACTGCCGTGCACGCCACCCACCTAACCAGCGCCGACATCGCGTTGCTGTCCAAGACAGGTTGCGGCGTCTGCCTATGCCCCACCACCGAACGCGACCTTGCCGACGGCATTGGTCCCGCGGGAACGCTTGCCACGCAGGGAGTCCCGCTGTCTCTTGGGTCCGACAGTCAAGCCGTGGTCGACCTACTCGAAGAGGCACGCGGGGTTGAGATGCATGAGCGGCTCGCCACTCATCGACGCGGCGGTTTCGACCCGCCGGCGCTGTTGCGGATGGCGACCCAACAAGGGCACCGCGCGTTGGGCTGGTCCAATGCTGGCGCGATCGCCCTCGGCATGCGAGCAGACCTAGTGGCGGTCGACCTCGAATCCGTGCGCACCGCAGGCGCTGGCGCGACCCTCGGCGCCGTCGTCTTCGCGGCGACCGCCGCGGATGTAACCGACGTGGTCATCGACGACCGGCACGTCGTCCGCGACCGGCGGCACCTGCTGATTGAGGACGTGTCGCGCGAGCTGGCGGCGTCGATCACCGCGGTGCTGCCGTGACGACGTTGCTCATCGGGATCGCGGAGCTGGTCACCAACGATCCGACGCATCCGGACGGCGACGGCAGCCGGCTCGGCGTGATTCGCGACGCCGCGCTCGCGATCGACGGCGAGCGAGTGGCCTGGGTGGGCCGGAAAGCAGAGGCGCAAGCCGCCGACGATGCGGTGGACTTCGGCGGCCGGGCGGCGATCCCCGGGTTCGTCGACAGCCACACGCACCTGGTCTTCGCCGGTGATCGGGCTGAGGAGTTCGCCGCGCGAATGGCCGGAACCCCTTATGCGGCGAGTGGAATCAGCAGCACGGTTGCGGCGACCAGGCAGGCGGATGACGACGCGTTGCGTGCCAACACCGTCCGGCTCTGGCGCGAGATGTCGGCCAGCGGGACCACCACCGTCGAGGTCAAGAGCGGTTACGGCCTCACGGTGGCCGACGAGGCGCGCAGCCTGGCGATCGCGCGCGAGCTCACCGTTGACACCACGTTTCTCGGCGCCCACGTCGTCCCGAGTGAATTCGCCGACCGGCGTGACGAGTACGTGGCGCTGGTGTGCGGCGAGATGTTGCGAGCGTGCGCGCCGAACGCCCGATGGATCGACGTCTTTTGCGACCGCGGCGCGTTTGACCTCGACGAGACCGCGGCGATCCTCGACGCCGGCGCCGCGGCCGGGCTCATGCCACGGTTGCACGCCCATCAGCTGTCCGCCACCGGTGCGATTCGGCTCGCGGTCGACCGCGGCGCGGCGTCGGTCGACCACTGCAATCACCTGTCGGACGACGACGTCGACGCGCTCGCCGGGGCCGGCACCGTCGCCACGGTGCTGCCAGGCGCGGACTTCTCGACGCGTTCGCCTTACGCCGACGCGCGACGGTTGCTCGACGCGGGAGCGACGGTTGCGATCGCGACCGACTGCAATCCCGGCACGTCCTTCACGACGAGCATGCCGTTCTGCGTCGCGGTGGCGGTTCGCGACATGCGGATGACACCCGCCGAGGCGTTATGGGCGGCCACCGCAGGCGGCGCGAAGGCGTTGCGACGTGACGACGTTGGGGTGCTGCGAGTTGGCGCGCGCGCCGACTTCGCCGTGCTCGACGCGCCGTCGCATCTTCACCTCGCCTACCGCCCAGGGGTCGCGCTGCTCACGGCGACCTGGAAGGACGGTGCGGCACGACCTGGCCGGTGACCGATGAGTTGTCGCGCCGGGCGTCGTCCGAATAGCCGACGACATGACGCGACCGAAGGGATCAAGGCCATGACCAAGCTGACGTCGTCCAAGATCAGGCCCTGCTTGTGGTTCGACACCCAGGGAGAGGAGGCGGCGAACTTCTACGTGTCGATCTTCGACAACTCCTCGATCACCAGCGTGACCCGTCGTGGCGAGACCGCGCCCGGCGAGGCTGGCACGGTGCTCACCGTGGTGTTCGAGCTCGAGGGGCAGGAGATCGTCGCCCTCAACGGCGGCCCGGACTTCAGGTTCAACGAGGCGATCTCGTTTCAGGTCGACTGCGAGACCCAAGCGGAGGTCGATCGGCTCTGGAAGGCGCTGTCGGAAGGGGGCGAGGAGGGCCCGTGCGGTTGGCTGAAAGACCGCTTCGGCTTGTCGTGGCAGATCGTCCCGACGGTGCTCCCCACGTTGCTCTCCGACCCTGATCAAGGGCGGGTCGACCGGACCATGACCGCGATGCTCGGCATGGGCAAGCTCGACATTCAGGCGTTGGTCGACGCGGCGGACGGGACGAGCCAGCCCACTGCGGCTGGTGCTTGAACCCGCTCCGCCGGGGAAGTTACCCGGCATGAGCTTGACGGACTCACCGGCGCCCTCCGCCTCGCAAGTCACGGCGGAGGGCGCAGCGTATTCGGCGGCCCTCACCAAACCCGACGCCGCCGCAAACGCGGCAGCGGAGACCCGCGCGGCCGCCACCAACCGCAACCGGCTCGAGGTTCACGTCGACCGCGTGGAGTCGATCTTGGTCATCACGCCGATCGGCGAGATCGACATCGTCACCGGAGGACTGTTCCTCGAGGCCCTCATCGCGGCCATCTCAACCGGCGAGTCGAGGCTGATCGTCGATCTCCGTCAGGTGCCTTTCATGGACTCCACCGGACCGACGATCTTCTTGAGCGCCCACCGCGCGCTTCGGGTGATCGAAGGCGAGCTGCATGTCGTCGCCCCGCCCGCGATCGCCGACGTCTTCCAGTTGGCGTTGATGGACAAGTTCTTCCCGCTGCACACCGACCTCGCCGAGGCGGTCGCCGCGCTGGACGGCGCTGCCACTTAACGGCGCGACGACGGCGCTGCCACTTAGCGGCGCAACGAGGCGGCGACCTGCGGCGGTGACGGCATGCCCGCGATCTCGTCGCCGACGCGGCTGGCGCTGGCGCGGTAGCGCGCGTCGTCCAAGATTGCTCGGACGTCGCCTCGCACCCGCTCGGCGGTCACTTCCCCCGGCGGGACCAGCAAGCCCGCTCCCGCCGATTCGAGCAGCCGCGCGTTGACGAAGTTGTCGGCGCCTTGAGGGATGGCGAGCTGCGGCAACCGATGCGCGAGCGCGCCGAGCATGGTGCCGGAGCCGGCGTGGTGGACCACCGCCGAGCAATGCGGCAGCAACGTGGCTTGCGGCACGAACCGCTCCACCCGAGCGTTCGCCGGCACAGGGGACAGCGCCGCGGGATCGTTGTTCGATCCGACGGTGAGGACGACGTTGACCGGCTCGTCGGCCAGCCCGTCGAGAATCGCGCGGAAGACCGACATGTCGGTGTTCGACATGGTCCCGAGCGTGCCGTAGACGATCGGCCGCTCGGGCAGGCCGGCAAGCGACGGAGGCAGGGCGGCGTCGCGGAGTCGAATCGGCAGCGGAGTGGGACGCATCGGCCGCACGTCGGTCGCAATCGCCGGAAAGGCGAATCCCAACGACGGCGGGAAGACATCGACCGTGACGCCGGAGTAGATCCACGCGAAGGGCGGTACGTCACGACCCATTGACCGCCACAACGGCGACAACACGTCGGCGCAGGTCTCCAACGTCGCGACGTCGACCGGCGCGCCGATCGTGTGATGCGCCGATTGGACCCCGAGCAGCGCCGCGACCAGCGGCGCGGCGAAGGTGAAACCGTCGTGCACGATGATGTCGGGCTCGAATGCTTTGGCCAGCGCTAGCAAGTCGTCGACCATGTCGACCGTGCCCGCCTCGGCGAACAGCCGTGGCAGGAAGTAAGGGATCACCCGCTCGGGCGCGAGGCCGTCGCCGGGAACACCGCGGGTGCGAGCCGACAGCGCTTGCCACCACGCGTCGAATCCCTTGCCGACCGGGGTGACGCGCGCGCCACTTTCGGCTGCGAGTGGCATCGCGTCAGGGCCGGTCGCGAGCACGACGTCGTCGCCTTGCTCGACAAGCGCTCTCGTCAACGGCAGCAGCGGGTACACGTGACCCGCCTGCGGCACGACGGTGACGAGCACCTTCATTCGGCGCTCCCTTCGGTCGCCCGCTGGATTGGTCGCGCGTCGACGAGTATCGCGGATCGCGCGCGCTGCGTCTCGACACGCATCGGACGACCAAACGCGGCGGCCGTCTCGGGAAGTGTCGACACCTTGGCCGTCCAGCCGAGGCTTTCCAGCCAGTCCGCCGCGTCAGCGTCGATCCCGGACGCCCAAACGCCCACTTCCGCCGCGCGCGTCGAACTCGTCGCGGTGACGCCGAGTCGGCTGCCGGGGGCGCTTGCCGCCGCGAGCTGGCGGAGCAGAGCGTCCCGCGCTTCAGGCTTGAGGTAGACCAGCAGGCCTTCGGCGATCCAGCAGGTCGGTTGGTCGCTCGTCCAACCCTGCGCGCGCAGGGCGTCAAGCCAGCCGGACGACGCGAGGTCGGCGACCACCACCCGCCGTTCGCATCTCGCGGTCAGCTTCGCCTGCTTGAGCAGCCGGGTTTTCAGCTCGTGCACCGAAGATCGGTCGATCTCGTAGCACGTGACGTCGTCCGGAACATCGAGGCGGATTGCCCGCGCGTCGAGGCCGGCGCCGAGCAGCACGACCTGGCGAACCTCGTCTTGGATCGCGCTGAGTACGAGCTCGTCGAGGAAGCGCGTTCGCACGCCGACCCAGAAAACCAAGCCGGGTCTGGGAATTGTCTCGCGTGCCGGCTCAGCGGTTTTGGCCACGTATTGGGCAAGCGGGTCGTTGAACCACGGTTGCTCGCGCTCGCGTTCGGCGGCCCGGCAAAGCGCGACCGTGACGGCGGTGGCGCCGATGGCGGCCAACCGCGCCTCGTCGTCGTCCGGGCCCGCGTCAGCGGAGGCGGGCTCGGGCGAGTTGGGGCGCAGCTCGCCCAGCGCCATACGGCGCAGCTCAGCCAGCGCTCGCCGGATCACGCGGACCGCCCGCGCCGGTCGAACCAGCGTTCGTCGAGCGCCGCCGTGTCGCCGAGTCGCCACACCTGCCGCTCGAGTTCGAGCACGCGTCCTCCCGTCGTGTTGTCGTGCCCCGGCGTCGGTCGATGCCACCGATGCGGCGCATTCGCAGCGCGCCCGAACGATGGTTGCCCGCGCAACCCCTGCCCGCCAACATGGAGCCAGGCGTCCGCGGAGGAAGCGTGTTCGAGTATGGCAAGGACGGCCCGCGGGTCGTCGTCGTCGGTGTCGACGGCTCTCCAACCTCGCTGCGCGCCGCTGCCTACGGCGTCGGGATGGCGCGGCGCCAGAACGCCAAGATCATCGCGGTCTATGTCACGCCGAGCGTGTCCGGGTTCGCCGGCATGTCCGCCGCCTCCACCTTGGGCATCGAACAAGCCAACGATCAGGCCGAGTCGGAGATGCGCGCGCTGGCCGAGCAGCGCGCCGCCGACCTTGGCGTCGAATACGAGTTTTGGCGCCGTCGCGGCGACCCGTTCAAGGAAATCGTCGCCGTCGCGGACGAGGTGCACGCCGACGCGATCGTGGTCGGCGCGTCCACCGCTGTCGGGCATCGCTTCGTCGGCTCGCTCGCCGTGCACCTGGTGCGGGCCGGCCGCTGGCCGGTCACCGTAGTGCCCTAGGCGCCGGGGTGTCAGGGGTCGGTGCGCGCCATTCGCCACGCCGCGGCCACCAGCGTGAGGACGACGTATCCGCCAAGCACGGCAAGGCCGACCCATGGGGTGAACAAGTGCGGGTCGGCGTGCGCCGACATCGCGCCACTGCCGATCTGCGACGGCAGCCACCGCTCAATGCGGTGCACCACGGTTGGGGGCAGGATCTGCACGATCACCGGCGCGACCACCAGCAGCGACGCCATCCAGGTGATCGCGGCGGCGGACGTGCGAAGCAGCCCGCCCAACGCGACTCCCCAGGCGCACAACAGCACCAGGTAGACGACGCCGCCTGACAACGCGCCGGGCAGTTGCGCCGACGACCAGCCGTTGCCCAGCCCCTCGGCGCCCAAGAGCGCCTGCCCCACGGCGAACGCGGCGAGGCAGGCGCCGACACCCGCGATCGCCGCGACGGTCGCGTGAGTGAGCAGCTTTGCTCCGAGCACGCGCAGTCGACGCGGCTGGGCCAGGAAGGTCATCGCGATCATGCCGGTCGAGTACTCGCGAGTCATGCACAGCACGCCGAACGCGGTGATCGCCAGCACGGCGGCGTTCACGCCCTGCAACGAGATCCCGATTGAGTCGAAGGACGCGCGCTCCGCGAGCGTCATTCGGCTGGCGCTCGACGCCATCGCGGCCGCGACGATCGCGCTCACCGACACCGCGAGGCCGATGGTGAGCGCGACGGTGCGAGACGTCTTGCCGAAAGGCCGCAGCTTTTGCCATTCCATCGCGAGCGTTTGGCTCATGCTGCCGCCTCGCGCTGGGTTGGAAGTCGGGAGTTTGGTTGGGTCGGCACGTACTCGCAGACCTTCGCCGTCAGTTGCATGAATGCCTCCTCCAGCGACGCGCGCTGCGGCGACAGCTCGTAGACGATCGCGTTGACCCGAGCGCACAGCGCGCCGATCTGCTCGATGCTGAAGCCGACGATCTCGAGAGCGTCGCCGTTGCGCCAAAGCGACGCGCCCTCGACCGCCAAGGCGACGGCGATCTCCTCGAGCTGCGGGCTGCGCAGCCGCACCGAGCTGTCGGCGCGCGCGGTGAAGGCCTCGACGCTCTCCGCCGCGATGAGCCGGCCTTGGCCGATGACCACGAGGTCGGCGGCGGTGAGCGCCATCTCGCTCATCAAGTGGCTGGAGACCAAGACCGTGCGGCCCTGCGCGGCCAGGTCTTGCATGAACGTGCGGATCCAGCGGATGCCCTCCGGATCCAGGCCGTTGATCGGCTCGTCGAAGATGAGCGCGGGCGGGTCGCCGATGAGTGCGGCCGCGATTCCGAGCCGCTGCTTCATGCCGAGGGAGAACCCGCCGATCTTGCGCCCTGCCGCGGCCTCGAGGCCCACCATGCCGAGCACCTCGTCGGCGCGCTGCCGCTTGATGCCGTTCGCGGCGGCCAACCACCGGAGGTGGTCGATGGCGGTCTTGCCGGGAATCACCGCGCCCGCGTTGATCAGCGCGCCGATCTCGCACAGCGGGCGTCGCAGCTGCCGATAGGTGCGCCCGTTGATCGTCGCGATGCCGGCGTCGGGCTCGGTCAGGCCGAGAATCATCCGGGCTGTCGTGGTCTTGCCACTGCCGTTTGGTCCGAGAAAGCCGGTCACGCGGCCCGGCTTAACGCAAAACGAGAGATCATTGACAACTGTGTGTGGTCCGTAGCGCTTCGTCAGCTGGCGGACTTCGATCATCAAGCAGGCCTTTGCGGGTCGGTCAGAACGAGTGGGAACCAGGACGGCGAACCAGAGTCCTGCTCCGCTAGGAGCATCGGCGCCAACATCGCTCAACCTGAACTAACGGCTTGACGCTCGATGATGGATGAATAGTTCCTTGCGCGCGACCTGGTGATGGTCTGGGAGCGGCAGAGTGTAACGAATCTCACGGGCGTGATCGGCGTGCTGCCGCTTCGCGTTGTAGACCTTGTTGAACCGCCAGAGCATTCGCGTGAAGTTCGTCTGGCCGTGCATGAGCTGCCGCGCCATGATCCCGACTGTTTCGCGCGCCGCCGCAAAGCTCAGATGCTTGCGATTGATCACCGACTGGGTGCGCACCAGTTCCTCGTAAAACACCGGCAGCGGCAGCCTGGTCGGCAGGACCGCGTGCTGGATGTCGAACAGCCGGTAGTCGAGCGTGGTCAACTCGCGAGCCTCCGTGTGCCAAATCTCTGTGCCTGGATACGGGGTTTTCACCGTGAGGTGCACGATCTCCGGCACCTCGAGCGCGAACTTGCGGACGCTGTCGAATTGCTTGGTGTCCCAGTCCGGATCGACGATGAGATTGATGGCGACGGTGATCCCCAGTTTGCGGGCGCGCTCAAGCGCGAGCATGTTGTCGTCTCGGCTGACCCGCTTGCGGAACAGGTCGAGGCCCTCCTCGTCGAGCGCCTCCATGCCAAGGAACATGTAGTTGAGGCCCAGCCGCACCCACCGCTCGAAGACCTCGGTGTTGCGCAGCAGCACGTCGCTGCGCGTCTCGAGGTAGTACTGCTTGCGGATGTTCCGCTTCTCCAGTTCGGCGGCGATCGCGTTCCCGTGCTCCGGCTTGATGAACGCCACGTCGTCCACCACGAACACGTTCGGCTCGCGGACGGACGCGAGCTCGGCGGCCGCGACGTCCGGTGAGACTTTGCGGTACGAGCGCCCGTAGAACGTCCAGGCGGAGCAGAACGAGCAGTCCCAAGGACAACCGCGGGTGAACTCGATCGACGCGCACGGGTCGAGCACGCCGATGAAGTATTTGTTGCGCCGCCGCGTCAAGTCGCGGGCCGGCCGGTGTCGGTCGAGTGAGTCGACCATCGCCGGCGCGGCGCCGACGCCGTCGGTCGTCACGACGCCGGGTGCCTGCAGCAGGCCGCCGTCGCGGATCGCGTCGAGCAGGGCGACGATCGCTGCCTCGCCTTCGCCGCGCACGACCGCGTCCAGGCCGCCGCGCGCCTGCTCGATCACGTGCTCGGCGATGAACGACACCGAGTGCCCGCCGGCGAACACGAAGCGCCTCGGGTTCGCCGTCTTGATCTCACGGGCCAAGTCGATGACCTCCGGCACATTCGCCAGGTAGTTGAGGCCGAACCCGACGGCGTCCGGGTCGAAATCGGCGATCTCGGCGCGCAGGTCGGCGTGGCTGAGCACCTGAAGGTCGATGATCCGGACGTCGTGGCCCGCGCCGCGAGCCGCCGCGGCGACGCTTTCGACACCGAGTGGCTCCAGGCGAAGGAAGATCTCCGAGTACAGCAGGCAGCTGGGGTGGACAAGCAACAGCTTCATGGCGAACGCCTCCGTTTCCCTCGCGCGTCGATCAGCCGCTTCCCACGGGCACCGCAGGTATGTCTGACCGCAGCGGTGCGCTTGGGGGACGTCGTCCGAAAGGGCGGGACCGGCGGGAAGGGTTCGCGATCTTTGGGCGTTGGGGCCATCCGGATGGCCGCGGCGTCAGGTTTGCCGCGGCGGCGTGCGAGCAGACGATAACCAGGTCCAAGGCGACGGGAGAGTGAGCATGCGGTATCGGCGGATTGGGCGGGGCGCAAGTGCGGTGCGGGTGAGCGCAATCGGGCTTGGCGAAATGCCGCTGTCGCTACGGGGGCGCCCCGACGAGGAGCAGGCGGTGCGCACGATTCACGCGTCGCTCGACGCCGGCGTCACGTTGATCGACACGGCAGACGCGTACTGCGAGGGATCGCACGACGTCGGGCACGGCGAGCGTCTCGTGGCCAAGGCGCTGTCGACCTACGGCGGCGACACGTCCGACGTGCTGGTCGCCACCAAGGGCGGTCACCTCCGGTACGAGGACGGCGGCTGGTACGTCGACGGTCGTCCCGACTACATCAAGCGGGCCTGCGACGCGTCGCTGAAGGCGCTGGGTGTCGACGCGATCGGCTTGTATCAGCACCACCGCCCCGATCCGAAGGTGCCGTATGCCGACACGATCGGCGCGCTGAGGGACTTGCTCGACGCCGGCAAGATCCGGCTGGCCGGCATCTCGAACGCGAACGTCGAGCAGATCGAGCAGGCCGACGAGATCCTCGGCGGCCGGCTGGCCAGCGTGCAAAACCAGTTCGCGCCGAACTTCCGCAGCTCCGAGGGCGAACTGCGACACACCCGTGAGCGCGGAATCGCCTTCTTGCCGTGGAGCCCGCTCGGCGGCATCGGCAACGCCGACGAGATCGAGCGCAAGTTCCCCGCCTTCGCGCAGGTGGCGCGCGAGCGCGGCGTCTCGCCGCAGCAGGTGACGCTGGCCTGGATGCTCGCCAAGGGTGACAACGTCATCCCGATTCCGGGGTCGAGCCGGCCGGAGACGGCCGTGGCGTCGGCGGCGGCGGCGGACATCGAGTTGACGGCTGATGAGGTGACCAGGCTGGACACCGCATGACCTCGGCGCTGGCCGCCCGGCTGGTCGAGCACGGCAAGCCGCTGTCCGTCGAGCAGGTCGAGCTTGCGGCGCCGCGCGACGACGAGGTGCTCGTCGAGTTGCGATTCGCGGGTGTCAACCCGGTCGACCGCTACACCGCCGAGGGCAGGGTCGCGCCCGACGGCCCCCTGCCTCGGACGCTCGGCCAAGAGGCCACCGGATTTCTCGACGGCGCACCGGTTCTGGTCACCGGCGAGGGTCTTGGGTCAACCCGTGACGGCGTGTTCGCGACCGCGGCGGTGGCGCCCCGCGCGGCGGTCTATCCGTTGCCCGACGGGGTGCCGCTCGACGCGGCGGCCGCGCTCGGTGTCGTCGGGCTGACGACCTGGCGGCTCGTGGAGCTTGCCGAGGTGCGAGAAGGCGACCGGGTGCTGGTGCTGGGCGCGAGCGGCGGTGTCGGTCAGTCGGTCGTCTCGTACGCGGCGGCGAAGGGCGCCGAGGTCTGGGGGCAGACCGGCAACCGGCACAAGGCCGACAGCATCACGCAGGCGGGCGCCAAGCAGGCGGTCGTCACGGACGCGGCGGGCCTCCTCGACGCCGTCCGCGACTTTGCCCCGACCGTGGTCATCGACCCGCTGGGCGGCGACTTCACGTCGTCCGGGCTGTTGGCGTTGCAGCCGCGCGGCCGACATGTGCTGTTCGGCACAAGCGCGGGCGCGCAGGCCGCGATTCAGCTTCAACAGCTGTACCGCAGGCAGATTCAGCTGCGCACCTACGCGGGGCTGATCGCCACCCGGGCCGAGCGGCGTGAGGGCCTCGCGCGGGCGATCGAGGAGTTTGCCGCGGGACGCCTGCGCGTCACGGTCGGACGACGGGTGCCGCTGACGTCGATTGACGACGCATTTGCGGCGCTTGACGATCGGGCGGTGATCGGCAAAGTCATCGTCGAGGTGGGGTGAGGCCGTGAATTGGCGTGACCGCTCCCCGGAGCTTTTGGGATAGTGCACCGTGCCCCACGTGATGTTGGCCTGGCAGACGGCGGCGGCGGGCGGCGTGTTCCTGCTGGTGGTCGGTGCGCTGTCGCTGCGGTTCGCGCGCGGTGTGTGGCAGGCGCGGGTGGCCCCGGTGCTGCGCGAGTCGGGCGTCATTCTCGGGTTGTACGCCCTGTGGCAATACGCGGGCGGGTTGTCGCTCGGCCACGCCGACGCCGCGGCGGCCCGCGGGCATTGGATCTGGAACACCGAGCGGTTGTGGCATTTGCCGAGCGAGGCGTGGCTGCAGGACGGCGTCGTTCACAATTCGACGTTCATTCAAATCTGCAACATCTATTACGCCACGATGCACTTCGGGTTGCTCATCGCGACGCTGGTTTGGCTGTTCCTGCGGCATCGCGAGGTGTATCCGCGGGTGCGCATGACGATCATCTTGACCACGACGATGTGCTTGCTCGTGGGCATGATCGCGGTCGCGCCGCCGCGACTCATCCACGTCGGCATGGTCGACACCGCCGCGGCGCACGGCCAGTCGGTCTACACCGTCAGCGCGATCGGGGCCGACCAGTACTGCGCGATGCCCTCCGTGCACGTGGCCTGGGCGGCGATCGTGCCGCTCGCCGTCATCACCGCGAGCCGTAGCAAGTGGCGGTGGCTCATGCTGTTGCATTTCCTCGCCACGGTTTACGTCGTCGTGGTGACCGCCAACCACTACTGGGCCGACGGCATCGTCGCGGTCTCGTTGCTGGGGCTGGCGTTGCTCCTGCAATCGGCGGCGCCGCGGGTGTTTGGGTTGCTCAGCCTGCGCCGGCTGATGACCGCGACCGAGCGGGTCGCGGCCTCTAGCGAGACGCCGGCCCCACTCGACGGCAGGGTCGTCCGCAAGCTCGACCCCGACGACGACGTGAGAGTGCGTTGGCCGGGCTAGCCGCCCGTTGAGGAGAAGTGCTGGTAGTCCGGGTCGGCCCAGCGTCCGCCCCATCGCCAGCCGACCGCGGCGAACGCCTTGACCAGCACGCCATCGGCCACCGCCATGCCGGGTCGGTATGGCGAGCGGACGGCGAACGGCGCGCCTTCTGGAGGGAGCACCTTGCCGCCTTCCAGATAGGGATTTTCGACGGTGTTGACGTCGATCGCCTTGCCGTAGGCGTGTGCCGACCAGCGCGGCGGACCAGCCGCGACGGCGTTGCGACAGTTGAACGCCGAGGTGTTGTCAGCCGCCATCGACGCGTCGTCGCTGCCGTCGAACTCCGACACGGGACGCATGCTGCGGATCGGGAATCGCTGCAGGTAAAGGGTCTTGAACGCCGCCTCGACGGCCGGCACGACGTCGGCGTTCACCACGATGTGGCCCATGTGCGCGGCGTTGTCGAAGCCCCAATAGCGCAGGGAGATCTCGCGTAGCTGAGCCGGACCGACCGGGCAGCCGGCGTGCCAGCTCGCGCCAAGGTCGGCCGCTGTCGGCGTCCGAACGGTCGCGGTGAACGGCGGGGCGTCGTGCGGCGCCGACGGCGCGGAGCGGCTGCTGGCTGGCTTGGCGGTGGCCGGCGTCACCGCCGCGGTGGCCGATGTTGACACCGCGGGCGCCGCCGACGCGGCCGATGCCGATGCCGGCGCGGCCGAGGCCGGCTTCGGCGATGCCGAGACGGCGGTCGCGGAAGCGGCGGGTGGTCCGCCGGGCCGCGCCGTTCCCGATGGCGAGTGCCGTGCACCCGCCTGGGCGCGGGTGTCGCAGCCGGCGATCGCGACCAGCGCGACGAGCCCAGCGGCGAGCAGGGCAGGGCGGCGGCGCACCCGGCAAGCGTAGTCGGTGCGGCCGCGGGCGCCCCGATTGCTCGGGCAATTCAAGTGAGGGTAGCCTCACCTAAGTTAGCCAACCCTAAGTCAGCCGTCCGGCAGGGAAGGGGAGCGCGTGCTTCCGACATTCGTGATCGGCCTGCGAGAGGGCCTTGAGGCCTCGCTCATCGTCGGCATCGTCGCCGCCTTCCTCGGCAAACAGCAGCGCCGGGAGGCGCTGCGGCAGGTCTGGATCGGCGTCGTCGCGGCGATCGTGTTGTGCGCTGGCATCGCGGTCGCGTTGCGCCTCGCCGCAGCGGAGCTGCCTCACCGACAGCAGGAGGGCCTCGAGACGGTGGTCGCCGCGCTGGCCGTCGCGATGGTCACCGTGATGATCGTGTGGATGCGCAAGCACGCCCGGGGCATGAAGCGCGAACTGGAGGGGGCGGCCGCGAACGCGTTGGCCACGGGGTCGGCTCGGGCGCTGGTCGCGATGGCGTTCCTGGCCGTCTTGCGCGAGGGATTCGAGACCGCGGTCTTCGTGCTCGCCGTGCTCCAGCAGCCAACCAGCAACGGGATCTGGCCTGGGGTTGGGGTTTTCCTCGGCATCGCGGTGGCCGTCGGCGTCGGCTGGGGGATCTATCGCGGCGGCGTCAAGTTGAACCTGGCGAAGTTCTTCAAGGCCACCGGCGTCGTGCTGGTGCTCGTCGCGGCCGGCTTGTTGATGAGCGCGTTCCACACCGCGCACGAGGCCGGCTGGCTCAACGCCGGGCAAGCCCAGGCGCTCGATCTCGGCTGGCTGGTGCGACCCGGCACCGCGCTCGCGTCGCTGCTCACCGGCGTCCTCGGGTTGCGTGCGAGCGTCGCTGTCGTCGAAGCCGTCGCGTGGGTCGGCTACGTCGTGGTGGTCGGCGCGTTCGTGCTGCTCCCGCCGCGGCAGCGCAAGGGCCCTGCACGGGCTAGCTCTGCGGTGTCCCAATCGACCGCTCGCGTCTAACCCTCGACCGACAAGGAATCCGCATGCTCTCCGCTTCACCGCGGCCCCGATTCACCATGTCCGCCGTCGGCGTCGCCAGCCTCCTGGGTGTTGTGGTCGCCGGTTGCTCGTCGTCCACCGCTTCGGACGACGCGAAGCCCGGCGACGCGGGCGCCGTCGTCCGTGTCGAACTCACGCCCGACGGTTGCGTGCCCACGCCTGCCGCGGTGGCCGCCGGCCTGGTCACCTTCACCGTGCAGAACAAGAACGCGGACGCCGTGTCGGAGGCGGAATTGCTGGATGGCGGGAAAGTCCTCGCAGAAAAGGAGAATCTGACTCCCGGCCTGTCAGGGTCGTTCTCGCTGCGGCTCGAACCCGGCAGCTACGTGGTGAGTTGCCCGAACGCGAAGAGCGACCACGCCGAGTTCACCGTGACCGCAGGCGGTTCCAGCGCGGCGGCCGACCCATCCGCGGCAGCGCGGGCGCAGCAGGCGGGTGAGGCGTACCACGACTACGTCGTCGACCAGGTTCGGCAGCTCCTGGCGGCGGCCGGTGAGTTCACCGCCGCGGTGAAGGCCGGCGACATCGAAGGCGCCAAGGCCGCGTACGGGCCGGCGCGCACCCACTACGAGTCGATCGAACCGGTCGCGGAGAGCTTCGGCGACCTCGACCCGACGATCGACGCGCGGGAGAACGACGTCGCCGACGTGAGCACCTGGACCGGCTTCCACCGCATCGAGAAGGCGCTGTGGCAAGACAAGACGTTGGCGGGAATGGCGCCGGTCGCCGACCGGCTCACCGCCGACCTCACCAAACTGCGCTCGCTGGTCGAGAACCAGAGCTACCAGCCCGCGCAGATCGCCAACGGTTGCGTCGAGTTGCTGGACGAAGTGGCGAAGTCGAAGGTCACCGGTGAAGAAGAGCGCTACAGCCACACCGACCTGTACGACTTCGAGGCGAACGTCCTCGGCGCGCAAGAAGGCTTCGCGGTGTTGAAACCACTGCTGCGGGCGAGCGATCCGCAACTCGCCGACACCATCGACGCGCGCTTCGCCGACGTGCTCGCGGCGCTGGCCAAGTACCGGCAGGGCGACGGGTGGGTCGACTACTCGACCGTGTCGGACCCCGATCGTCGGGTGCTGGCGCAGAAGGTCGACGCGCTCGCCGAGCCACTGTCGGAGGTCGCCGCCCGTGTCGGTTGACGTCTCGCGCCGCGCCTTCCTCACCGGCGCCGGCGCGATCGGTGTGGGTGTCGCCGCCGGGCTCGCCGGCTGCACCGACGCCAAGCCGCGTACGTCGTCGAGCGGGTCGGG
>DASVDW010000182.1:0-19920 GCA_036380925.1 Acidothermaceae bacterium
GGACCGGCGGTGGCCGCCGCCAGGGCGGCCGGCGTCACGGCGCCGGGCGCTGCGCCGGCCGCTCTGGCGGTGCGGGTCGTCACGGCGCTCGTCGCCGCGATCAGCTGGTCAAGCCCGACGACGCCTTGCACGTGCGCCGCCACGCTCGCCGGCAACGTCGGGGCGGTGGTGTTCGCCAGCCCGGCGCGCCCGGAGGTGAGCCGGTAGCGCTTGAAGGAGGTGTGGAACGCGGTGCCCACCTCAGCGACCGTGCCGGAGGCGCGGATCGACAGGCCGTTGTCGGCGACCGGCCCGACCCGCAGCCCCGCCTTGCGCAACGCGTCGCTGACCGCCGCGACGGCCTGTGGGCTGGCTCCGAACCGCGGCCCGAACTCGCCGGGTGCGAGGTAGCGCCGATACTGCTCCGAACCAGGGGTCGAGACCGCCGCCACGAAGGCGTCGAGGGCGGCTTGGTCGCGCGGGGCGAGTACCACGGTGAGGTCCATCGCGGCGTCGGGATCGGCCGCCGTGACCGCGGCGACGTCGCCGGGCGTGGAGACGGCGGCCCCCACCGCGACCGGACGATCGGCGCCGTCGGCGACCGCTGGCTCGCCCGTCGCGACGAGGAATCCGGAGGCGAGAGCGCAGACTGCGCCCAGGCGCACCAGCCGCCGAGACGCCATCACGGCATGGACCTTAACCGACGGCCACCCGTCGGCGGGCGCTCCGCGCCGACATCAGCGAGGTCGTTCCTGACCGGTCGGTGCGCCGGACCTGTCTCAGAACGGACTCGGCGCGGGTTCGGGCAGGATCGGGCCCGGTTCCGTTGGCGGTGGCGGCGGGGGCGATCCCGGCGGGATGTCCGGCTCCGGTTCGACCGGTGGCACGGGCGCCGGATCGGGAGGCTCGGGGTCGATCGGCGGCTGCGGGCTGGGTGGCGCGGGTGCGGTCATCAGCGGCTCCTCTCACCTCCGGACGCACTCCTTGGCAGAGCGTGCCCGCCGGCACCGCGGGCGACACCGGTCAGGCAATGCGCACCACGCCGTCCGCCACCTCGGGCGTCATGATCTTCGGGGCGGCGAAGCCGCCGTCGGCGAACGCCTTCTCCACCGCGCTGCTCACGGCCGCAGCGTCACCGGCGTCCACCAGTGCGATCGCGCAACCTCCGAATCCGCCGCCGGTCATCCGCGCGCCGAGCGCGCCGGCTCCCAACGCCGCGTAGACCGCCACATCCAGTTCGACGCAGCTGACCTCGAAGTCATCGCGCAACGAGACGTGCGACGCGGTCAAGGCCGTTCCCAGTTCGCGGAACCGGCGTGCGCGCAGCAAATCCCGTGCGGCGAGCACCCGCGCGTTTTCGGTGACGACGTGCCGGGTCCGCTTGCGCGACTCCTCGTCGCCCAGGTCGCGAAGAGCGTCGTCGAGCTGTTCAAGACTGATGTCGCGCAACCAGCGCACGCCCAGCCGAGCGGCCGCCTGCTCGCACGATCGCCGCCGGGCCGCGTACTCGCCGCCGGCGTGGGCGTGTCGGGCGCGGGTGTCGATGACCAACAGGGCAAGCCCTGACTCCTGCGGCGCGAACGGCTCGTGTTCGCGAACGTCGTCGCGGACGTCGAAGAACAACGCGTGCCCCGCGCGGCAGACGCTCGCTGCCATCTGGTCCATGAGGCCGCAGGGCACGCCGACGAAGTCGTTCTCCGCGCGTTGCGCAATCCGCGCGAGCGATTCGCGGGGGATGTCGATGCCGTGCAGTTCGGCGGCGGCCAACGCGACCGCGCATTCCAACGCGGCGGACGAGGAAAGCCCTGACCCCACGGGCACTCCGCCGTCGATGACCAGATCCATGCCACCGACGTCGAAACCCGCTTCTCGCAAGGACCACACGGCGCCCAGCGCGTACGCCGACCAGTCACGGCGGACGCCGGGGCGCAGCAGCGTCACGTCGGCGAGCACCACGTCGTCCGACTTTTGCAGCGAGCGCAGCGAAATTCTGCCGTCGGCGCGCCGCGACGCGGCGACGGCCGTTCGTTGATCGATCGCGAACGGCAACACGAATCCGCCGTTGTAGTCGGTGTGCTCGCCGATCAGATTGACCCGGCCGGGCGCCGACCACACGCCGTCCGGCGGCGCGCCGATGCGCTCGCGAAAGGCTGCTGCCGCAGTGCTGGTCACAGTCCGCATTTCACAAGACGACGTCGCGCAGCATCCGGGCGGCCTCCTCTGGGAGCACGTCGTTGACGAACGCTCCCATCGCCGACTCCGAACCCGCGAGGTACTTCAACTTGCCCGGGGCCCGCCGAATCGAGAAGACCTCAAGGTGCAGGTAGGCCAAGTCGCGGTCGACGCGCGTCGGCGCCTGATGCCACGCCGCGATGTAGGGCAAGGAGTCGTTGTGCACGCGCTCCATGCGGCGCAGCACCTCCAGGTACACGGTGGCGAGCTCCGCTCGCTCCTCGTCGGTCAGCGCGGGCAGATCGGGCACCTGGCGAATCGGATAAACGTGCACCTCAAGCGGCCAATGCGCGGCGAACGGCACGAAGGCGATCCAGTGCCGCCCCCGGACGACCACCCGGGTGCCCGCTGTCGACTCTCGCTCCAGCAGGTCGGCGAACAGGTTCCGGCCGGTGCGCTCGCGGTGTGCGCGCGCGCTGTCGAGCATCCGCCGGGTGCGCGGTGTGACGAACGGGTAGCCGTAGATCTGTCCGTGCGGATGGCTTAGCGTCACGCCGATTTCCTCGCCGCGGTTCTCAAAGCAGAACACCTGCTCGACGGCGGGCAGCGAGCTCATCGCCAGCGTGCGATCCACCCACGCCTCGATCACCGTGCGCGCGCGGGTGTCGGACAGCGAGGAGAAGGCGGCGTCGTGGTCGGCGGTGAAGCACACCACCTCGCAGCGGCCCAGACCCGGCGCCGTCGCGAACAGCGGATCGTCGGCGCCTTCGACGACCTCCACGGCGGAAGTGTCGGCGAACGAGGGAAAGCGGTTCTCAAAGACCGCGACGTCGTAGTCGGGCGCCGGGATCTCCGAACTGCGCCCGTCGCGCGACGGGCACAAGGGGCACTCGTCATCCGGCGGCAGGTAGGTGCGGGTCTGGCGGTGGTGTGCGATCGTGACCCACTCGTCCAGCAGCGGGTCGAACCTGATCGCGGACGACGGCGCCGCCGCGCGCAGCCGACGACGGTCGGGGAAGCTCGCGCGGTCGAGCGTCTCGCCGGACCCGACGTCGTCGAAGTAGAACAACTCGCGCCCGTCGGCCAGCCGGGTCGCCGTCTTGCGCACAGGTGAGGCGGACGACGCGGAACGGGACGCGCCGTCTTGGGCGCCGCCACCCCGCGTCCCTGGTTCCGCGACGTCCAGGCGTTCGCTCATCTGGCACGCCTCAAGGTGCTGCCTTCCTGTTCTGCCGCGCCCGCCGAGGGAGGGGCCGGTTTCGGCGAGACTGGCACAGTGCTTCTGTTGAAGTCAACAAGAACGATAACTAAAGCTGTTTGGACACGTTTGGCTATGGTAGCGGACGTGCGAGTGCGTGCCAGGCGGCACCTGGTCACGATCTGATCAACCCGCGGCCAGGACGGCGCCCGAGAGGGGGAGCGCGTCGGTCGCCCCGTTGCCTGCCACACTGTGTGGCGCCGCTCGCGAGAAGGGTTGTCGTGATGGAATCGCAGGTCGCGCCGACGGTGGCCCCCACGGCCGGATCGAGGGGGCGTCGCGCGCCGTCCGGCACGCAATACCGCATCCGGCACGGCGAGCATCACGCCACGATCACCGAGGGCAGCGCCGCCGTTCGCGAGTACCGCGTCGGGGAGCGCGACGTGTTCCAAAGCTTCGGCGAGCATGAGATCGCCGCCGCCTACCACGGCTGCGTGCTGATTCCCTGGCCGAACCGGATCGCGGCGGGCCGGTACGCCTTCGACGGCGAGGAGCACCAGCTCGCGATCAGCGAACCGGAGCGGAACGCCGCCTTGCACGGTCTGGCCTGCTGGCGACCGTGGACCTTGGAAGACCACCAACCGGACCGGGTCGCGCTGTCGTTCCGGATCCTCCCGAGCCCCGGGTATCCGTTCCACCTCGACACCACGGTCGAGTACCGACTCGACGCCGGCGGGATGCAGGTCACCACGACGTCGCTCAACTCCGGCGACCGCCCCTGCCCGTACGCGCTCGGTTTTCACCCTTACCTCGCGGCGGCTCCGGGCAGCGTCGTCGACGAGTGCGCGCTGAGCCTCGACGTCCGCCGCCGGCTGGTGCCTGACGAGTTGCTGATCCCCAGGGGCGACGAGCCGGTCGCTGGCGGCGGGTACGACTTCCGTGCCCCGCGGCCGGTCGGCGGGTTGAGCGTCGATGACGCGTTCACCGACGTCGTCCGCGACGAGCAGGGCCGATCCTGGGCGCGATTGCGCGGCGCCGACGGTCGAACCGCGGCTATTTGGGCCGACCGCAACTTCGGTTATTGGCAGGCGTATTCGGCGGATCGGCTGCCCGCGCCGATGACCCGGCGGGCGATGGCGCTCGAGCCCATGACGGCCGCGCCGAACGCGTTCAACACCGGCGACGGGTTGATCCGGCTCGACCCCGGCGAGTCGTTCACCGCGGTCTGGGGCGCCACCTTGCTGTAGCCGCGTCAGCCCGCTCGCTCGTTCTTTTTCGCCGCCGAGTCGACCTCGACGTCGCCCGCGTCGTTCGCCACGATCACCCGGTCGATGTGGTCGGCCGCCACCGCCAGGTCGTCCCGCGGCAGGCCGGCGTCGGTGACGAGGATGTCGACTTCGTTGAGGTTGGCGAAGGAACTCAAGCCGACGGTGCCCCACTTGGTGTGGTCGGCGATGAGCACCACCGTGCGCGCGCCGCGAATGAAGCTGCGGTTGGTCTCCGACTCCGCCAGGTTCGGCGCGGTGAGTCCAGCCTGCGGGTCGATGCCGTGACAGCCCACGAAGAACACGTCGAAATGCAACGACCGGATGGCGAGGTCGGCGACCGGCCCGACCAACGCGTCGGACGGGGTGCGCACCCCGCCGGTCAAAATCACCGTCGGGTTGCCCGGCCCCTGCGCCAAGACGTCGGCGACGCGGACCGAGTTGGTGACGATCGTCAGGTCGCGCACGTGCGAGATGTAGCGCGCGAGCGCCCAGGTGGTGGTGCCCGCGGAAAGCGCGATGGCGGTGCCTGGTCGCACCAGTTTCGCCGCCGCCCGGCCGATCGCGTCCTTTTCTCCGAGCTCTCGAGACGACTTCGCCTCGAAGCCCGGCTCGTCCATGCTCGACGCGGACGCGAGCGTGGCGCCACCGTGGACCTTCTCGATCAGCCCTTCGCGCGCGAGCACCTCGAGGTCGCGGCGCACGGTCATGTCGGAAACGCCAAGCAGCTCGGTGAGCTCGCTGACCCGCACGCCGCCGGCGCGGCGCACGTGGTCGAGAATCATCGATTGGCGTTGCTTGGCAAGCATCTTTCGCTCACTTCTCGGGATTCGTCGCTTCTCGGACGACGGCCACCCCACCCGCCGGCACGCGCAGCGCGCCGGTGACGGCTGCGCCGGTGAGCAACTCCTCGCCCACCGCGGGCACCTCGGCTGCTCGCTCGGTGTGGTTGATCACAAACAGGTAGCTCCTGTCGCCGTCGAGTCGCCGCACCGCTTCGATCCCCGCCGCTGTGATGATAGGGGGGCGGACGCCGGCCTCCGCGCACCAACCGGCGAGCAGCTTCGAAAGCGACGCGTCGTCGAGCCGGGTGGTGACGTAGCGGGCCACCCCGTCACCGTGCTCCCGCGCGGTGACGGCCGGCCATCCCGGCAGCGGGCCGTCCAGGTAGGTGGCCTCGACGGCGGCCCCTCTCGGGTGCAACGCCTCGGTCCACACGGTCGCGCTCGCGCCGTTCGAAAGCCGCACCGCTTCCCCTTCGGCGAGCGGGAAGAACTCCTCGACGCGCACGCCGAGCAGGTCGCGGAAAGCGCCGGGGTAGCCGCCGAGGCGCATCGCGTCGTTTTCGTCGACGATGCCGCTGAAGAAGGTGCACAGCAGGTGCCCGCCGGCGCGGACGAAGCCGGCGATGTTCGCGGCCGCCGCGTCCGTGACCAGGTAGAGCGCCGGGACGACGACCAGCTTGTACGCGGCCAGGTCGTCGTCCGGGCGGACGAAGTCGACGGTGACGCCCTGATTCCACAGCGCCTGGTAGTAGTCGCGCACGATCGGCAGGTACCGGACGTCGGCGGAGGGGTGCGAGTCGAGCTCCGCCGCCCACCAGGCGTTCCAGTCGAACAAGATCGCGACGTCGGCCCGCACTCGGGTCCCGGCGACCTCGCCCAGCGCCTTCAGGTGTTGTCCCAGCCCGACGACCTCGCGCCACACCTTGGTGTCGGACCCGGCGTGCGGAAACATCCCCGAGTGGAACTTCTCGGCGCCGGCGCGCGACGCGCGCCACTGGAAGAAGCACACCGCGTCGGCGCCCCGGGCCACGTGTTGGAGGCTGTTGCGGGCGAGTTGGCCGGGCTGCTTGGCAAGGTTGCGCGGCTGCCAGTTGACCGCGCTGGTCGAGTGCTCCATCAACACCCAAGGCGCGCCGCGGCCCGCGCCGCGAACCAGGTCGGCGGACATGGCGAGCTGCACGTGCGGTGCGGGGTCGGCTCCGAGCAGGTAGTGGTCGTTCGAGACGACATCCTCGTGAGACGCCCAATCGAAGTAGTCGACCGGTTTGAACGCGCCCATGAAGTTGGTGGTGATCGGGATGTCGGGAGTGATCTCCCGAATCGCGTCGCGCTCGGCGGTGAAGCAGGCGAGCAGCTCGTCGGAGGAGAACCGACACCAGTCGAGCTGCTGGGTGGGGTTGGCCCACGTCGGCGTGCTGCGCGGGGGCAGGATCTCGTCCCATTCGGTGTAGTGCTGGCTCCAAAACGCGGTGCCCCACGCTGAATTCAGCGCGTCGACGTCGTGGTAGCGCGCCTTCAGCCAATCGCGGAACGCCGCCGCGCTGACGTCGCAGAAGCACTGGGGCACGTGGCAGCCGTACTCGTTGTTGACGTGCCACATCACCAGCGCGGGGTGTCGGCCGTACCGCAGCGCGAGCGTGCGGGCCAGCTTCGTCGCGGCGTCGCGGTAACGCGGCGAGCTTGGGCAGTACGCCTGCCGTGATCCCGGCCACAGCCGGTGGCCCGTCGGGGCGATCGGCAGCGTCTCGGGATATTTGCGGGAGAACCAGGGCGGGGGAGACGCGGTCGCCGTCGCGAGGTCGATCGCGATGCCGGCGTCGTGCAGCAGGTGGAAGACCCGGTCGAGCCAGCCGAAGTCGAACTCGGCTTCCCGACGTTCGAGGAGCGCCCACGAGAAGACCCCGACGGTCACCATCGACACGCCGGCCTCGCGCATCAGCGCGACGTCTTCGACCCAGGTCGATTCGGGCCATTGCTCGGGGTTGTAGTCGCCCCCGAACGCGATACCGGGGACACGAGGCCAGCTGGTCATGTGGCTCCTGTGAGTTGGCGCGGAGCAGCGTGCAGACGGAACTGCACGGGAGAGAGCAAAGAGCGCGGCCAGCCTACACAGAAGCCGTCAGGTTCACACAGCTTGCTCGTGGTTCGCCTGCGTCGCCGCCGCCGTGCCGGTCCCTGGGCGTCGATGGGCGTCGACGGGCGTCGACGGGCGTCCTTGCCGCCGCCGCGCACGCGGGAGAAACACCAACGCGAGACCGAATCGCAATCGTTGCGGACCTTGACAGCCTGGTGGCTGCGCGGTTTGCTGTGATCGCTTCTGAGTGTTCCCGCTCGAATATGTTGTGCAAGCGTGCTCAAACTCGTCGTTCACTCACTGATGGAGGCACCATGTCGGACCCTGGGTCCAGCTCCTCGTCCGGTAGTCCCGGCGGGCCCGTGCCCGCGTCCGGTCTGGCGACGCTGGCCACCGGCCGCCGGGCCGTCTTGAAGGGCCTGGCCGGAGCCGCCGGCCTTGCCGTCGTACCGGGGGCGCTCGCTGCCGCGTGCAGCTCGAGCAAGAACAACAACAGCGGCGGCGCGCCGACCGGGGCCGCGACCACGTCGTCCAACGCCTCGCCCGCCGGCGGCTCGCCGTCCGCGGGCGGCAGCAGTGGTGGCGGTGGGGGAAACGTCACGGGCACCGTCACGTTCGGCTCGAACTACTCCGACGCCGTGCCCAAGGCGGCGTTCGCGGCGATGATCGGCGGCTTCACCGCGAAGAACTCCGGCGTCGACGTGAAGATCAACACGGTCGACCACAACACCTTCCAAAACAACATCAACAACTACCTGCAGGGCACGCCGGACGACCTGTTCACCTGGTTCGCCGGTTTCCGCATGCGGTTCTTCGCCTCGCAGGGTCTGGCGACCCCCATCGACGACGTCTGGGACACGATCGGCGCCAACTTCTCCGACGCTTTTAAGAACGCGTCGAAGGGCGACGACGGTCACTACTACTTCGTTCCGCTCTACAACTACCCCTGGGCGATCTTCTACCGTAAGAGCGTGTTCGCCTCGAAGGGCTACCAGATTCCCAAGACCTGGGACGACTTCGTGGCCCTCCAAAAGCAAATGCAAAAGGACGGCCTGGTGCCGATGGCGATGGGCCAAAAGGACGGCTGGCCGGCGCTCGGCACCTTCGACATCATCAACATGCGGCTGAACGGCTTCCAGTTCCACATGGACCTGATGGCCCACAAGGTCGGCTGGGACGACCCGAAGGTGCTCAACGTGTTCAAGCAATGGCAGGAAGTGCTGCCCTACCAGCAGCCCGGGGCGACCGGCCGGATCTGGCAAGACGCCGCGAAATCGCTGCTCAACAAGCAGGCCGGCATGTACCTGCTCGGCTCGTTCGTGGCGCAACAGTTCCAAGGCGCCGACCTTGACGACCTCGACTTCTTCCCGTATCCCGAGATCGACTCGGCGAATGGTCAAGACTCCATCGACGCCCCGATCGACGGTTTCATGATGAGCAAGAAGGTCAAGAACAAGGACGCCGCCACCGCGCTGCTGAAGTTCATCGGAACGCCGGAGGCGGAGGCGCTGTACGGCAAGACCGACCCCAGCGACGTCGCGGCGGCGACGAACGCCGACACCAGCAACTACAACGCGATCCAGAAGAAGTCGGCGGAGATCATCAAGGGCGCCAAGAACATCGCGCAGTTCCTCGACCGCGACACCAACCCGCAGTTCGCGGACGACACGGTCGCCAACATGATCGACTCGTTCTTCAACAACCCGAGCGAGGTTCAGTCGCAACTGAAGAGCCTGGAATCGCAGGCGAAACAGGTGTTCACGAGCTGATGGGTAGCTGATGGTCTCGGCTAATCCGGCCGTCGTCCCCTCGCCGGTGGCGCGCAAGCGCCGTCGGCGAGGGGTTCGCACGCTCTCGGGCCGCGACAAGGTCGTGTTGTCGCTGATGGTGGGCGTCCCGCTGCTCGGGGTGCTTTTCTTCATCTGGTTTCCCGCGGTCGCCACCGTGTTGTTGTCGTTCACCAAGTGGAACGGCATTGGCGGCCTGAAGACCATCAGGGCCGAGGGTGTGCAGAACTATGTGCAGGCGGCCACCAATTACCCGCCGTTCTGGCCCGCGGTGCGGCACAACGTGCTGTGGCTGGTGGTCTTCCTCGTCATCGCGACGCCGCTCGGCATGCTGTTCGCCGTGGTGCTCGACCGCAACATTCGCGGCAGCCGCATCTACCAGAGCCTGTTGTTCTTGCCGGTGATGCTCTCGCTGGCGCTGATTGGCATCATCTGGGAACTCATCTACTCGCCGAACTTCGGCCTGCTCAACAACGTCATCGGCCGCAGCGGTCAGCACAACCTGATCGACTGGCTGGGCAACCCGAACCTCAACCTGTGGGCGGTGCTGGTCGAGGCGTGTTGGCGACAAGCGCCCTATGTGATGGTCCTTTACCTAGCCGGGTTGAAAGCGGTCGACCCGTCGTTGCGCGAGGCCGCGCTCGTCGACGGCGCCGGCCCGTGGCAGACGTTTTGGCGGGTCGTGTTCCCCACGCTGCGGCCGATCAACATCGTGATCCTCGTCATCACGGTCATCGAGTCGCTGCGCGCCTTCGATCTCGTCTACATCACGAACGGCGGCAACAACGGCCTTGAGCTGTTGTCGGTGCTCATCACCCGCAACATCGTCGGCCAGGTCAGCCGCGTCGGCTTCGGCTCCGCGCTCGGCGTGGTGCTGCTGGTCATCTCGCTCGTACCCATCGTGACGTTCCTCGTCATGCAGTTGCGCCAGGAGAAACGGTCATGACGACGACCGCCGCTGCCATCGACCGACCGGCGGCCACCCCGTTGACGCGTCATCGGGCGAAGCCTTCCGCGGGCCGAGTGGGCGCGCACATCTTCCTTTTCGTCGCCGCGATCCTGTGGATCACCCCTATCGCCTGGGCGATCTACACGTCGTTGCGGCCGTACAACGAGACCTCGAAGTACGGCTATTTGTCCTGGCCACGGCAGCTGACGTTCGAGAACTTCACCACGGCCTGGAGACAGGCCGACATGATCCACTACTTCTGGAACTCCGCCCTGATCACGGTGCCCGCGGTGATCCTGGCGCTCGGCTTCGCCTCCTGTGTGGCCTTCGTCGTCTCTCGGCTGAACTTCTGGTTCAACGTGCCGCTGCTCATCATCTTCACGGCGGGCAACCTGCTGCCACAGCAGGTCGTCATCACCCCGCTGTACCGCATCTACCTGACCATTCACGTCCCGCACTTCCTCAGCAGCAACGGGTTGCTCTACGACTCGTACGCGGGATTGGTGGTCATCAACACCGCTTTCCAGGTGGGATTCTGCGTCTTTGTGTTGAGCAACTACATGAAGACGATCCCGCATGAGATCGGTGAAGCGGCGCTCATCGACGGCGCGCCGGTGTGGACCCAGTTCTGGAAGCTGACCCTTCCGCTTTGCCGCCCGGCGCTCGCCGCGCTGGCCACCTTGCTCACCACCTGGATCTACAACGACTTCTTCTGGGCGATCGCGCTCATCTCCACCGGCAACAAACGGCCGATCACGTCGGCGCTGGCCAACCTGCAAGGCCAGTTCTTCGTCAACCAAAACCTGCTCGCGGCTGGCGCGCTCATCACCGCAATCCCGACGCTGCTGGTCTATGTGATTCTGCAGCGCCAGTTCATCGCCGGCCTGTCGCTCGGCTCCTCGAAAGGATGACACCGGCCGACTCGCAAGCGCGCTGGCTCCTCCTGCGTCGCGCCGGCGTCATGGTGGTGCTGGACGTCGGCGGCCCGGTGTTGCCGCGCGTCGTCCACTGGGGCGCCGACATCGCTGGTTTGGGGCCCGATGACTGCGGAGCGTTTCCCGGCGCGCGTCACCAGCCGCCGTCGGACGACGCGCGCGACGCCGACGTGCCCGTCACGTTGTCACCGTCGCGCGCGCAAGGGTGGGCCGGCTGGCCGGGCCTGTCGGGCCACCGCGACGGGGCGGCGTCGCAGCCGCTCTTCGCGCTGACCGAGGTCACCCACACGACGACTGATGACGCGGAGGTGGTGCGCTACACGGGGGAGGACGCGGCCGCGCGGTTACGACTCGACGCCGAGCTTCGACTGACCGCCGACGGCGTCGTCATGCACCGCCAGACGCTGGCAAGCGTCGCGTCGTCCGATGATTCGCCTTACACGGTCGATGATCTGCTCACGCTGTTGCCCGTCGGCGAGCACGTGTCGGAGGTTTACGACCACGCGGGCCGATGGGCGAACGAGGCGCAACCACAGCGTCAATCGCTGCGCCAAGGCACCTGGTTGCGTGAGCAGCGGCGCGGCCGCACCGGCCCTGACTCCCCGCTGCTGCTGACCGTGGGCACGGCTGGGTTCGGGTTCCGCGCCGGCGAGGTGTGGGGTGTGCACCTTGGCTGGTCGGGTGACCAGCGCTATCTCGCGCAGCGACTCAACACCGGAACGACCTTGGTTGGCGCGGGCGAGATCCTCGCGGCGGGCGAGGTCATTCTCGGCGCCGGGGAGTCCGTGACCACGCCTTGGGTTTACGGCGTCTATTCCGACCGCGGCCTCGACGGCGCGTCGGCCCGGTTGCACGCGCTGCTGCGCCGTCGTCCGTCGCACCCCGACAAACCGCGTCCGATCGTGTTGAACACCTGGGAGGCGGTCTATTTCGACCATTCCTTCGAGCGGTTGGCCGCCCTTGCCGACGTCGCCGCGTCGGTCGGCGTCGAGCGGTTCGTGGTCGACGACGGGTGGTTCGGGTCGCGCCGCGACGACACCTCGGGCCTTGGCGACTGGGTCGTCTCAACGAAGGTGTGGCCGGCGGGCCTGCGGCCGCTCGCCGACCACGTCCGATCGCGCGGCATGGAATTCGGCCTTTGGTTCGAGCCGGAGATGGTCAACCTGGACTCCGACGTCGCCCGCGCGCATCCAGACTGGGTGCTCGGCACGCCGCACCGGATGCCGCCGCCGATGCGGCATCAGCAGGTGCTCGACGTGTCGCACCCCGACGCGCACTCGTATTTGCTGGAGGCGATGTCCGCGCTCATCGAGGGATGCGGGATCGGCTACATCAAGTGGGACCACAATCGAGATCTGCACGATCCGGTGCATCGGGGAGGGCCGCGCGCCGGCCACCCGGCGGTGCGCGACCAGACGCTTGCGACATACGCGCTGATGCGCGAGCTGCGCCGGCGCCATCCGAACTTGGAGATCGAGTCGTGCTCGTCCGGCGGATCGCGGGTCGACTACGGCGTCCTTGAGCACACTGACCGCGTGTGGGCCAGTGACTGCATCGATCCGCTCGAGCGGGTGAGCATCGTCAACGGAATGTCGACGCTGCTTCCGTTTGAGCTCATCGGCGCGCACGTTGCGTCCGGCCGATCGCACACCACCGGCCGCGTCCATGACCTGTCATTGCGGCTAGCGGTGGCGTTGTTCGGTCACGCCGGGTTTGAGTGGGATCTCACGGCGACCTCCACGGAGGAACGCGAGGGGCTCGCCCAATGGGTTCGCTTCGCCAAGCAAATGCGACCGCTGATCCATTCCGGCGAGCTCGTTCGAGCGCCTCGCGACGCCGACCCGGGCACCGTGCTGTACGGAGTCGTGGCCGCGGATCGGAGCGCGGCGCTGTTCAACTTCGTGCGGCTGCGGTCCGCCCCGCGCTACAACAGCGCGCCGGTCAGCTTTCCCGGGCTTGACCCGCAACGGCGCTACCGGGTTGAGCGGGTGGCGCTGCCGGGCGAGGGTCCGCCGGTGCACGGCCCTGGCCTGAGAACCACCCCCGAGGTCATCGAGGCATCCGGTGCGCTGTTGTCTCGCGCCGGGATCGACGCGCCGACGCTTCGGCCCGAACAGGCGATCGTGTACCACCTGCGCGCTGCCGCTCGATGACGTTCGTGGCGCCATCCGACCCGGTTGGTGCGGCACGATGTTGGGCGTGACACGACAAACGCTGGACGGCGGACGGCGCGCGCTCGCGCTGGCCGCCGTCTGCACCCTGCTGTTCTTGACCTTCCTCGACAACACCGTCGTCAGCGTGGCGCTCGGGGACATCCAGCAAGACACGCACGCCGGGGTGCAGGCTTTGCAGTGGATCGTCAACGCGTACGCGCTGGTGTTCGCGAGCATGATGCTGGTGGCGGGCGCGCTGGGCGACCGCTTCGGCCATCGCAAGGTGATGCTGGTCGGCGCGGCGGTGTTCGCCGCCGGGTCGGTGGTGTGCGCGCTGGCGGAATCGGCGGGTGTGCTCATCGGCGGCCGGGCCGTGATGGGCTTGGGCGCGGCCGCCTCCGAGCCGGCGACCCTCGCGATGTTGCGGTTCCTCTACCCGGGCCAGCGGGAGCGGGCGAGGGCCACGGGCGCATGGGCGGCCGTGTGCGGCCTCGCGCTCGCCCTTGGGCCGGTTATCGGCGGCGTCATCGTCGGAGTCTCGGACTGGCACTGGATCTTCTGGTTCAACCTGCTTTTCGGCGCCGCCGCCTTCGGCCTGGGCGCGCGGTTGCTTCCGGAGTCGGTCGTGGCCGGCCGCCGAAAGATCGACGCGGTGGGGGCCGCGCTCGGCGCTGCGGCGCTGTCGGCAGCGGTATTCGGGGTCATCGAGAGCGAGACGGCCGGTTTCGCGGCCGGATCGGTGGTCGCGTTGCTGGCCGCGGCCGCGGGGTTGGCGGTCGCGTTCGTATGGTGGCAGCGACGCGTGGAACAGCCGCTGCTGCCGTTGCGCTATCTTCGACTGCCTGCGTTCGCCGCGTCGAACGTCGTGGCGTTCGCGTCGTACTTCGGCACCTTCGCCGTCTTCTTCTGCTGCGCGTTGTATCTGCACATTGTCGCGGAGCGCAGTGGGTTGCGGATCGCGGCCGATTTCACTCCGATGACGATCGCGATGATCGCGGCCTCGGTGGTAAGCGGTCGATGGGTCGCCCGTAGCGGTCCGCGTCGTCCGATCGCCACCGGATGCGCGTTTTTCACGTTGGGTTTGTTGCTCACGGATCGGGTGTTGGGTCCCGACGTCGGCTACCTTCCGCTGGCCGGCTCGCTGGCGTTGGCCGGCGTCGGCATCGGCATCATCGTCGTGCCCACCACGTTCGCCGCAGTCGACGCGGTGCCGCTCGACCGCGCGGGAATGGCCAGTTCCGCGGTCAACACGAGTCGCGAAATCGGCGCGGTCGCGGGCACCGCGGTGCTCGGAGCGATCGTCAACGCGAGCCTGATCTCACACCTCAACCACCAGCTCGACGCGCTTGGCCTGTCGACGCTCAAAGGTTTCGTCATACCTGAGGTGCTCCACGGGGGAGCGGCGTTCACCTCTGGCGGCGGTGGAGCGGCGGCGCACGCGACCACGCCGCTCGCCAAACACTTGCTGCAGGCCGTGTACGACGCGTTTTACTCGGGCCTGCACGTCAGTCTGTTGCTCTCGGCGCTAATCGTGGCCGTCGCCGGCGTCATGTCGATCAGGGCGACGCGAGCTGCGGCACAGCCGGTCGATCAGGTCTCGGTCGAACCCGCCTAGCTCGGAAAGGGCAGCTGTCGCTTGGCCTCGGCGTAAAGGTGAGCTGGGAGCGGACCCTTCTCGGCGATCGCGACATTCGCCTTCAGATGCTCGGGGTTCGACGTGCCGACGATCGTGCTCGACAGGTCAGGATGGCTCAGGGTGAACCGCAACAGGAACTCGTGTCGGGTCATGCCGTCAAGTAGCTCTTCAATACCGGAAGACTGCCAACGGCGTTGCCCTTCGCCAGCCGGCAAGCCGATCGGGTCGGCGCCCCAGTTCTTGTCGTCGGCGGCGGCTCCGCGCGCGGCGCCGCCGCGGATCAGGATCCCGGCGCCGGTGGCGCGGGCGTCGCTGATCAGCGCCTCGTGTTCTCGTTGCACCGCCGAGTAGGGGATCTGAAACACGTCGAAGACGCCCATCGCGATGTGGTCCGGCAGGTCAGGAAGAGTGCCAGACATGCCGATGAAGCGGATTTTTCCCTCGTCGCGAAGGGAATGCAGGGTCGCCACCGTGTCGTTCTCGGACAGCCGCGACCGGCTCGGCGACATGTGCACCTGCAGCAGGTCGAGGCGGTCGGTGCGCAGCCGTCGCAGACTCTGGTCGACTCCGGCTCTCACGTTGTCGGGCCGGAAATCGTGGACGTCGCGCAGTGCCACGCCTGGTGGCGGCCCGCTGAGGGGGCACCCGCACTTCGACGCGAGAAAGTACTCATCTCGCCGGCGCCCGATGTGGCGTCCGATGAGCTCCTCGCTCACGCCGTAGTCGATTGACGTGTCGATCAGATTCACGCCCGCGTCGAGCACGGCGTTGAGCAGGCGGTTGGCTTCGCCGTCGTCCAGAGCCGGGGACCGGGGCTGGCCGCGCAGCTCCATCGCGCCATAGCCAAGCGTCGTCACGTCGACGCCGGTGCGACCGAGGGTGCGAGTCGGGATCGTCATGCCCTCGACATTATCCGGCTGCCGCGCCGGTTTGAACTTCCCGGACGACGGCAAGCACCCTCGTTAGCCGGTGCTTCGCAGCGCGAAGGACGCGAAGGAGGACCCATGGACAACCCGCAGCACCCTGGCCGCAGCTACGTGACGGGGTCGATGCTGGTGGCTGCCGTGGTGGTCGCCGCCTTCGTCTTCGCGCTGATCATGGGCGTGCACTCGTTCGCCTGACCGCTAGGTCCTGTGCGGGCGGCCCCGTTCGAGTTCGCCCGGATGAACACGAGGCCATGGCCTGGTGGCGTCTTCGAGGTGTTTGTTTCGAGCGCGTCGGTGAACGACGTGCCGCTCGAGAAGCTCGGGCCCGGCGTCGGGTCGCGCGTCGTCCGGAAGGTCTCCCGTCATGGCGTGGGTTGACCGGAACTGCAGCCACACGAGCGACGCAGTTTGAGAGTCGGCTGGAGTACCACATGCCCGCGCGTCTGCTGCCCATCGTCAGCGAGCAAGATCTCGAGAGACCTGGCTGCGATCTCGTTCACCGGCTGACAGATCACAGACAGCGGAGGCGTCGTGTACTCAGATTCCTGGGTTCCGTCGAATGCCAGGAGCGCGACGTCGTCGGGTACCCGGAGCCCGGCTTCGTGGCAGGCACGAAGCGCCCCGATTCCTTGCAGGTCGGAGCTCGCGAAGATTGCGGATGGCCGCTCGTCCGACGAAAGCAGTCTCCGTGTCGCTGCGTAGCCGCCTGCGCGTGAGAACGGGGAGCGTTCGAGTACGCCAGCGCGCGCTATTCGGTGCGTCCGGAGCGCCTGACGCCAACCGGCTTCTCTTTCCGCGGCGGCAGGTAGGTCTTCCGGTCCGCCGATGCAGGCAACCCGCCTATGACCGTGGCGAATGAGGTGTTCGACGCCGGCCCGTGCCCCGGCCCGGTTGTCCACGACAACCGACGGAAACGAATCATCGTCACTAGTGCGGTCGAGGAGCACGACGGGTATGCCGCTGCCTCGCAGGCGGCTCAGGTCCGGATGGGAACTCGAGCCAATGAAGAGTAGCCCGTCCACCTGCCTCTCACTTAGGGTGCGCAGTTGGGCGGACTCGCGATGGCTGTCGTTGCTCGAGTTCCCGAGTACCATCGCATACCCGGCCGAGTAGGCGACGTCTTCGATCGCTTTTGCCAACTCGGCGAAGTACGGGTTGCTGTTGTCGGGGACGACCAGACCGATGGTCTCCGTGCGACGGAGCACCAGTGCTCGCGCGACAGCGTTCGGGCGGTAGCCGAGTTCCTGGATCGCTTTCAGGACCCGTTCGCGGGTCGCAGGCGCGACGGGGCGCGGGCCATCGTTTAGCACGTAGCTGACGACGGCAGGGCTGACTTGTGCTCTCGACGCGACTTCCGCCCGCGTCGTTGGCAGCTGTCGAACTCGTCCGTCGGTCACACGGTCCTCCCACAGGCTCGCAGACAAGGCGACCAGCGTGTCGGCCGCTGCGGATTGTGTATCACGGTTCCAGGCCCACCGTAGATCGATTCGATAACGGGGTCTTGTCGTCACGACGAACATAGGGTACAACTGTGCAACACGCGTAGACAATACGAGTAGACAACACGCGTAGATCACCGAGTTGGAGTGGCATGACGCTCGTCGTAAGTGGTGCTGTCCGGATCGACAGACGGGTTGCCGCAGTCAAGACCCCCGCGGGGCCCCGCATGGCCTGCGAGTCCGCTCGTGGTTGATGTCGTTGTGGTCGGCAGCATTAACAGCGACCTCTCCGTCAGGGTGCCTCGCCTCCCGGATCCAGGCACCACCGTGCTCGGGGCTCGACTTGCCGAAGGTGACGGTGGCAAGGGTGCAAACCAAGCGGTCGCCGTCGCCCGACTTGGCGGACACGTGCGCCTCATCGCCCGGGTTGGTGACGACGAGCGCGGAAGGCGGCTGCTGGCGGGCCTGAAGAGAGACGGCGTCGAAACTGATTCCGTGCTGGTCGACGACACCGAGCCGACCGGAGCTGCGCTCATCCTCGTCGACACGCACGGTGAGAACATCATCGCCGTCGCACCTGGCGCGAACGCGCGGGTGAGCGCCGAGCAGGTGGTTATTGGAATCGACAATGCCAATGCCCCGGTGTTGTTGGCGCAGTTGGAGGTGCCGCTGGACATCGTTGTCGTCGCCGCAAAAGCTGCCCGCGAGCGTGGGATGAAGGTCGTCTTGAACGCTGCCCCGGCCACCGTCTTGCCGCCGGACGTTAAAGAGTTCGTCGATGTGCTTGTCGTGAATCGCGCGGAGGCGGTGGCTGCCTTGTCGATGCAACTGCCCGACAAAGCGGCGGTGCTCGCGAGCGCAGCGACGGCAACCGAGCGAGGGTTCGACGTCGTCATCACACTCGGTCCCGAAGGCGTTGTCGCCGCTTCCGCCGGGCACGTCCGGCACCGTCCGGCGGATGTAGTCGAGGCGGTCGACACCGTCGGGGCGGGTGACACGTTCGCGGGAGCGCTTGCGCTGCTCCTGGCTGAGGGCCGTGACCTCTTCGATGCGGTCGACGTAGCCGCATCCGCGGGTGCGCTGGCCGTTTGCCGGCGCGGGGCACGCACTGGAATGCCCGATCGCGCGGCCCTCACACGCTTTCGCGAGGCAAGGTCGGGAACCGGCGTGGGGGTGGGCAATGCTGGCTAGCCACGAACTGCTTAACCCACTGGTTTTGCGAGCATTAGCGAGCGCCGGCCACGGCGATCTCATTGTGGTCGCCGACGCGGGCTTACCGCTCATGGGTTGCACCGTCATCGACCTAAGTCTTACCCCGGGCGTCCCGAGCTTCCTTGAGGTGGCAGCGGCCGTTCGGCGGGCTCTCTGCGTCGAGTCCGCGATCGTCGCCACAGAGTCACGAAGCCAACCGTTTCACGACGATCTGCTTTCTCTCATTGCCCCCATACCGATCGAATATCTCTCACATGAGGGGTTCAAAGCTCGAATCCGAGACGCCGCCGCGATTATCCGAACCGGGGAATGTGTTCCTTACAGCAATGTCGCCTTCGTAGCCGGCACAACCTTTTAGCAGATCTACTTACAAAGGAGCCCCGATGACCAGCAAGCACACACCCGGCGACGCCGGGAGCGTCTCCCGTCGCGACGTAATCAAGCTCATGGGCGTGGGCATAGGCGGTGCCGCCCTCGCGCCGATCCTGTCCGCCTGCGGTAGCAGCAAGCCAGCCGCTTCGGCTGCTTCAGCCTCGACGGCGCCGACCACGTCGGCGGCGTCGGCTGCTGCGAGCACCAGCGCGGCGGCGAGCGCGGGAAGCGCCGCTGGCAGCGGCAAGACAATCACCTACTCCGTGCAGTCGTTCGCACATGACGCCTTGAAGCCGTTCCTCGACGAGTTCACTCAGAAGAGCGGCATCACGGTCAAGCTCGAAAGTGGCCCCGCGACCGGCCAGGACCTCCTCACTCAGCTCATCCCCGCCTTCAACTCAGGCAGCAGCCCTTACGACGTCGTCGACGCCGACGACCCCTCGTGCGCCGCCTTCATGCACGGCGGTTTCTTCGTTCCGCTGGACGACGCGCTGGACCAAAGCTACTGGAGTGACCTCACGCCGGGCATGGTGGAGGCCGACAAGACGTGGAACAAGGCTGACGGTAAGACCTACCGCGTCTACCACGACTACGAGTGCGGCTACTTCTGGACCCGCGGGGACATTCTGTCGGCACAGGGTGCGGCCGCCCCGACCACATGGGACGAACTGGTCAGTGTCGGCACTCAGATCAAAGGTAAGACCGGCATGTACGGCTTCGCCGACGCTGCAGCGAAGCCAGGCCTGATGTTCGTTTATATGGCCTACCTGACCGCACAAGCTGGCGGCGATCTCTACAAGTTCGACGACGGCACCCGCAAAGCATTCCAGTACGCCCATGACCTGATCTACAAGCACGGCATTTTCCCGAAAGAAGCGCTCACGTGGACGTACGACCAGCTCAACACGTCGTACATGCAGAACAAGCTCCTGACCATGCGTGAGTGGACGTTCTTCGACGGGGTGAGCCAGGCGAACAAGGGCTGGTACGCGCCGCAGAAGGTGCAGATCGCGCCACCGCCGGCTGGTCCGGGCGGCT
>DASVDW010000183.1:0-43245 GCA_036380925.1 Acidothermaceae bacterium
CGGTGACAGCGGGCTGAAGGCAGCTGCGCTGAAGTGCGCGACCGACAAGCCCGGTGTAAATCACACGGTAGAACGCGTACTGCGAGCAGTGGCCGACGCGCATCTCGAGACGGGGGCGCCGATCTTTACGCACACCGACGCTGAGACCCGTCGAGGGCTTGACCAGCAACGCGTCTTCGCCGCGGCGGGTGTCGACCTTTCCCGCGTTGTGATCGGGCACAGCGGGGACACGACCGATCTCGATTACCTGCAAGAACTCATCCGGAACGGCTCCTACGTGGGGATGGATCGGTTCGGCTTCGATGGCCTCGTCTCATTTGAGGACCGGGTTGCGACGGTGGCCCGGCTCTGCCGCAATGGCTACGCGTCGCGCGTAGTGCTCTCGCACGACGCCAGCTGTCACAACGCCTGGCTCGATGCGGACGTGAAAGCGGTGCTGGCGCCGAACTTGCGCTTCGACCACCTCTTCAACGATGTTCTCCCCGCACTGCGAGCGATGGGAGTGACGGAGGCCGACATCAACCAAATGCTCATCGACAATCCAAGAGACATCTTCAGTCGGACATCCGCATGACAAAAGCGCACGAACGCGCAAACGCATCCTTGTTCGCCGGTTGGTCGTGCCATCGGGGCGCACGCGGCGCCGCCTGTAGACCGCGTCCCGTCGCGCCGGGCATTCTTGACTTGATCGAGGTTCGCCCCCGCTACCGGAAAACCGGGACCGGAAGCTGTGCGCCGGGGATGAGTTCCGCCACCAACACGCGCACCCGGGCGTCGAGGTCCCGCAGGATGTCTCGCACGCCGCCTTCGTCTTTGCCCCTCGGGTCGGCGACCGGCCAGTCGATTATGCGTTTCCCGGGCACGGCAGGGCATGCCTCGTTGCAGCCGAGGGTGATGACGGCGTCTGCCTCGTCGACGAGGTCGTAGTCGAGGCGGGTGGGTGTGTGGTCGGTGACCGGCAAGCCCACGTCGGCGAGTGCTCTCGCGACGGTCGGGTTGACCTGGTCAGCCGGGTCGGAGCCCGCGTCGCGGACATCGATCGCGGTGCCGGCGTAGTGGCGGGCGAGCGCGGCGGCGGCGACCGAGCGTCCGGAGTTGTGCACGCAGGCGAACAAGACGACGGGGCGTGTGGTCATCCGGTGGTCTCCTTCGGCCAGCTCATGCGCTGACGCAGGCGGAGGGCGATGTAGACGAGCGCGAGTAGAGCCGGGACCTCGATGAGCGGACCGACGACGCCGGCGAGGGCTTGGCCGGAGGTGACGCCGAAGACGCCGATCGCGACGGCGATGGCGAGTTCGAAGTTGTTGCCCGCGGCGGTGAACGCCAAAGTCGCCGCTCGCGGATAGGGCAGGCGCAGCTTGTGCCCGAGGAAGAAAGCGCCGGTCCACATCAGGGCGAAGTAGGCCAGCAGCGGTGTGGCGATGCGGGCGACATCGAGCGGCCGGCCAGTGATGGTGTGGCCTTGCAGCGCGAACAACACCACGATGGTGAACAGCAGTCCCCACAACGCGACCGGCGCGATCCGCGGCACGAAGCGGCTTTCATACCAATCGCGGCCCCTCGCTTTCTCACCAAGCGTGCGGGTGATGAAGCCACCGAGTAGCGGGACGCCGAGGAAGATTCCGACGCTCTTGGCGATGTCGCCGATCGACACGTCCAGGGCGCTGGTGTGCAGCCCGAGCCAGTGCGGCAGCACGGTGAGGTAGAACCAGCCGAGCACGGCGAACGCGAGGATCTGGAACACCGAGTTGAGCGCGACGAGAAGCGCGGCGGCTTCCCGGTCACCGCAGGCCAGGTCGTTCCAGATGAGCACCATGGCGATGCAGCGCGCCAACCCGACGATGATCAACCCGGTCCGGTATGCCGGCAGGTCCGGCAGCATCAGCCAGGCGAGGGCGAACATCAGCGCGGGCCCGATCAGCCAGTTCAGAACGAGGCTGCTGAGCAGCATTCTGCGATCGGCGACGACCCGGTTGACGGCCGTGTAACGGACCTTCGCGAGCACCGGATACATCATCGCCAGCAAGCCGACCGCGATCGGCAGGGAGGTCTGCCCGACCCGCAGCGTGTCCAGCCCGTCGTCCAGGTTCGGGATGGCGCGGCCGAGCAGCAGCCCTGCGGCCATCGCCAATCCGATCCATATCGGCAGCAGCCGGTCCAGCCACGACAACCGGCCCGCGGCGCCGCCCGCGTTCGGCGCCGCGGCCGCGGTGGTGGCGGGCGCGGTCAAAGCCGGACCGCACCTGCCTTGAACGTGCGCATCTCGACGCGCTCGCGATGCGCCGCCGCGCGGCACGTTCGGTCACAGATCTCGGCGCAACGCTCGCAGAACGCCACCGACTTGCTAGCGGCTCGCGCGGTCCGAAGTCGCTTCAGCGATGTCATCGCCCTCACCTCACGTATCGACAACCTTCAATACGTGAAGGATGGCGCATCCATCGACAACTGTCAATATGTTTTGCGGATTGCGCCGCCACGCGCCGCCACGCGCCCGCGCGCCGCGCCGTCGTCCGGTGTCTTTCGACCTCGATCAGGAATGTAAGATGCTTTTGTAAAGCACTTCTGTACCATGCTCTCGGTGGCCGCGTGGCAACGCCCGGCCCATGAGGCAGCTGATCGCAGAGGTGGGTCGGACAGTTGGTCCAGCGCGCGACGAACCGGCACGTCACCATCTACGAGGTCGCGGAGCGGGCCAAGGTCAGCATCTCGACCGTTTCCAACGTCTTGAACAAGCCGGATCGCGTGAAGGCCGAGACGCGCGAGCGCGTCCTCGCCGTCGTCGACGAGCTTGGGTTCATGCCGAAGACCCAGGCCGTCACGCTGGCCCGGCAGGGCACCGGACGGATCGGCGTGATGGCGCCGTTCACGTCGTACGGGTCGTATCTTCGCCGGCTCGCCGGGGTCTTGCGGGCCGCCAGCGAGTTCGGTGGTTTGGAAGTCGTCGTCTTCGACCACGAGTCGGCCGCCTTGGCGTCATCGCCGGCGCTCGCGAGCATGCCGATCCATGGGCGGCTCGACGGCCTCTTGGTGATGGGCCTGCCGATCGAGGAGGGCATCGCCAAGAGGTTCTACGAACGGGGCCTGCCGACGGTCGCGGTCGACGCCGACAGTGACCGGTTCAGCCGGGTCGTCATCGACGACGTCGACGGCGGCAGGCTCGCGGCTCGCCACCTGCTGGCAAAGGGGCATCGGCGGCTGGGCTACATCTTGGAGCGGCAGGTCTCGGACTACGAGTCGCAGGCGGTTCGCCGGCTGGTGGGCTTCAAGGAGGTCGCCGCCGACGATGGCTGCGACATCGCGGTCGAGATCAGCGACAACTCGGTGGAGCACGCCAGGCTCGCCGCGACGCGACTGCTGCAGCGCGACCCCCGGCCCACGGCGATCATGGCCCACCACGACCTGCTCGCGATCGGCGCGTTGTTGGCCGTCCGCGATCTCGGGCTGAGTGTTCCGGCGGACGTCGCGGTCATGGGCTTTGACGACGGTGACATGGCGGTGGCAGCCGACCTCACCACCGTGCGGCAGCCCTTCGAGGAGTCGGGAGAGGCCGCCGTCCGGTTGCTCCGCTCGCTCGACGCCCGCTCTCCTCGGTCAACGATCGTCCTCGGCCTGGACATCATCGAACGCTCGACTGTGTAACGTTTTTAAAGTGCTTTTCCCAAACCTCTTGACAGTTCCGGGCTGGGTGCGGTTGTGTCAGCGAAAGCCAGTGCTGGCTGGCCGGCGTGGAGGTTCGCGGTAGCGCACCTGCCTGTCGGCTCGTGGGCGGCGCACTGGCGATGTTGGGTCTTCGTTCAGCTGGCCGGGCTGACTCGCTCAGAGCGGCGGCAAAAAAGCACCGAGGGAGGCAGCACGATGTTTCGCCACACCGCCGCCCGCCGCGGGAGGCGGCATTGCCATGCGGCAGCCGTCCTGGCCACCGGCGGCCTACTGGCCATCGCCGCGTGTAGCGGCCCTGGCTCGTCCCAAGCGAAGAGCTCGAGCAGCGCCACGTCGGCGCCGACGACCGCTTCGACGGCGTCCGCCTCGACGGCGTCCGCGCCGCCCTCAGCTGCGCCGGCCTCGGGGCCGACGTGCGGGACGGCGCCCGTGACGCTCAAGGCGTACTTCGAGACCGGTTTTCCGATCTACAAGGCGCTCACCGATGAGTTCAGCAAGCAGTTCCCGAATGTGAAGTGGGACATTCGCTACGACCAGTTCGCGGCGCTCACCTCGAACGCGCCGCGCGTTCTCGCCAACGACCCACCCGACCTCATCCGGTTGCCGCAGGTCTCCGATCTGGCGAAGGACCACCTGTTGAAGAACCTGGACGGGTATGCCACCGCGTTCGGATGGGACAAGTGGCCGGCCTCGCAGTTGCAATCAATGCGCGTGGCCGACGACGGCAGCCGAGGGTCCGGCCCGCTGTACGCGATGGGCATCAACTACAGCATGACCGGGGTCTTCTACAACAAGGACCTCGCGCAGAAGGTCGGCATCACCAGTCCGCCCCAGACGTTGGCCGACTTCGACGCCGACATGCAGAAGGCGAAGCAGGCCGGCATCACGCCGATTCTGCAGTTCAACGGCGGCGCGACCGGCGGCCTGGCCTTCCCCTTGCAGAACCTCATGGCCGTGTACGGCCCGCCGAGCGCGATCAACGACTGGATTTGGCAGAAGAAGGGAGCCACCATCGACACGGCTCCGAATCTGCAGGCTGCCGAGCATCTCCAGCAGTGGATCAAGAATGGCTACCTGGTCAGTGACGCCAACGCCATGGACTACGCGACCATGATGAGCCGCTTCATCGCCGGCAAGGGTCTGTTCATGTTCAACGGCGACTGGGAATCGGGCAACCTCGACAAGCAGATGCCGGGCAAGGTCGGCTTCTTCCTCATGCCGCCCCTGCAAGCAGGAGGCACCCAAGCGGCCATGTCGACGCCCCTGACGCTCGGCATCGGCAACGGCGCCAAGAACGCCGACTGCGCGGCCTTCTTCTTGGACTGGATCGCGACCAACCAGCAGGCCCGAACGGTCGACGTGCAGGTCGGTGGCTCGCACCCGATGGGCCCGGCCGACGCCTACATGCCGCCGATCGAGTCCGGAACCGTCACCGCGGCCACCCTGGCGGCGGGCAGCACGGTCGCGAAGGACAACGGCGCGATGGACTTCATCGCGAACGCGACCGGTTCCATCTACGCCAAGGGATGGACGCCGAACCTCCAGGAGATGGTCGGAGGTAAGCAGACGCCGAAGGGCATGCTCCAGACTGTTCAAACGGAGTACGTCGGCGAAGTCGGGCACTGAGATTCGTGGTGAGTCGTTTGCGGGAACCCGTGGCGCGGTCGGTCGAAAGTCCGGCCGCGCCACGGGCGCACGCGGCGAGCCGTGCTCGACGCGGCCGCGCCCGTCGGCGAGGTCGCCGCGCGTTGTCGGGTTGGCTGTTCGCCGCACCGGCGATCGTGTTCTACGCGGCGTTTGTGTTGCGACCGCTGCTGTACACGTTCCAGTACTCGGTCTACCGGTGGGACGGCATCGGAGCGTCGACGTACGTCGGCCTGCGGAACTACTCGGCGCTGTTCACAGACTCGACCCTCTTCGGGTCGATATTGAACGCGGTGAAGCTCATTGTGTTCTTCAGCGCGATACCGGTCCTGCTCGGGCTGCTCATCGCGTCAACCATCCGCAGCATCGCGCGAAGCCGCCTGGCGACAGCCGCCCGGATCGTCATCTTCTTCCCTCAGATCATCCCGCTTGTCGCCGCCGGAATCATTTGGAGTTGGCTGCTGTCGTCGACCGGCCTGGTCAATCAACTGCTCTCCGCGGTCGGGCTGGGCGGCATCACGCGCGCATGGCTCGGCGACTTCACCTACGCCTTGCCTGCGGTCGGTGTGATCGGAGCGTGGGTGCTGTTGGGACTTTGCACCCTGCTCTTGCTGGCCGGCATGGCGAAAGTCGATCCGGCGGTTTATGAGGCCGCTCGGCTGGACGGCGCCGGCTCGGCGCGCGAGTTCTTCTCGATCACGCTCCCCGCGCTGCGACAAGAGATCGGCGTGTGCGTGACGGTCACCGTGATCGCGGCGCTGGCGAGTTTCGACATCATCTACATCTCAACCCAGGGCGGCCCCGGCCACTCCACGATGGTGCCGGGTTATGCCGTCTACTACCTCGCCTTCTTCCAGCGCGAAGTCGGACAGGCGTCGGCTCTCGCCGTCGCCCTGATGCTCCTCGTGCTGATATTCGTCCTTCCTATTCAGTGGTTGACGAGGGAGAAGGACTAATGATCGTCGGACGACGGGAGACGCTGCGGGGGTACGTGTTGCTCCTGCTCCTGATGGTGGTCACCTTGGTCCCGTTCGTCAGCCTCTTCATGACCGCGCTGCATCCGGCAGGCACGTATCCGAACGGCATATCGTGGCCCAGCAGCCCGCACTGGCACAACTTCATCGACGCGTTTCGCGCCGCGAACATGGGCCGGTTGTTGGTCTCGAGTGTGTTGATCGTGCTGGGTGTGGTGCCTCTGTCGGTTCTCATCGGGACGATGGCGGGGTTCGCCTTCGGCCACCTGCGCATGCCCGGACACCGCGTCGCCTTTCTCGTCTTCGTGCTCGGGCTGACGTTGCCGTTCGAAGCGGTTTTGACGCCGCTGTACTACCAGGTCCGCGACATGGGGCTGCTGAACACCAGGTGGGCCATCATCCTGCCGCTCATCGGCCTGTTCATGCCGTTCTCGGTTTTCTGGATGCGGGCTCACTTCGTGAATGTGCCGAACGATTTGTCGGAGGCGGCCCGCATCGACGGCGCCAACGTCTGGCAGGCGTTTTGGCGGGTCCAGGTGCCGCTGGCGATGCCGGCGATCTCGTCGCTCGGCATCCTGCTCTTTCTTTGGACGTGGAACCAATTCCTTCTCGCGATCGTGCTCGTCGACGATCCAGCGAAAAGAACCATGGCAGGGGCGCTCGGGGCGTTCCAAGGGCAGTACGGCACAGACATCCCGCTCCTGTGCGCCGGCTCCTTGCTCATCCTGGCGCCGACGCTTGTCATTTACTTGATCTTCCAGCGTCGCTTCACGACGGCGCTGCTCCAAGGCGCGGTGAAAGGGTGATGCCGACGCTGACCACCGCCGAAGAGCGCGAGCGATTCATCCGGTACACCCGGATAGATCGCTGGCCGCTGCTCGAGCGGTTCCCGGTGCCGAAGGACCTTCGGATTGAGATGCTCGCGCACATGACGGCGTCGGCGCCTGAGTACGTTCGGTCGACGCTCGCCGCGATGAGGTCAGCTGTTCAGGCGGACGCCGCGCAGTTGATGGCCGACTCGGCCTTCCGCGCCGCCATCGACGCAATTCCGCTCGTCGATGGCGACCGGCTGGTCGCCATCGGAGACTCGGTCACCGCGGACCGGCGCGGGTGGTTCGAGTTGCTGAAGGAGGCCGTCGCGCTCGCCGCGCCAAGCGGCGTGGACCTGGTGAACCTGGGCTTGAGTGGCGACACCACCGCGGACGTGCTCGAACGACTGGACGTGCTCGCGGGCGCGCGGCCCACCTGGGTGCTGGTGATGCTCGGCACGAACGACACTCGCTTCCATGGCCCGAAGCACGCGTACCGCATGGTGTCGCTCGCGGAGACCGAAAGAAACATCAGTGCGCTAATGGAGTTTGTGACCGGCGACCTCGCCGCCGACCTGACGCTTCTCACGCCGCCCCCTGGAGACCAGGCGCGGATCGCGTCCTTCTACCGCGACGTGCCCGTCGGCTGGGTGGCCGCCGAGCTCGACGCGGTGGCGGCGCTCATCCGCGCGCTCGACCCCAACTGCGTCGACGTCAATCAATCGATGCGCGGAGCGGCCTTCGCCGGCCTCCTCGATGTCGACGGCGTCCACCCGACGGTGGAGGGGCAGCGCCACATAGCGAGGGTGGTGGTCGAACGACTGTCCGTGTCTCGAAGGCTGAGCTTGGTCGGACAGGGCGGTGAATCCGCCGAGCGGCGCCGCGTCCGAACCGAAACCGGAAAATGAACGGTGTGGCGCTCGACGGTGCGAACCCCCTTCTAGCGGGGCCGCACCTCATCGCGTACGCCGATCGGTTCGGGGGGACGATCGCCGGTCTGGCGAGCCTTCTTCGCGGACCGTTCGCCGGCGCGTTCACCGGCGTCCATCTGCTCCCCTTCTACCTGCCCTTCGACGGCAGCGACGCCGGATTCGACCCGCGGGACCACACCGAAATCGACCCTCGGCTCGGCACGTGGGCGGACCTGCGGGACCTCGCGAGCTCCCACGAGGTGACGGCGGACCTGATCGTCAACCACATGTCCGCCGACGCCGCCCAGTTCCGCGATGTCGTCGACAAGGGCGACGCTTCTCCTTGGCGGGAGATGTTCCTCACGATGCGGTCGGTCTTTCCGGACGGCGCGACGGAGGCGGACCTCGCCGCCATCTATCGGCCGCGGCCGGGACTGCCGTTCACCGCGATGACGCTCGGTGGCGTCCGACGGCTGGTGTGGACCACATTCACGTCGCAGCAGGTCGACCTGGACGTCGCCAGCGCGAAGACCTGGGACTACCTCACCGGCATCATCGACAAGCTCACGAACGCCGGCGTGCGGTTGATTCGCCTGGACGCCGCCGGTTACGTCGGCAAGACCGCCGGCACGTCGTGCTTCATGACGCCGGCCACTTTGGACTTCATCCGCCGGCTTCGTCGCCACGCTCACGACCGCGGCGCCCGCGTGCTGGTCGAGATACACGCGCCCTATCACCAGCAGATCGAGGCTGCGCGCAACGCCGACTACGTGTACGACTTCGCGCTGCCGCCGCTCGTCCTCCACGCGCTCATGAGCCAGGATTGCGAACCGCTGGCCCGTTGGCTGGCGACCCGACCGTCAAACACCGTCACGGTGCTCGACACGCACGACGGCATCGGTGTCGTCGACGTCGGCCCAGCCGGTCAGCTGCCTGGACTGCTCGACCGCGAGCAACTCGACGCGCTTGTCGAGCGCATCCACGCCAACAGCGGTGGGGCGAGCAAGCTGGCAACGGGAAGCGCGGCGTCCAACCTCGACCTCTACCAGGTGAACTGCACGTTCTACGACGCTCTCGGCGCGGACGACGACGCCTACGTGGCGGCCCGCCTGATCCAGCTGTTTGTGCCGGGTGTCCCGCAGGTGTATTACGTCGGACTGCTCGCCGGCCGGAACGACGTCGAGCTACTGAAGAAGACCGCTGTCGGTCGTGACATCAATCGACACCGCTACGACCTGCAGGAAATCCACGTCAATTTGGGCCGTCGCGTCGTGCAGGACCAGCTGGCGGTGCTGCGTTTCCGCCGCGCGCACCCGGCGTTCCGCGGGTGGTTCAGCTCCCAGGTCGAAGGATCTCGCCTGGAGTTTCGCTGGCAACATGAGGAACACACGGCCAACCTTGTCGTCGACTTCGCGAGCAGAGAGGTTCTCATCCTCGCCACGGATCCGCGCGGAACGGTGGTTCCAGTTCGACGGACCAGCCTCGGCGACCTCGACGCCTTGATCGCGCTCGCCAAGTAACTCGACGTACGGCAAGGACTGGTGTCCCGCGGCGGGTGACCAGCGCCCCTACCCGCCCGCGCCACGCTCATGTTGTCTTCGGCCGCGGAAGGCACCGCGGAAGGCGGAGCCACCGCGCGGCCGAAGCGAGGAGCCCCGATGAGCGCGAGCGGAGAACAGCCAGGTCGACCGAGTCGGCGGCGCTGGTGGCGCCACCCCGGCTGGGTAATCGTGCTTGTCTCCATCGGCGTCGCGGTCGCCGCCGGAGGAGGCGCTGCCGGCTATGCCATCGCGCGTAGCGTCACTCCGGTCGAGACGCACACGGTGTACTGCTCAGCTCCCGCGCCAAAGAGCGCGAGCGTAACGTCGGGTCAGCTGCTCGCGAGCGCTGCGAACGTGGCGTCCCCCAGTGTGGTCGCCATCACCGCGCGAAGCACCGACGTCTCGGTCACCGGGTCGGGAATCGTCATCGCGTCGGACGGCGTCATCCTCACCAACAACCACGTCATCGCCAACGTCGCGGTCAACGGCGGCGCGATCACGGTGACACTCCCCACCGGCGAAAGCAGGCAGGCGGCGGTCGTCGGACGGTCACCCGAAAATGACATCGCGGTCATCAAGGCTGACGACGTCGACGGCCTTCGGCCTGCGATTCTCGGCTCCATGTCGAGCCTTGCCGCCGGCGACCAGGTCCTCGTCATCGGCTCCGCGCTCGGTGAGCCGGGAACCGTCACCGCCGGCGTCATCTCAGCGTTGGGTAGGACCACTTGCGCGTCCGGGGAGGGGGCCGCGTCGGAGGACCAGGACCTGCTGGGCACCAAACCGTGGCTGCCAGCCGAACTCACCCTGACGAACCTGATCCAAACCGACGCCCCCATCAGCGAGGGCAACTCCGGTGGCGCGTTGGTGAACACCCGCGGCGAGGTCATCGGGGTGTGCACCGCTTTCACCGGAAGCGGCGTCAGCTCTGGCGAAACCGGTGTCGGTTTCGCGATTCGCATCGACGTCGCCTACAACATCGCAAGGCAGCTGCTGGGCAAGTGACGACGAAAGACAAGTGCTACGGGGCGACGAATATCGGCGTCTCACTGATCACGATGCGGGAGCCGTCCTTTGCCGAGTAGACGAAGGAGATGAGTTCGCCCAACCCTGCTCGGTCGACGGTGTAAGGCACCGTGATGTCGAATGTCCCGCGCGTGCCGCTGCCGGAGGTGGCCATTGCGCCCTGCGACGCGACGATGCGTCCGTCCCAGTCGGTGATCTCCACGTTGAACGCCGCTTCGAAGGTGTTCGCCGTCCCGACAATGCGCGCCGGGCTGTGAATCGTCTGCCCGTACAAGGGCGACTCGACGAGCACCTGTGGCGAGAAGTACTCGAAGTCGGCCCGGGTCAACGGATGGTCAGCCGGCCCGGAAGCCGGCGCCACGTCGTGACCGTCGACTTCGACGCGAACGCCTCGGACGGAGGGAAACTGGGTCGCGGTGAACACGATTTGCGCAAGGGCGGCGTCATTCCACGCCGCCGACGACCCGGTTAACTCGAGGCTGGCGATCCCATGATCGAGCGTGGCCTCGTGCAGTTTCGCGCCGCTCGGGACCTGTGACGACATGCCGGTGTCGCGCTCGTCGCCGGTGGGCCCATCCAACAGTGCCCTCGTCGATTGGTCGAGGACGGCGGTCCCGGCGGCGGTTCGCGGCAACGCCGCGAGCCGGCCGTGCGCCAGCTTCGAGTAGAAGTAGACCGAGACCGAAGGCGTCGGCGCGCTCGTCGACCGGGGGGCCGCCTGCGACGGCGACGATGGCGAGGCTGGCGACGCGGTGGTGCTCGCGATAGAGCCGGACGGCGTCGCCGTGCCGCCCGCTCCGCCGTTTTCCGTTGTTGATCCGCAACCCGCGATGAGGGTCGTGGCAGCGGCGGCGATCACCGCTGCCAGCGCCCATCCCGGGAACCGGTGCGCGCGGTTCACCGTAAGCTCCCGAAGTCAGACCTCGGCCAGCGCTTGCAGGTCGTCGAGCGCGGTGTCCAGCAGGTTGTGCGCAAGCACGGACAACGCGCGGGAAGCCGCGATCTCGTCCCCGATCTCCGGCACGCTGGGTTCGCCGGGGTGCTTTCGGGCGGCGCCCTCACCGTGGACTTTGCCTTCGGTGTCCTCCGTTGAAAGCATCGCGCGCGCTTTTGTCGTCGAGCCTTCCTCCGAGAGCAAGATGGTCACGGTCCAGGTCTTCGTACGCATCGTTTGCTCCTTTCAGCTGCCGCGCCGGAGGTGGGCGCTCCGGCTCATCCCGGCTGCGTTGGTTGCCGTCCCACTCGAAGGTCGCTCGACGTGTTGTCGACGTACTCGTGGAAGGTCTTGGGAACGCCCAGGACGACGCTGTAGCCGCCATGTGTGAGCCGAACCCCGCGGTCCTCCCATGACAGCTGCCAGTCGTGGCACTCGATGAGATGCCGGACCGTGTCGAGCAAACCGAATTGGCGGTCTTCGCGACTCCAGTCTGGTCGGTTGGTCTCCAGCGCGATTCGATCCGCGAGCTGATGGCGGTCGAGACGGCCGAGTTCCGCGATCCGCTCGTCGAGCGCGATCGCAACCGGGGCCAGGTAAAGATCCGCGACGCCGTGGGGCAGGGTGGTCATGAGGGCCTCCGGGTCGATGACGTTCGTGGAACGACCTCCAGCGTTGTTCGTGACGCGAGGCTTGGGATGAGTCAAAGAGCACCAGCCGCCAGGCCGGAAGTCCCAAGCTCGCGCCGCGATCAGCGCGCTCGCAGCAGGTCGCGACGGCGCAGGTACTCCTCCTCGGTGAGCTCACCGCGGGCCAGGCGCTCGTCGAGAATTTGCCGCGCGGTGGGTGCCGTCGTCGCCGTCGCCTCGCGGTCAGCAGGCCTGATCGTTCGCAGCAGCCAGACGACGCCGGCCGCCAGCAATCCCCAGAACGCGACCATGGTCAGCCACATGACAAGCCAGCCGACCCAGCCCATGTCATGGCCCCAGCCGTACCAACCCATCACCCACCTCCCGTCGTCCCACTTCTTGGATACCCGTGGGTCGCGTGCGGCGAAGCGGTCAACTAGCCCGTCTTACCTGGGCCGAAAGCACCGCCCGGTCGGGACCTTTCGCGTCATGAGGCTTTTCGGCGACCACGGTGAACTTGCGCACCCGGCCCGACTTCAGCCAGTCGCGCCAAAGCAGGTGCGCTTGCAGCAGGTCGTCGAGCGCGTCGCGGCCGACTTGCGCTGCGATGTGCGCGGCGTCCGACGCGTAGGCGTGCAAGAGCGCGTCCGCCGTGGCTTGGTGCGCTTGGCTGCACTCATCGAGCCATCGCACGCGCAGCCCGGCGCGGTCGAGCGTTGTGAGCAGCTCCGACAGCGGTGTCAACCACACCGTGTCGGCATTCGGCATCAGCCTTCGTTCGGCGTCCGTCAACGGCTCGCCTTCCTCCACGGTGAACGCGAACCGGCCGCCGCCTCGCAGCGCTGCCGCCACGGCGTTGAGCAGCGGCTCCTTTGCCGAGAACGCGAGCATCGTCTCCAAGAGCAGCACCGTGTCGTAAGGGCCAGCCGGAACGGGCGGGATGTGGGAGACCTCGAAGCGACAGTTGAGCCCATCGGCGCGTTCGCGGGCGATGCTCACCGCGGCGGCGCTGCAGTCGACTCCGAGATAGTCGCAGCCGAATCGGCGGGCGATCAGCCGACCCGGGCCGCCGACGCCGCAGCAGAGGTCGAGCACCGACGAGTTCGACGTGACGCCGGCGTGGACGGCCAGGGAGACGATGTCGCGCGCGCGCATGAAACTTTCTTGGCCCACGAACTCGTCTGCGCCGTAGGCCGTCGTCCGCGCGGGTTGCAGCGCGTCGTCGAAACGGCGGCGGTCGGTGTTCACCGCGGCGGCTCGGACGGCGACCGCTGCGGTCCGAACGCGGTCAAAAACCTGTCGCGGAAGGTGTCCATCCGCCACACCGGCGCCTGCGGATCGGGCAACATGCCGCGCTGCCAACCCCACGACGAGATCCGGTCGAACACGTTCGGATCATGCGCGATGATCGTGATCGGCACGTCATGACTCGCGTTGTCACCGGTGACGACGGTCGCCGGTTGGTGGTCGCCGAGCATGACGACGACGAGGTTGTCGTCGTGGATGCGCTGGATGAATGAGATCAGCGCGTTCAGGGAGTACTGAATGGATTGGCCGTACGCGGCCCTGACCTGGCTCGCCTCGCGCCACACCACCGACGGGTTTTGTCCTTGCGCGGGCATCGGGTTGTAGATCGCGCCGTCGCCGAGGTCTTGCCAGGGCACCATCTGCGGCAGCGGCGCCCATGGCGTGTGGCTTGAGACGAGGTCTATCTCGGCCATCACCGGCCGACGTTTCGCCGGTTCCAGCTCCCGCTGGTAGAAGGCCTCGAGCGTGTACTGGTCGGGAATCTTGGCGTAGCTGAACGACGGACCTCGGTACCCCACGTCGTCCGTGCCGTACATCGTGTCGAACTGGTAGAGATGCTGTCCTTGCGGCCACGGGCTCTTGCTCGACGGAATGTCGGTGACCGTTCGCCAACCGGCCCGTTTGAAGGCGACGCTGAGCGTGAGCCGTTTACTGGCGGTGATCTGGTTGTATCGCTGCGGGTTGTCGATCCAAAGTCCCGATTGCAGGGTTGAGTGCGCCAACCAGCTCACACCGCCGAACGTTGGCGAGGTGAGGAACGCGCTACGTGAGGAAAACCCCGCGGCGCTTAACGTCTTAGTGCCGTTGGTGAGGACAGCGTCGACCTGCGGCGAAAAGGTTGAGTCCTGCACGGCGACCCGTCCGTAGCTCTCGACGAACACCAAGAGCACGTCCTTGCCTCGTAACGCGGTGAGCAACTGATTGCCCGGGGTGAGGGCGAAGCGGTCCGCCTGCGCGAGCTGGGTGTCGAACGTGTGCTGGTCGTCGACTCCGGTTCGGATGCGGTCGACCTGCGCGGAAACGAGTCCCGCGCTGCTTGCCGAGGCCACCGTGGCGCCCGTGCTGGTCGATATCCCGAACGCCGCGCACAGCGTCGCGACCAATCCGAGCGAGCTGATCGCGCCGACGGCGGCTTTTGGGTGTCGGGCCGCCGTGCGTGAAACGCGCACCGTGGCCAGCGTCATCGTGACGAGTGCCATGGCGATGCCGGCAATCGCCACGATCTCGAGAATGTCCGTCCAGGCGCGTCCGACAGAGTCACGCAGCACGCCGATCGCCGGCCCGAAGCTTCCCCAGTCGGTGACCGGGTTGAAAGGACGGTCGACGACGGCGAAAAAGCTGATGTCGAGGACTCGGACGACGGTGAGCGCGCCGAGGATGACGCCAAGCAGCGCGGCCAACAGCGCTCTCGGCCGGGACGGAAGCAGCAACGCCACCCCGACGACCACCAAGCCCTCGATGGGCACCCGGAGAAATGTGCTGACGGTCAGGGTGGCCGGCCGGTCGGGCGCGACGAGCGCGCCCCAAAAAAGCAGGACCGCCCCGCCGGTGGCCGCCGCGCGGGCGGCCCGCCGCAACCTGCTCGCCGGCGTCTCGGTGATTGCGCGCGGGCGATGGGTGGCCAGCCACCACACGTCCCGGCCAAATGACTCGCTCAGCAGCAACAACGCGACGGCGAGCGCGACCTCTGCCGACGCCCGCGTCAGCAGGCCACTCGCGGCGACGGCGAGCACCACCCCTTGGGTCGCGGCCACCACCTTTCGCCAGTAGCGAGGAGGAAGGCCGGCCCGCATCCACGGCAGCACGCCGGCGGCCAAGAAGACGTAGCGCATCAGGCCAATGGCGAGCGCCCAGCCGATCGACCGGGCCACGTGGACGCTGAGCACCAGAATGAGAAACGCGTCGACCTCGCCGTCGAATCGCGCGCCGATAGCGCTCACCGAGGCGGTGCGGCGGGCGACCCATCCGTCGAAACCGTCAAGCGCCAAGGCGATCGCCGCCAGCGCCAAGATGACGGGCAACGCCGTCGTGCCGCCGAAGCCGGACGCGACAAGGGCGGCCACCCCGCCGACCAACGCCGAGCGCACGAGGGTCACCTTGTTCGCGGCCCCGACCGCGGTGGCACCCGACCGGCGAAGCCCGGTGAAGAACAGCGCGTTAGCGGTCGCGCCGTACGCCACCCCGACCAACCAGCCGGCGAAGGACAAGCCGGTGGCGCCCGCGAGCAGGCCGAGCAGCGCGACTTGCCCGAACCCACTGAGGACGGCGACGCCTCGAACCGTGCGCACAGTCGCCTCCTGCGTTGGGGGTCCACCGCGCTACACGGGCTCCACGCCGGGGCGGTTCAACCCTGCGCCCGGACGGACGACGCCCGGCGCAGGGCCGCGGCTAGCGCCCGGTCGGCTTGACCGCGCGAATGATCGCGCTGTGCATGCCGGGCGCGACCTCGTGGGTGAAGCTGACCGACGCGTCGGCGAATCCGGCCGCCCGCAGCCCTTCCAGGTACTCGCTGCGCGACAGCGCGCCGGCGACGCAGCCGACGAAGCTGCCTCTTTCGGCCCGGTCGGCCGCGGTCAGGGCGTCCTCCGCGACGACGTCCGAAATCCCGATCCGGCCACCAGGCGCGAGCACCCGGTGCATTTCGGTGAGGACGGCAGGCTTGTCGACGGACAGGTTGATCACGCAGTTGGAGATCACGACGTCGATCGACGCGTCGGGCAACGGCACGTCTTCGATCCGGCCCTTCAAGAACTCCACATTGGTGGCGCCGGCCCGGACCGCGTTGGCCCGCGCGAGCTCGAGCATCTCGTCGGTCATGTCGACGCCGTACGCGAACCCGGTCGGCCCGACGCGCCGCGCGGACAGCAACACGTCGATGCCGCCGCCGGAGCCGAGGTCGAGGACTCGCTCGCCAGCTTTGAGTTCGGCGACCATGAGCGGGTTGCCGCAGCCGAGGCTCGCCGCCACCGCCTGCGCCGGCAGCTCGCCCTGCTGCTCGCTCGAGTACAGGTTTGACCCGAAGTCGTCGTCGACCTCGCCATCCAGGCCGGAGCACGACGCCGGGCTGCAGCAGCCGTCCTGCGCCACAACCGTCAGCGCTCCTTCTGCCGCACCGCTGACCGCGGTCGCCGCGGCCGCGTAATGCGCGCGCACCTGCTCGATCAGGTCGGCCTTCGTCTCCGTCATGGCTCGCTCCTCACACATCGATATCCTTCGATGTGAGGAGCATGCCTCACGCATCGACAGATGTCAATGCGTCTGGCAGACTGGGCGCATGCCACTCACCGCGACCCGGCCGACCCTCGACCTGGTGGCCTGCTGCACGCCGCTCACCGGCAGCGTCATCGACCTGCCCAGCGCCGAGCAGGTCGCCCGCGCGTTCAAGGCACTCGGTGATCCGACCCGGGTGCGGCTGTTGTCGTTGATCGCCGCGCACGAAGGCGGCGAGGCGTGTGTGTGCGATCTCACCGATCCGGTCGGCCTCTCGCAGCCCACGGTGTCGCACCATCTCAAGCAACTCGTCGACGCGGGCCTGGTCAGCCGGCAGCAGCGTGGCAAGTGGGCGTACTACCGGATCCAGCAACCGGTGCTCGACGCGCTCGCCGTCGCGATCCAGTCACCCGCTCGTTGATCAGCCGCTGAAAATCGAGGGCGTCCCCGACAACTGTTCGCCGTCCGGCTGCGTGATGACGGATGTGACGAGATCTGCGAGCGTCCATCCGTGAAGCGCGAGGACGAGGCCGACTTCGAGGCGTTTGTCGAAGCGAGCGGGCGCCGCCTGCTGCGCACCGCTTACCTGTTGGTCGGCGACCTGCACATCGCGGAAGACCTGCTGCAGACAGCCCTTGAGCGCACCGCGCGTCGGTGGGGACGCATCTCCGGCGTGCCCGAGGCCTATGCGCGCACGGCGATCGCGAACCTGGCGACCGACCGCTGGCGTCGCCGAAGGGTTCGGCCGGCTGAGGTTTTCATCGACCCACCGGACGTCGTCCACGCCGATTTCGCAACGGACGTCGTCGTTCGCGACGCGCTCATCCGCGCTCTGGACCAGCTGACCCGGCGGCAACGCGCGGTTCTGGTGTTGCGCTACTTCGACGATCTCACCGAGCCGGAGACCGCGGCGGCGCTTGGGATCAGCGTCGGAACGGTGAAGAGCTCCACGAGCCGCGCGCTCGGCCGGCTGCGTGAGGCCGCTGAATTTCAAGGATTGACGGCCGTGCCCATCACCAAGGAGAAAGTCCGATGACTGAGCAGCCTGACCGCATCGAAGACCTGCTGCGCCAAGCGATGCGCGAGCGCACCGCGGGCGCGCATCCGTCGCCCGGACTCGCGCGCAAGGCGTTGCGGGGGGCCGCGCGCGGTCGACGCGTGCAATACGCCGCCACCGCCGCGGCGTCCGTCGCCGCGGTTGGCGCGGTCACCGCGACAGGCGTGTCGCTGCAGCACAACGCGCGCGGCGGCAGCGGTTCGGCTGCGCTTGCAAGCGGCCTGCCGTCGCCGACGGGAAGCTGCTACGACACCGCCAGCCCGACCGCGGCTCCGTCGGGTTCGACCGCGGCGCCGTCACGTGCCCCCGCTTCCGGCGCGATCGTGTCGAGCGCCGTCGCCTTGCCGGGCGCATCCGATCGTGGCGCGACAATGTCGCACACGCCGAGCGCGGCGATCCAGCAGGTCACCCTTGCCGATCCCGCGGCCGGATATCCGTTCCGTCGCGGCGCCGACTCGTTGACGCCAACGGGCTTTGGCCCATCGGCCAACTACTGGACCGCCACGTTCTTGCTGGCCCAACGCCCAGGCGTGACGACGACGCTGGCCCAGGGCGTCGTCGAAACGGACCCGACGGGTCCTGAGGCGACCGTGCTAGTCATCGACGGCCACCCGTTCGACCTCGACAATCCGACCACGCTCGAGGGCGTTCCGGTCAGCGGCGCCACCACCGTGCTCGGTCACCAGGCGTGGGTCACCAGCACCTGCGACCAGACCGACATCGTGTTCTCCACCGGTCGGTTCCAGGTCTTGCTCGCCGGATTCCCGGGCGGTGGTGACGACGCACGCGCCACCAACATCGCGCGGTTGACGGCCGTGGCCGAACAACTCCACGGGCTGAGGTGAGTCAGCCCACGACGGAATCGGGCCATACACCTACGCGCTCCACTCAGGCGGATGGCGCGCAGCGGAGGGTTCGGCTAGCGACGCGGCGCGGCTTGAGCCCCGGACGGCTCACGGCCGTGGGTCTGACGGCGCTGCAGGCGGCGATCGGCGATCAGCGCGCGACGGCGGGCGCGAGCTCGGCGCTGTTCACTTCGGACGACGGCGGGGCTCACGGCCACCTCCTTCGCTGTCGGGTACGGGTGCCTCTGCCCATCTTGACGACGAGAAGCACGCGTTGGGTTGCGGCTGTTTCCGGATCGTTACATCCGATCCGGTGACCGCCTGTAAGGTGCTCGACACGGGGAGTGGGCGCCGCTGCGCCGGCTCCACAAGCGAACCGGTGAGTGGCCGGCACCTACGGCTCACCGGCCACAGGCGAGCAAGGCGGAGGGGCCTGGCATGCGTCGAAGGACGGTGCGACCCCTCACCCTGGTCGCCGTGGCGGTGTGCCTGGTGCTGACATTCGCGCTGGCGTGGGCGGCCCGGGTGGTCGACCGCAACAGCAATCAGCGACTGCTCGAACAGCAGGTGCAGCAGGCGGCGGCCGCCCTCTCCGGCGCATTGCCGGGGGTGCAGATGCAACTCGCCGACGCCGCGCAAGTGGCCATCGACACCGACGCTGATCCGGCGATCTTCGAACGATTCGTCACGCCGCGGGTGACCGGCAGCGTGGCGGCCATCTCGCTGTGGCGTCTCGATCCCGCCGGCGGCGCGCCGCGACAGCTCGCACTCAAGGGCGATCGACTCGAGCTGGTCGAGCAGAATCGCACGGCGACGTTCTTCTCGCGGCTGCATCCGAGCGATCAGTTGTTCGTGACGAAGATTCTGCCCGGCTCACCCGCCCGGCTCGGTTACGCCGAGATGCCCCGCGACGACGTGGACGGGCTTGTCGTCTACGCCGAAAGCGCGCTGCCTTCGAATCGTCACGTCGACATCCCGCCGTCCTCACCGTTTGCCGACTTGGACTTCGCGCTGTACCTCGGCCCGCGCGCGGCCGACGACCAGTTGGTCGAGTCCACCCGTCCCACGCCGATTCGCGGCCGCACGGCGACCGCGTCGGTGCCCTTCGGCGACACGGTCGTGACCCTGGTCGGGTCGACGCAAACCCAGCTGGCCGGCGGGCTGGCGGCCGCGCTGCCGTGGATTGTCGTGGGGGTGGGCGGAGGGCTCGCGATCGTCAGCGGTGTGACGGTCGAGTACTTCGGACGTCGCCGCCAGGAAGCGGAGCGGCTAGCCCGCGAGAACGAGCGTCTCTACAAGGAACAACGCGACATCTCGACGACATTGCAGCACGCGTTGCTGCCCGAGGTGCCCGTCATCGGCGGCGTCGAGGTGGCCGCCCGCTATCTCGCGGGGGTCGCCGGAATGGAGGTCGGCGGTGACTGGTACGACGTCATCCCGCTCGACGAGCGGCGCCTGGTGTTCTTCGTCGGCGACGTGTCGGGCCGCGGTCTGCGGGCGGCCACGACGATGGCTTCGCTTCGCTACGCCGTCCGCGCGTACGTCGCCCAAGGCGACGGCATCGAGACGGTCGTCGCGAAGCTGGGAAGGGTGTTCGAGTCGCAGGACAGCCACCGGTTCGCCACCGTGCTGGCCGGGGAGCTCGACCTGCGATCGCAGGAGTGCAGGCTGGTCTCGGCCGGGCACTTCTTTCCTCTTCTCATCGCCGGCGGCGACGCCTGCTACGTGTCGGGAGAGGTGGCGCCCCCGGTCGGCGTGGACGGCCCGGCGCGTCCGGTGACCATGAGTTTCGCGCTCCCACCGTCGGGCCTGCTGCTCGCGTTCACCGACGGGGCGGTGGAGCGCAAAGGCGAGGGCATCGATGTCGGGCTCGAGCGCTTCCGCGTCGCGGCGGCGGCGCAGGCCGGTCCGGTCGCAGACACGATCGACGGGCTGCTCGCCGCAGTCGTCCCTGACGGCGCTAATGACGACGTGGTCATCGTCGGGTTGCGATGGGGTGACTAGCCGGACTCACCGGCAAGCTGCTGCGCGCGCCCCGGTGTCTTGACAATTTTTGCAAAGGTTTGCAAAATCTTCTGGGTCACCCACCGGGGAGCATGCTTTGGCCATCACCATCCACGATGTCGCAGGCCGCGCGCAGGTGTCGGTGTCGACCGTCTCGCGCGCGTTCACCATGCCGGAGCTGGTTCGGCCGGCGACCCGCGAGCTGGTTTTGCGGGCCGCTGACGAGTTGGGGTACCGACCCAACCGGGCGGCGCGCGGGTTGATCACCGGAAAGACGGGAAATCTCGGCATTGTCGTGCCCGATCTGCAAAACCCGTTCTTTCCGTCCGTCGTCTCGGGCGCCCAAGCTCAGGCGCGCCAGGCGGACTACGCGGTGTTCCTGGCTGACAGCGCTGAGGATCCGCGGTTGGAGTCGGAGCTCATCCATGCCATGACCAAGCAGGTTGATGGCGTGATCGTGTGCTCGTCGCGGATGGATGCGAAGGATTTGCGAACAGCCAGCGAGAGCACGACGCTGGTGCTGCTCAACCGGAAGAACCCCGGAGTGCCGGCGGTGCTCATGAACAGCGCCGACGGGATGCGGCAGGCGGTCGAACACCTTGCCGCACTCGGACATCGGCGCTGCGCATTCTTGTCCGGGCCGCGCAACTCGTGGTCGAACAAGGAGCGCCGACGCGGATTGCGCGCCGCTTCGCGTCTTTGTGGCGTCGAGGTCGTCGAGCTCGGGCCATTCGCACCAGTTTTCGAAGCGGGCCTGCAAGCCGCGGACATCGCCTTGGCGACCAACGTCACGGCGGTCGTCGCGTTCAACGATCTGATGGCGCTCGGTGTCTTGAATCGGCTGAACGACCGGAAGATCGCCGTGCCCGACGAGATGAGCGTCGTCGGGTTCGATGACATCGCCATGGCCGGGATGTGCACTCCCCAACTCACCACCGTCGAGATGCCCACGCGGCAAGGCGGCCGAGCGGCGGTCGATCTGCTGCTCGACGAGTTGGCAGGTGGCGAGGGTGACCGTGGCGCGGCGCAGCAGCGCGTCGTCGGCACCCAACTCATCGTCCGGGCCTCCACCGCGCCACCCAGAAGCTGAACCATCCCCGCGCCGCCGGCTTCGTCCGGCCCGGCGTTATCGAAAGGGAATCACGGCGCAGGAAACGGAAGGAATCTCTTGGTGCGCACGGTCATCTCACCCGGCAAAGACACCGACCTCATCGAACTCGGCCTCGCGGAGCTCGCCGTCGGTGAGTCGCTGGAGAAGACATCGGACGACGAGACGCTCGTCGTTGTGCTAAGCGGCGTCGTCGACGTCGAGTGCGACGGTCGTTCGCTCGGTCGGGCCGGCAGTCGCGCCAACGTTTTCGAGGCCTCCGGCGACGCGGTCTACGCCCCGCCGGGTAGCACGCTGGCCTTCACGGTTCGCGACAACGACGCCGCGGCGATCAAATCCGGCTACCATCCGGTCGTGGGCGCGCCTGGCTATTCGCTGTACTACCTATGGGTGATGGCTGGCCGCGGCAGGCAAATGATCCCCGCGTTCGATCCCCGACACGCCTGGGTGCAGGCCGGCCGATGAGCGAGACGTCTTCTGACCGCGGGTCTCGCATCGTCGAGGCGCGGGTCATCGTCACCTGCCCCGGCCGTAATTTCGTGACGCTGAAGATCACCACCGCTGACGGGGTGACCGGGGTCGGTGACGCGACGTTGAACGGCCGTGAGTTGTCGGTCGCCAGCTACCTGCAAGACCACGTCTGCCCGGCGCTGATCGGCCGCCCCGCGGATCGGATCGAGGACACCTGGCATTACCTGTACAAGGGCGCGTATTGGCGTCGCGGGCCGGTGACGATGACCGCGATCGCCGCGGTCGACACCGCGTTGTGGGACATCAAGGGCAAGGTGGCCGGGCTGCCGGTGTACCAGCTGCTCGGCGGTCGGGCCCGCGACGGCGTCACGGTGTACGGCCACGCCAACGGCCAAGACGTCGCCGAGGTTGTCGACGAGGTCGCGCGATACCTCGAGCACGGCTACAAAGCGGTGCGGGTGCAGGTCGGCGTGCCTGGCTTGCCGGTCACCTACGGGGTGGGCAAGGACAAGCTGTTCTACGAGCCGGCGCAAAAGGGCATGGCTCCGAGTGAGGCCAGCTGGTCGACCGAGCTCTACCTGCGCCATGTGCCGCGGTTGTTCGAGGCCGTCCGGGACAAGCATGGCTTCGGCTTCCACCTGCTGCACGACGCGCACCACCGGCTGACCCCGACCGAGGCGGCCCGGCTGGGGAAACGGGTCGAGGAGTACGAGCTGTTCTGGCTGGAGGACCCTACCCCGGCCGAGTCGCAAGACGCGTTTCGGGTGATCAAGCAGCACACCACCACTCCGATCGCGGTCGGGGAGGTGTTCAACTCGATCTGGGACTGCCAGCAGCTGATCACCGAGCGGCTTGTCGACTTCATCAGGTGCACGGTCGTGCACGCCGGCGGCATCACCCACCTGCGGCGGATCTTCAACCTGGCCGAGCTGTACGGGGTGCGCAGTGGGTCGCACGGCGCCACCGACCTGTCACCGGTGTGCATGGCCGCCGCGCTGCACCTCGACTTGTCGATCCCGAACTTCGGCCTGCAGGAGTACATGCGCCACACCGAGGCCACCGACGAGGTGTTCCCGCATAGCTACCGGTACGACCAGGGTTATCTAAACCCGGGCGAGTCGCCCGGCCTCGGCGTCGACATCGACGAGAAGTTGGCCGAGCGCCATCCATATCAACCGGCCCCGCTGCCGGTGAACCGGCTGCTCGACGGCACGATGCACAGCTGGTGACGCGAGCAGACTATGGACGAGATGAGTTCGCAGCAGTTGCGAGAAGTCGTGATCTCGCTACACGATGAAGACTCGGTCGGGATCGCGAGGCGATCCATCGCCGCCGGCACCTCGCTGGTCGGCGCCGCGGGGGCGATCCGCGTGCCGGTCGACGTTCCCGCCGGGCACAAGGTGGCTCTGGCGGAGGTGCGGGCGGGAGAGCCGGTGCGCAAGTACGGCCAACCCGTCGGTGTCGCCACGCAGGACATTCACGTTGGCGATCACGTGCACAGTCACAACCTCAGCGTTAGCGACTTCGTCCGGGACTACGCCTATGGGGCCGACGCCGTGGCCGCGACGCCGCTGCCGGCCGGTGAGCGCGCGACGTTCCAGGGCATCGTCAGGCCCGACGGCCGGGTCGCCACCCGCAACTTCATCGGCATCCTCACGTCGGTCAACTGCTCGGCCACCGCGGCGAAGCTGATCGCCAAACAGTTCGGCACCGGATCGCCGTTGCTGGCCCCGTACGAACAGGTGGACGGCGTGGTGGCGCTCACCCACGGCAGCGGTTGCGGCATGGCGGCGTCCGGCGAGGGCATGGACATCCTGCGCAGAACACTTAGCGGTTACGCCCGCCATCCCAACTTCGCCGGGCTGCTGGTGATCGGTCTGGGGTGTGAGGTCAACCAGATCAACGAGCTGACCCAAGGTTTCGAGATCCCCGACCACGTCCCGGTCGTCGACATGACCATCCAAGACCTCGGCGGCACACGGGCGACCGTCAACGAGGGCGTCGCGCGCGTTCGCGACATGCTGTCGGTGGCGAACGAGGCGCGCCGCACCCCGGTGCCGGCGAGCGAGCTGGTGTTGGGATTGCAGTGCGGTGGCTCCGACGGGTACTCCGGAATCACCGCCAACCCGGCTCTCGGCGTCGCCTCGGATCTGCTTGTGCGGCACGGTGGCACGTCGATCCTCGGTGAGACGCCGGAGGTCTACGGCGCCGAGCATTTGCTCACCCGGCGCGCGGTGAGTGAGGCCGTGGGCAGGCGTCTCGTCGACCGGATCGAGTGGTGGGAGCGGTACGTCGCCGCGTCGTCCGGCTCGATGGACAACAACCCGTCGCCTGGCAACAAAGCCGGTGGCTTGACCACGATTCTCGAGAAGTCGCTTGGCGCGGTGGCGAAGGGCGGGCGGGCGAATCTGTCCGCCGTCTACGAGTACGCGGAGGCCGTTGAGGCAAAAGGCTTCGTCTTCATGGACACGCCGGGCTACGACCCGGTGTCGGTCACCGGCATGGTGGCCGGTGGTGCGAACATCGTCTGCTTCACGACGGGCCGCGGCTCGGTGTTCGGCTGCAAACCCGTGCCGAGCCTGAAGCTGGCGACAAACAGCGACGTCTACCGTCGGATGGTCGACGACATGGACCTCAATTGCGGCGAGATCCTCGACGGCGGCGCGACGGTCGAAGAGATGGGGCGGCGAATCTTCCAGCGCATGCTCGAGGTGGCGTCCGGAACACTGACAAAGAGCGAGGAGATCGGCCTCGGCGATGAGGAGTTCACGCCGTGGCAACTCGGCGCGGTGATGTGATGGCGCGGCTGAGTCTTGCCAATCTCGGCGAGACGCCGCCATCGGCGCGGCCGCCCGTCGACCCGCGCGCGATCGAGACCGGGATCGTGCATCTGGGCCTTGGCGCGTTTCACCGCGCCCATCAGGCCGTCTTCACGCAGGCGGCGATGGCGGCCGCCGGTGACACCAGGTGGGGGATTTGCGGTGTCACCCAGCGAAGCAGGGACGTCATCGACCAGCTGGCGGATCAAGACGGCCTGTACAGCGTGCTCCAGCGTGGCGATCAGACGTCGATCAGCGTGCTGGCGCCGATACGCGAGCTCCTTTTCGCCAAGACGCAGGCCGCGGACCTGACGGCCCGGATCGCCACGCCGTCCACTCAGGTCGTCACATTGACCGTCACCGAGAAGGGCTACCGGCACGATCCCGCGACCGGGCGCCTGCAAGTGGCGGACGCCGAGACGCAAGCGGACGTCGAAGGCCACGCACCGCAGACGGTCGTCGGTCAGCTGGTGCGCGGCATCCAAGCTCGTTCGCGGCTCGGCGCCGGGCCGCTCACCGTCGTCTGCTGCGACAACCTGCCCAGCAACGGCCGCACGCTCGCGCGGCTCGTCGCCGACTTCTGCGGCCTGCTCCCGGCCGCGGAGTCGGCGTCGACGCTGGCGTGGATCGAATCTTTTGTGCGCTTCCCCTGCACGATGGTCGACCGCATCGTGCCGGCCACCACGGCCGCCGATCGAGCCGAGGCGGCCCGACTCCTTGGTGTCGAGGACGAAGGGGTCGTCGTCGCGGAGCCCTTCGCACAGTGGGTGATCGAAGACAGCTTCGCGACGGCACGTCCGGCGTGGGAGCTCGCGGGCGCCGTCATCACGGACGACGTGACACCGTACGAGGCGATGAAGTTGCGTCTGCTGAACGGCTCGCACTCTGCCATCGCCTACCTCGGCGCACTCGCCGGTTACGACTACGTCGCGGACTTCGTGCGCGTTGGCGAGGTGGCGGTTTTCGTCCGCGCGTTGATGGACTTCGATGTGACGCCGACTCTGGCTGTGCCGGCCGGCTTCGACGTCGTCCGGTACAAGGAGCAGCTGCTCGAGCGGTTCGGCAATCACGCCCTGCGCCATCGCACCTCGCAAATCGCGATCGACGGCACGCAGAAGTTGCCGCAGCGGTTGTTGGGTGTGGTGGCGGACCGGCGTTCGGCGGGAGCGACGGCCGAACACGCCGTGTTGGCCGTCGCCGCCTGGATGCGCTATGTCAGCGCGCCGGCCAACGAGCAGGGGGTTGCCATCGTCGTTGACGACCCGCTCGCCGAGGTGCTCGCGCGGCGGCTGGCCGGCGCTCGGGACGCGGCGACCGTCGTTGACCGGCTGCTCGGGATCGAACAGGTCTTCTCGCCTCAGCTGCGGGACGACCGAGCCACGCGGTCGCGCCTGGTGGACTACGTCGAAGCGCTGGCCGGCAAAGGCGTGCTGGCGACGCTTCGCGAACTGGCGTGAGCCGGCGGCTAGTCCTCGACCCGCGCGGTTGCCAGGTTCGCCGACCACTTCTCCTCCACCCGCGCGTACCGCCACACGGCGAGTGCCACGACCCAGGTGAGGACGAACAGGCCGACGATGAAGAAGCCGACGTTGTTAAGGTCGAGCCCGCCAATCCAGGCGAGAGGCCCGCTTTCGATGGACAGCTTCTCGGTGAGGATGGACACCAGCTCGACGGTGCCGATGATGAGCGCGACGGCGACCGACAGCGCGGTGATGGTGATGTTGTAGTAGACCTTGCGCACCGGCTTTGAGAACGCCCACCCGTACGCGAAGTTCATGAAGCAGCCGTCGATCGCGTCGAGCAGGCTCATGCCGGCGGCGAACAGCACAGGCAGCGTCAAAATCGCGTACCACGGCAGGCTGAACGCGGCCGCGCCACCGGCGATGACCAGCAGCCCGACCTCGGTGGCGGTGTCGAACCCAAGGCCGAACAGCACGCCGATCGGGTAAATCTGCCACGACTTGGTGACCGACTTGGTCAGCTTCCCCAGCCACCGGTTCATCAGACCGCGTTTGTCCAGATGCTCTTCGAGCGCGGCTTCGTCGAAGACGCCGCGGCGCATCTGGCGGAACACTCGCACGATCCCAACCAGGATGACGAGATTGAGAATGCCGATGAGATAAAGGAAAGTCCCGGAAACGGTGGTGCCGACCAGCCCCGTGACGGTGTGCAGGCCCGACGAGTCGTTCTCGACCTGACCGGCGAGCGATCGCACGCCGAACGCGAGCAAGAGACAGAGCGCGAAGACGATCGTCGAGTGGCCGAGCGAGAACCAAAAGCCCACCGACACCGGCCGTTTGCCATCGGCCATCAGCTTTCGGGTGGTGTTGTCGATGGCGGCGATGTGGTCGGCGTCGAACGCGTGCCGCATGCCAAGCGTGTAGGCGGTGACGCCCAGACCGACGCCGAACACCTGGCCGCCGCCAACCTGGTAATGATGCGGCGCGACGATCGCGGCGAGCGTCACCCAGCCGAGCACATGGAGCCCGACCACGACGGACGCGACGCCACCGATGGCGGCCCATTCGCCCGGCGTCAGCGCCGTTCTCACGCGTGCCAGCCGGCTCGGCCCGTCCGCCTGCCGCTCGGTCAAGGTCGCGCTCATCGGAACCGCTCCACTCGTCATGCTCGGTTTCGGTGGGAGCCTAAACGCGACAGCCTCCTACTTGCAACTCTTTTGCAATAAGGTCTCGGACGACGTGGGAGGCAGCCCGGCCGGGTAGCACTTCGAAGCGGCCGCCCAGGGGCGCTTCAGCCAATGCTCAGCTTTGGCGCCGACAGTGTGGCCGACAGTCTGATCACAACGCCGGTGATTTCGCACCTCGATATCGCGGCGCCGAGACCGCCGTTCCGCCCTCGCGTCGAAGGAGGAGCCCTTGACCAGCGCGCTGCGCCCACCGGCGCCCGCCGCGTTGCGGGCGCCGACCGCGACTCTCAGCGCGATCGCGGGCGGTGGGCTGGCGGTGATCTTGCTGTGGTGGCACGACACACCGCCGATCCGGGTCTTCGGCGACTGGCTGACCAACGCCGGACGGGTCACCGGTCTGCTCGCCGGCTACGTCATCGTCGTCCTACTCCTGCTGATGGCCCGTGTGCCCGCGCTTGAGCGCGGTTTGGGCGCCGATCGACTCGCCAGATGGCACGGCATGGGCGGGCGGTACGCGGTGAACCTGTCGATCGCGCACACGTTGCTGATCATCTGGGGGTACGCGGTCAGCGCCCACGAAGGGTTGCTGCCGCAGACCCGCGCGTTGCTGACGAGCTATCCGGACGTCTTGATGGCGACGGTCGCGCTCGGTCTGCTCGTGGTGGTCGGCGTCGTGTCGGCGCGAGCGGCCCGTCGACGGATGCGCTACGAGACCTGGTATTACCTGCACTTCTACACCTACCTCGCGGTGGCGCTGTCGTTCAGCCATGAGTTCGCGACGGGCGCCGACTTCCAGGCGAACCTGAAGGCGCGGGTGTTCTGGAGCGCGCTGTACATCGGAGCCGCTGTGGTGCTGCTGTGGTGGCGGTTCATCGTGCCGGTCCGCTCGGCACTACGCCATCGGATGACGGTCGCCGCCGTGGTGCCAGAAGGTGACGGCGTCTTCTCCGTGCACGTACGCGGTGAGCACCTGCGCGAGCTGCGCGCCGAACCAGGGCAGTTCTTCCGCTGGCGGTTTTTAATTCGCGGCCAGTGGTGGCAGTCGCACCCCTACTCGCTGTCGGCCCCGCCGTCCGACCGGTTGTTGCGTTTCACCGTGAAGGTGCTCGGCGACCATTCCCGCGACCTGCGCAACGTCCGGCCGGGCACGAGGGTGTTCGCCGAAGGTCCGTACGGAGCCTTCACGGAGGGACGGCGCACCCGTCGCAAGGTGCTGCTGCTGGCCGGCGGCATCGGCGTCACACCGCTGCGGACGTTGTTCGAGACCATGCACGCGCACCGTGGCGAACTCATGCTGATCTACCGCGCGAACAGTGAGCTCGACGTCGTCTTCCGGTCAGAGCTGGACGCGATCGCGAAGTGGCGCGGCGCGCAGGTGCGGTATCTCATCGGGCCGCCCGGTAGCGAACAGGATCCGTTCGTCGGCCGCCGACTGGAGTCGCTCGTGCGGGACGTGCGCGATCGCGACGTTTACCTTTGCGGCCCTCCACGGATGATGGACGCCGCGCGTGACGCGCTGCGCCGGGTCGGTGTCAGCTCTCGTCACGTCCATGCTGAATCATTCGAGTTCTAGGAGAAAGTGAGGTCTGGCAGTGCGTCGCGCGATCCTCGCGTTCGTGGCCACCGTGGCTGGCCTCGTCGTCCTATTGAGTTTCAAGACCGCGGGCGCCCGGTCGACCGACCGGCCGGTCGCGTTGTCGGGCGCGACGCCGACCGGCAACGGGGATGCGCCGGACCAGTCCGCGCCGCCTGCGCCGTCCGCGCCGCCTGCGCCGTCCGCCCCGCCTGCGCCGTCCGCTAGCGCGACGCCCGCCAAGTCGGCCGCGGCGTCCGGCACGAAGACCGTCACCGGCAGCTCGGTGCCGGTCACCGAAGGGTTCCGCAGGTTTGGCAACGTGCAGGTTCAGGTCACTGTGTCGAACGGCAAGATCACCAAGCTGGTGGCCGTTGATTACCCGAACGCCGACCCCCAGTCGGCTGAGATCAGCCAGTACTCCATCCCGGTCTTGGGGCAAGAGGTCTTGCAGGCGCAAGGCACGAACATCGACGTCGTCTCCGGCGCCACGTACACCACACAGGCGTACGCGCAGTCCGTGCAGGCCGCGCTCGACAAGGCAAAGTCGTAACCATGATTCGCCGCATCGGCCACGCGGAGCCGGTCATGGGCACGGTGGTCAGCTTCGACGTCAGCGCGGACGACGTGGACGAGCCGTCGGTCCGCGCCGCGATCAAGGTGGCGGTCGAGTGGCTGCATCGCGTTGACGCTGTCTTCAGCACCTACCGCGCTGACAGCGACATCAGCCGCTTGAACAGCGGCGCGTTGAGCCTCGCCGAATGCGACCCGCTCGTCGGACAGGTCTTCAAGCTTTGTTCGGACGTCGCGCGCGAGACGCGCGGATACTTCAGCTCCACGTTCGCGGGAAGGCTGGATCCGACCGGCCTGGTGAAGGGCTGGTCGGTGGAGCGCGCGAGCGAGCTGTTGTGCCACGCGGGGTTTGCGAACCACTGTGTCAACGGGGGCGGCGACGTTTTCGCCCGTGGATTCCCCGAACCCGGCAGGGCGTGGAGCGTGGCGGTCACACATCCCCTGGCGCGGGACGGCTTTGCCGCGGTCGTCGAGGTCCGCGACGGCGCGGTCGCGACGTCAGGCACGACTGAGCGGGGATTGCACATCGTCAACCCGTTCACCGGTCGGCCCGCGACACAACTTGCGAGTGTCACGGTCGTTGGGCCAGATCTGACGCGCGCTGACGCGTACGCTACGGCTGCGCTGGCGATGGGCGATTCGGCGCGCGAGTGGCTCGTCGAGATCGCGGGTTACGAGGCGCTTGCGATCGCTCCCGACGGCACGGGTTGGGCGACGCCAGGCTTCGCCCGTGTCGCCGTCTCGTCGACGTGACGGCCAAAGGGGAGGCGAGGCGATGCCGGACCGGGAGCTGCCGGCCAGACCGGCGCACCTCACCGCGCTCGAGCGGCGGTTGATCGACAGCGCCAAGAAGGCCCAACAGGTCGAGGAGAACCTGCTCCCCGCCTGGCTGCGGCCGACCCGCGGTGAGCACCGCTGGCAGATGGGTGTCGCGGTCGTCGTCGCGATCGGTCTCCAGGTGTCGCTGCCGGCGCATCTCGCGGTTGCGCCGCGTTACGTCGTACCGGCGATCGAAGGCGCGATTCTGCTCGCGCTGTTCGTCGCCGGCCCGCCGCGACTGGTGAGGCACTCGACCGGCCTGCACGCGACGGCGCTCGCGCTCGTCGGCCTGGTCAGCGTCGACACCGCGGCATCGGCCGGCTTGCTGGTGCGGGAGATTGTGACGGGCACCGCGGATTCGGCCCCGCGGCTGCTCCTGCAAGGTGTTGCGATCTGGCTGACGAACGTCATCGCGTTCGGCTTGTGGTACTGGCAGTTCGACCGGGGCGGCCCGGTCGCGCGAGCCCAGGCGACGCGCAAGCACCCCGACCTGCTGTTCCCGCAGATGCAGCAGCCGGATATCGCCGCGCCCGACTGGGAGCCGACATTCTTCGACTACCTGTACACGTCGTTCACGAACGCCACCGCATTCAGCCCGACCGACACGATGCCGCTATCACGGTGGGCGAAAGCGATGTTCCTCTTGCAGTCAGCGATCTCGCTCGTGACGGTCGCTCTCGTCATCTCCCGCGCGGTGAACATCTTCCAGGACGTGACGCGGAAGTGAGCCGATACGAGCACGACGTGCTGGCCACACCGCCCAAGTCGCGCGTCGAGATCCCCGTTGTCGAGGCGACTCGCGACCTGGTCGTTGAGGATGCGACCGGCGACTTCTGCGGCGCGGTCGTCGAGTGCGAGAAGGACGTCGTCAGGCTTGAGGACAGGTTCGGCAAGGTGCGGGCTTTCCCGCTCACGCCAGGCGCTTTCTTACTCGAAGGGCAGCGGGTGACGTTGGTCAGACCGAAGCCCGCTGCGCCAACCGCCCGCACCCGGACGGCGTCCGGTTCGATCGGGGTGCCCGGATTGCGCGCCCGGGTGGCGCGAGAGAGCCGCATCTATGTCGAGGGCAGGCACGACGCTGAGTTGGTCGAGCGAGTCTGGGGCGACGATCTGCGCGTCGAGGGCGTCGTCGTCGAGTGTCTGGAGGGGGTGGACCGGCTGCCCGACATCGTGCGCGACTTCAACCCGGCCAACGACCGCCGGCTCGGGGTGCTGGTCGACCATCTGGTGAGCGGGTCAAAGGAGTCGCGCATCGCCGCCGCCGTGAACTCGCCGCACGTGCTCGTCGTCGGCCACCCCTACGTCGACGTGTGGCAGGCGGTTCGCCCGCAGGCCCTCGGCATCGAAGCCTGGCCGGTGGTCGATCGAAGCGTTCCGTGGAAAGCGGGCGTGTGCGCGGCGCTCGGCTGGCCGCATGAGACGCCGGCCGACACCGCGGCGGCCTGGCGCAAAATCCTCGCAGCAGTCGACGGTTATGCCGACCTCGAACCGGCGCTGCTTGGCCGGGTCGAAGAACTCATCGACTTCGTCACCGCGTAGCGCCGGTCACAGCCAGTCCTTGCGGCGGAAGATCCAGTAGAGCAAGGCGCCACCCAGCACGATGATCGCGCTGGAGACGGCGAATCCCCACTCCTTGCCAAATCCCGGGTACGGCAGGTTTTGCCCGTAGAACCCGGTGACGGCGGTGGGGACCGCGATGATGGCCGCCCAGCTGGTGACCTTCTTCATGATGAGGTTCATTCGGTTGCCCTGGATCGTCAGGTTCGTCTCCAGGATGGTGCTCACCATGTCGCGAAGCGACTCGGTCCACTCGGTCGCGCGCAAGACGTGGTCGTAGACGTCTTGGTAGTAGGGCATCAGCGCCTCATCGACGACCTTCAGGTCGCGGCGCATCAATCCGTTGACGACCTCGCGCATTGGCAGCACGAATCGCCTGAGCAGCAGGAGGTTCTTGCGCAGCGCGAACGACTTTCGCTGGACATCGCGAACTCGGTCCCGGGTGTCGTCGAACAGCTCGTCCTCGAGCGCGTCGATTTTGTCGTCGAGGTCTTGCACGGCGGTGAAGTGACTGTCGACGATGTAGTCGAGGACGCCGTAAAGAAGAAAGCCGACTCCGTCCTTCGCGAGTTCCGGAGAGTTGTCCCAACGGGAAACGACATCGTCGATGTCGAAGCGATGGTCCTTCCGGACGGTGATGAACGCGTTGGGCAGCACGAACATCGCGATCTCGCTGCTCTCGAGGTCGTGCGCGCCTTCGTCCAGCCGGACGGCATAGGCGCTTAGAAACAGGTGGGTGGCGTAGTGGTCGAGTTTGGGCCGCTGCCTTTCGTGCTCGGCGTCTTCGATCGCCAGCGCGTGCAGGCCGAACTCCTCTTCGATGGACTCCAGGCCTTCGCCGTCCGCGGTGCAAAGATCGAGCCAGAGGACGACGCCGGGCGCGTCAACCACCTCGGAGATCTCTTCGACGGGCAGGTCGTCGCGCTCAAGGACGCCGTCTCGGTACAGCCTTGTGCGCGCCACCGCGTCGCCGTCCTATCTCGCGGACGTCGGCAGCCCTGCGGGCTGCGCCTCGCCGACGGCCTCTCGGGCGCGCAGGTATTGCGTGGTCTTGCGTTCCATCACGAACGACAGGAACGGCACGAACCCGGCGGCCGCCATGAGCAGCAGCCGCACGACGTGCAGCCGATACCGCAGGACCAGCTCCAGGCAAGCCACGCAGTACACGATGTACAAGAAGCCGTGGAGCATGCCGACGTACTTGGCGATGTAGGGGAAATCCAGCCCGTATCGAAGCGGCACGCCGACGAACACGAGCACCACCAGGCCCACACCGACGATGTAGGCGAGCAGCCGGTAGCGGCCGAGTGGGGTCTTTAGCATTGACAACCTGGCAGCCGCCTTTTCGCAGTCAGCGCGCGTTCTCCGCGCGCCGGTTCAACGACGCGAGGTACTCGTTGTACCTCGCCAGCTCTTCGTCGGTCTCGTCGGGCTCTTCGTTCGCGAGCTGCGCGTCGATGAGCTCGGACGACGGGAGCGGCCGGTGGTGCGGCCAGGCTGACGCCCCGGTCGCGACGGGGAGCTTCGGCGTGGGCCGGCCGTGGACCGCGTCGTGCAGCAACCGCCACCAGCCGTAGATGATGATCGCCGCCATCGTCCACCACTGCAGCGCGTACAGCAGGTTTTGCAGGCCGCCGCGCGCGGAGTTGGAGACGTCCCACTGCCAGCGGCCGAGCAGGCTGAACGCGGCGACGATGATCAACATGGCGAGGTGGCGCGGCAACCACCGCAGCGTGAAGGCCATGCGCACCACGGCTCCTACGGTACCTGCCGCGACTGCGTGTGCGGCGCGGCTGGCGCGGCGGCGGCTACGGGAGGTAGGCCTGCTCGATCCGGGTGATCGTCCCGGTGCCGTCAAGCGTGATCGCGTAATACGGCGGGCCGTCCTTGGCCGAGGCCATGGCGGCCGGCAACGCGGGCGGCGGCACCTGCAGCTCGTCGGTGCCCCCGCCGGGCGCGAGCAACAACACGACGGCGGACGGCGACACCGGTTTTGTCGTCAGCGTCTTGCCGGTCGTGACGTACCGCGCGTTCTCGTCGGCACTGCAGATCCGTTGCGCGTCGAGGTAACTGAACGACACCTGCGCGCCCTGCGCGCTCGCCCGCTTTCCTTCGACGAACAGCTGCGGGGATGGCAGGGGGCACAGCTCGGCGCTTGGCGACGGGGTCGGGCTTGCGGCCGACGAGGCCGGCCCGCTGACGGTGCTGAACGTCGGCGCCACGCCCGCGGTGCGGTCGGGCCGCGCCGAGCAACCGGTCGTGACCGTCAGGGCGAGCGTCACGAGGGACGCGGCGCACGCGCCGACGAGCTGGCGGCCGCGAACCGTCGTCCGGCGCATGAGCGTCCTCCCGGGGGTCGGCAGGCTGGGCGGTGCGCCGACCCCGCGTGGATGCTACGGCGTCAGGAGATCCCGAACCGGTTGTTCGGCGCAGGCGTGACGAACGACGGATGCTGCTGGGATGCGGCGCGGAGGGTCTGCGCGCGCCGCAGGTCGCGCAGGACCGGCCAGTCGGCGAAGGCGAAGGCGAACAACATGACGACGTTGACCAGCGGGATCAACCCGGCGGCGACCCACCACCCGGAGTAGCCGGCTTTGCGCACGATCGACACCGCCGCGGCGGCGGCGAGCGCGGTGAAACCGGCGTAGATCAGCACCAAGGTGCCCACCATGCCAGTGCCCATCAGCGGATAATCTCCACACCGGCAAGATCGGTCGCTGCGCGCAGTACCTTGATGGTCATGCGCCGCAGGCGTGATGACCGGGCGGTTGAACCGGGCGACGGTGCTTCGCGTAAAGCAGGTGTGCCCGACGCGCGGCGCCCCGGCGAGGGGCGGACGGAACCGGCGCGAACGGACGAGGAGTTCGTCCGCGCGTTGTACGAGCAGCACGCCCGACCGCTGCTCGGGTACGCCTTGCGGTTGACCGGCGGCGACCGACAGCGCGCCGAGGACGTTGTGCAGGAGACGCTGTTGCGGGCGTGGCGACACCCCGAAACGCTCGAGCGCACGCCCGACGCGGTCCGGCCGTGGTTGTTCACCGTCGCCCGCAACATCGCGGTCGACGCATATCGGGCGCGCCGTGCGCGGCCGCTCGAGGCCGGGCCGGACGGTCTTGACCTGGTACCGGTCGACGACGAGGTCGACCGGGCGCTCGAGGCATGGCAGGTGTCCGACGCGCTCGCGAGCCTGAGCGTCGACCACCGGCAGGTGCTGATCGAGACGTACTACCGCGGGCGCTCAGTGGCGGAGGCCGCGGCGGCGCTCGGCATCCCGTCGGGCACGGTGAAGTCGCGCACGTACTACGCGTTGCGCGCGCTGCGACTGGTCTTGGAAGAAAGAGGAGTGACGGAACTATGACCGCCGGTGGATGCGCCGACGCGCGGATCTGCCTCGGCGCCTACGTCTTGGGGGCGTTGGACCCGGCCGAGCGCGGCCGAGTCGACGCGCACCTGGCCGAATGCGACGGCTGCCGAGACGAGTTGGCGTCGTTCGCGGCGCTGCCCGGCCTGCTGAGCCGCGCGAGCATCGCGGACGTCGAGCTCGTGCCCGAGTCGTCACAGCCCCAGCTACTGCAACGGTTGCTCACGGCGGTCGCCAACGAGCGCCGTCGCGGGCGTCGGGTGCGCAGGTTGTCGGCGGTCGCCGCAGGCGTGGTCGTGGTCGCGACCGGCGCCGTCGCCGGCGTCGCGGCGTCCGCGCACGACTCCACTCCAGCGGCGGCCGCGACCTTCAGCGCGACCAACGCGGCCACCAACGTGACCGCCTCCGTCACCGAGTGGCGCAAGGCCTGGGGCACCGCGCTCGAGGCTCAGGTCGTCGGGGTGGTGAAGGGCGCCTACCCCGAGAGATGCCAGTTGGTGGCCGTGGCCGCCGACGGCACGCGCGACGTCGCAGGCAGCTGGGCCCCGACCTCGTCGGGAAAGATCGTCGCGCAAGGCGCGACATCCTTGTCGCCCACGCAGATCGCCTGGTTTGAGGTCATCGGCTCCGGTGGGGAGACCTTCGTGAAAATCCCTGCGCACACCTCGGACGGCGCAAGCCAGTCGTGACCGAGGTAGGTGTCAGCCAGTGCTCTCGTGCCCTGGCAGCTGTTCGTGCCCGGGTAGCTGGATGCCCTTCTCCGCGGCGAACCTCATGATGTTCGGCATCACGATCGCGGTCTGCTCGATCGCGTCCTCGGTCGGGGTGAAGGCCACAAACTCGGCGCCCGCGAACACGACCGGTGTGTGCCCTGGCTCGATGACGAAGGCGTCACCGGCCTCGAACGTCTCCTCGACGCCGTCGTGCCGACGCACCCCGAACTTGCCCTTAAGCACGTAGCCCAGGTGACGAGCCTGACATTGATCGTTTGGGGCGCCCTTGAAGAACGGCGTCTGGTCTAGGTCAACGAAGTTCGTTTCAATGCTCACAGTCCAGCCGTCGATCGCCTGCTCGTAGGTCTCCGCATATCCCGGGAAGACGTCGTGCGACGACGCCGATGCCTTCGACATCTTTGGCATTGCCTTCTCCTTCCGCACGCGGCTCGCGCTCGTGGAAAGAGCCGATTGTGGGGGGCCTTGATTTGCGACGACAGAGGCGAAGGTCGGCCCCGAAACGACGTCCGACCGGTCGTTGTCGGCAGCGGCGGGAAGTGGAACCGCCCTCGTGCGGTTCACTAGAGATGTGCAGTCTGCCGGATGGTTCTTGATCGCTCTGCTCGTGGTGACGACGGGCGCGGGGTGGGTGTGGCGTGCCCGCAACGGCGCGATGCGCGACGTCAAAACCGGCTCGGACGACCCGCGGCTCACGTCGTCCGACCTGGGTGCCGACCTTGGCGCGCGGGCCACCTTGGTGCAGTTCTCGTCCGCGTTTTGCGCGCCATGCCGGGCGGCCCGGGTGGTGCTCTCGGACGTCGCGCGGACGGTGGACGGCGTGACGCACATCGAGATCGACGCCGAGTCGCACCTCGACTTGGTGCGGCGGCTCGACATCATGCGCACCCCGACGATCTTCGTGCTCGACGCGCGCGGTCGGGTCGTGAAGCGGGCGAGCGGCGCGCCGCGCAAGGCGGAGGTGTTGTCCGCGTTGGGCGCGGCGATCCCGGCCGGATCGGTCGGTCGGGATGGGGTGGGCGCGTGATCAAGATGACAGCCAGCCCAGATCTTCGTACCATCGATGGGTGCAGCAGGCATTCATGGGTGAGTTGAACCTCACCAAGAGGCGCGCGGTCGACCTGTGCCGCGTGGCCACCTGTCTGTGTCGAATGTCCTGACCCCGGGGTCGGCCGCATCTCCGCGATCAAGCCTCGCCGACTCTGCCGCGACCTTCTCTAGTTTTCCCGTCGCCAATGTCAGGAGTGGTTCATGTCCAACCCAGCCGTGGGGTCCGTCGATCCCCGGGGGCTTCGCTTCAACGCCGCGATCACCACGCTGGTGCTGGCCGCGGTGGTGCTCACGAGCAACGCTTGGGTGCTGCTCGCCCAGGCCGTCGTCTTCGGCGTCGGCGCGGTCGCCGGGTTGCGCTTCTCGCCCTACGGCGTGCTGTTCCGCAAACTGGTCGCCCCTCGGCTAGGGCCGCCCGCTCACCGCGAGGCCGAAGCGCCGCCTCGCTTCGCGCAAGCGGTCGGCTTGGTGTTCGCCGTCATCGGCGTCGTGGGGTTCGCCGCCGGCGCGTCATGGCTCGGTGTCGGCGCGACCGCGTTGGCCTGGGTCGCCGCCTTTCTCAACGCAGCCTTCGGTTTCTGCATGGGCTGCGAGACCTACCTGTTGATCCGCCGTGTTTTCTCACTACGCAAGGGAGTCACCGCATGAGTCGCCAAGCCGTCCTCGTGGACGCCGACTGGGTCGAGGCCCATTTGGACGACCCGAACATCGTGCTCGTCGAGGTCGACGAGGACGTCTCCGCCTACGACAAGGGCCACATCCGCGGCGCTGTCAAGGTTGACTGGAAGCAAGACCTCCAGGACCCGATCCGCCGCGACTTCATCGACAAGGCCGCGTTCGAGAAGCTGCTGTCGTCGCGCGGAATCAGCAACGACGACAACATCGTGTTGTACGGCGGCAACAACAACTGGTTCGCCGCCTACGCGTACTGGTACTTCAAGCTCTACGGCCACCAGAACATCAAGCTGCTCGACGGCGGCCGCAAGAAGTGGGAGCTCGACTCCCGCGAGCTGGTCACCGACGTTCCGAGCCGGCCGGCCACGCAGTACAAGGCGAAGGACCCCGACTCCTCGATCCGCGCTTTCCGCGACGAGGTCGTCAACGCGATCGGCAAGCTCAACTTGATCGACGTCCGCTCGCCTGACGAGTTCTCCGGCAAGCTGCTCGCGCCGGCGCACCTGCCGCAGGAGCAGTCGCAGCGCGGCGGCCACGTGCCGACGGCGAAGAACGTCCCGTGGAGCAAGGCCGCGAACGACGACGGCACGTTCAAGTCGGACGACGAGCTGAAGGCCCTGTACAAGGACGCCGGCGTCGACTTCGGCAAGGACACCATCGCCTACTGCCGCATCGGCGAGCGCTCGGCGCACACCTGGTTCGTGCTGCACGAGATCCTCGACGAGGCGAACGTGAAGAACTACGACGGCTCGTGGACCGAGTACGGCTCGCTGGTCGGCGTCCCGATCGAGACCGGGAGCGGATCCTGATGTGCGGTGCGGTCGCCGGCGGCCTGCCGTTGGGCGTCGACGCCGGCAAGGAGGCCGTGATCCAGGGCGTCGTGAAGCGCGGCGGCCAGCCGGTCAGCGGGTACGTTCGGTTGTTGGACGGCGGCGGGGAGTTCACCGCCGAGGTCCCCACGTCGGCGACCGGCGAGTTCCGGTTCTTCGCCGCGCCCGGCACCTGGACGGTTCGGGCGCTGGTGCCCGGCGGCTCGGCCGACCGCACGGTCAGCGCGGCCACGGGCGCGATCGCCGAGGTCGAGGTCAGCGTCGCCTGATCGGATCTGATCGGCGCTGATCGGCCGCAAGCGGCCGCTGCCGTTTTCATCGGGGGTGCGAACGGTCTCCCGCGAGTCACTCGCGGGAGACCGTTCGTCTTTTTGGGTCGCATGACCGACCCCCGACCCTCCAAGGCCCGATCAAATGGGCCGAACTCGCGGCCATCGGTTATATGGTCGCGGCCATGACCGAACTCATCAGCGTCGGCCCGCCGGTCGCGGTCGCTTTGGCGATCGCGGTCGTCGCCGCGCTCGTCGTCCGGCGTCTTGCTTTTGCGAAACCCGACGCTGATGAGTGACGGCCCCGGTGATCTCGCCGCCGGCTTCGAGACGTCGTTCGCGCCGGAGGGCGAAACCCCGCCGCTGCACGAGGCGTTGGCGCCGCTCGCGTTCTTGCTCGGAACCTGGCGCGGGGTCGGCGTCGGCGGGTACCCGACCATCGAGTCGTTCCGGTTCGGTCAAGAGGTCGTGTTCGGGCACGCCGGGAAGCCGGTGCTGAGCTACGTCAGCCGATCGTGGATTTTGGACGACGCGGGCGCGGTGGTGCGCGCCGCCGCCGCCGAGTCGGGGTTCTGGCGAATGACCGAGAGCGGGCTCGAGGTCGTGCTCGCGCACGCCACCGGCTTCGCGGAGATCTGGGTCGGCGAGGTGAGCGGCAACCGGATCGAACTGAGCACCGACGTCGTGGCCCGCACGTCGTCCGCAAAAGAGGTCAACGGCGGGCATCGGCTGTACGGCTACGTCGACGGCGACCTGCTCTACGCGTACGACATGGCGGCGGTCGGCGAGCCGCTGCAGTCGCATCTGTCGGCCCGACTCCGGCCCGCCAGTCCGCGGTGATCATGCAAATAGGGGCGACAGCCGAGCCTCGGCGTCGCCCCTATTTGCATGATCACCTGAAGGGCGGCGGCTGACCGGCGCCCAGACATGGAACGACCCCCGGGCGGTTGCCGCTCGCACCGGTCGCGGCGCGGGCGGGCCGGCTGGACGATGTCCGGCACCCGGGGGTCGGATGACTACCTTGGTTTAGCCAGCGCCATCAGGCGTCGGCCGTGGAAGCACGTCCGAAAGGACGGCGGCTAGCTGGTAGCCACCTCACGCGTCCGTTTGTCACACATTCGTCGGACCACCTCCTTCCTCGTGTCCCACCACGGTAACCGCGGGTCATGGCCGGGGCAATCAAGTTAGGAGATTGTGTCGGCGTCCGACCGAATGCGATCAGCGGCCTCGCGTGGGCATGGGCGCGGGCGGCCGCGTGGCGGGCGCCATCTTCGTGCCGAACCCCAACCTTGATACTGCGGATGGCCCGGTGGCCAATCACCCCATCGGCCGGTCATTGGCACTTATCGCCCTGCCGATCATCAAATCGTGAGCACCCAGATGGAGTTGGCCGAAGACACGCCGATGCGTCTCCTTGCGGAGGGGCTGCCGTTGTCGTTGCTATGGGACCTGGTCGACCCGAACGGTCCGGCCAGCGAGGATCTCCTCCGGCACGAGAGCTGACCTCGCCACGGTCGGTCGTCTCGAGAGATTACTCACGCGCGATTGTCGGCAGAATCGGCGGACCTTGCCACGCGCCTAAACTGGCTGGCGTGAGCGCGCCGAGGGAAGTCGAGGAAGCCGGGCAGGGCGGCTGGCAGGGCCAGCTGCGTGCCAAGGGCTACCGGCTCACCCCGCAGCGCCAACTCGTGCTCGAGGCGATCGCCGCGCTCGGTCATGCCACCGCCGAGGACATCTTGTCGCAGGTCCGCGAAACCGCGAGTGGCGTCAACATCTCGACGGTCTACCGGACACTCGATCTCCTTGAAGAGCTCGCACTCGTCACGCACACTCACCTCGGTCACGGCGCGCCGACCTACCACGTGGCGGACGACGCGGAGCACGTGCACTTGGTGTGCCGATCATGCGGTGCGATCTCCGAGGTGTCGCCGGACGTCGTGGCGGCCACCGTTGACCGGCTTGCCGCTGACCACGGCTTTGAGGCGGACGTACATCATTTCGCGGTGTTCGGCAGGTGCGCCGCTTGCCGAGGAGCCACATGAGCGAATATCGAAGCCCGTTGCTCGATCGGCCTGGAGCCGTTCCCGCTGACCCTCCTGACGCCGGTGTCGCCGCGCATTATGGCGATCCGATCCGCGAGCAGCGACATTTGGCCGCCGTCGCCGGGATGGTCGACTTGTCGCATCGCGACGTGGTTCGGGTGAGCGGCCCCGACCGACTGTCGTGGTTGCATAATCTGACCACGCAACGACTCGACAAACTCGCGCCCGGTGTAGGCGCGGAGGCGTTGGTGTTGAGCCCGCAAGGCCACGTTGAGCATCACCTGCTGCTCGTCGACGACGGAGAGGCGACGTGGGTTCAAGTCGAGCCCGGCGCCGCCGCGCCGCTTGTCGAGTTCCTTAACTCCATGCGGTTCATGCTCCGCGTCGAGGTTGCCGATGTCACCGCCGATTGGGCGATTGTTTGGCAGCCGACGCGGGAGCCGCATCCTGAATTTCTGACGCGGGTCGACCCGCAAGGCGACGCTGCGGCCGGTCGTCAGGTCTTCGTGCCACGGGCCCAGCTGACCGAATTCGCAGACCGGGCAGGGGATCTCATCGGCGTCTCGGCCTTGGAGGCGGTCAGAGTCGAGGCTGGCCGGCCCCGATTCGGGTTGGAGACCGACCACCGCACGATACCGCACGAGCTCGGCTGGATCGGCGGTGCCGTCGTCCTCGACAAGGGCTGTTATCGAGGGCAAGAAACCGTTGCGCACGTGGCCAATCTCGGTCGGCCGCCGCGGCGGTTGGTGCGGCTGCACCTCGACGGCAGCGTGCGCGAGACGCTGCCTGCTCCTGGCGCCGAAATCTTCGTCGACGGTTCCGCGGTCGGACGGGTGACGACGTCCGCGTATCACCATGAGCTCGGGCCGATCGCGCTGGCCGTCGTCAAGTACATGACGCCGGACGACGCCGCCGCCGTGGTGGGCGCCGACGGCGCTGGCGTGGCGGCGTCGATTGAAGCGGTGGTCGAAAGAGACACCACCGCCCGACCGGGCCAGGCCGCGCGGTCGGCGTTTCGTGGCCGGTCGTTGCTCTAGACGTCGAGCAGGATCGTCACCGGGCCGTCGTTGACGAGCGCGACCTGCATGGGCGCGCCGAACCTTCCCGTCGCGACCTCAGCGCCAAGCGCGCGTAGCTCGGAGACGACCGCTTCAACGAGCGGTTCGGCAACGTCACCTGGAGCGGCCTGGCTCCACGACGGACGTCGTCCTTTGCTTGTGTCGGCGTACAGGGTGAACTGGCTGACCACCAGTAGCGGCGCTCCGACGTCGGCACACGACTTCTCGTCATCGAGGATTCGCAAGGTGTGAAGCTTTCTTGCCAGGGCGCGCGACTGCTCTGGTGTGTCGGCATGCGTGACGCCGACAAGGACGGCAAGGCCGGGTTTGCTGAGCTCGCCGACGATCTCGTCAGCAACGATGACGCGTGCCGCGCTCACTCGCTGGACGACGGCTCGCACATGCTCATCGTCGCACGCGGTTAGCGGCCGAAGAGTCCGCGCTTCTTCTTCGGTGGCGCCGCGGCGACGGGACGGGCGCTCGGCGCCGGACGAATCGGCATCGGGCTGGACGGCTCGTCTTCGAAACCGAGGCTCGACAACTCGCGTAGCAGGGACGCGGTGTCGGTGAGATCACGCTGGACGATCGGCTCGGGCAGTGCGTCGTCCGCTTGCTCTTCGTCGTGCGCATGCTCGGATTCGGCCTGCTGCGTCAGCGTGGTGGCTCCGGTCCGGCTGAACTCCGTCAACATCGCACTCGCCGAGGCCAGACGCCCAGGATCGACGGCGGCTAGCCGAGCGGCCTCCTCCGCCGCCGCTTGCTCCGCCGCGGCTCGTGCGGCCGCACGTTCGGCGGCCGCCCGCTCTGCCGCCGCTTGCTCAGCGGCTTGCGCGGCCATGAGTTGCTCGACGGCGAGAATTCGCTGGGCCTCGGCTCGTTCGGCAGCCAGCCGTTCGGCTTCGATCCGTTCGGCTTCGATCCGTTCGGCTTCGATCCGTTCGGCTTCGAGCCGTTCGGCTTCGGCGCGGGCGGCTTCTTCGGCGGCGAGTCGTTCCGCCTCCAGGCGTTCGGCTTCGAGCCGCTCAGCTTCGAGCCGTTCGGCTTCGAGCCGTTCTGCTTCGAGCCGTTCTGCTTCGAGCCGTTCGGCCTCCAGCCGATCTGCTTCGAGGCGTT
>DASVDW010000184.1:0-10889 GCA_036380925.1 Acidothermaceae bacterium
CGCGCAACCCGCGCATCGCCAACTCGACCGCCGCGTCGACGACCTCCGTTGTCGGCGCGCGCCCCGGCCGGTACCACTCCACCACCGAGTTCACCATCCCGAACGACAGCCGGGTGGCCAGCAACGGATCGATGTCGGCGCGCAAGTCGCCGTCCGAAACAGCCTGGGCCACCAGGCCTGCGGCGAACCGGTCGAAGTCGCGCCGACGGTCCAACGCGCGCTTCTCCGTCGCGGTGTTGCCGCGCACCCGCAACAGCAGCGTCACATAGGGCAACTCGGCGAGCAGCGCCTCCGCGGTGCGGCGCAGCACATGCTCGAACCGGGTGACGGCTGGTCCGGAACGGGACGCCGGCTCATCGCGAATCGCGGACAGCGCCGACAGCGCCCGCTCGCACGCCGCCGCGAGCAGCGCCTCTTTGCCCTCGACATGGTGATAGAAGGACGATTTCGAGATCCCGGCGGCGCGGGCGAGATCGTCCATCGACGTCCCGTCGTAACCGCGCTCGTTGAACACCCGCACCGCGACGTCCAGCAGCGACGCGGCGTCGTACGGAGCGCGCCGCGACGGCGCCGAGCCGGTGGCCGCTGCACGGGTGCGGCCGGCGACGGCGGTCATCCTGGGCGCCGGATCTCGACCACCCGAAAACGGCCCGCCACAAACGCCGCGTCAGTCAGGCTGGCGTTCGCCGCCGGATTCGCGCCCGTCGCGTGGAAGTCAGAGAACGCGCTGGTCTGGTTCACGTACACGTCGGCGGTGAGATTCACCGACAGCGAGACGCCGGCGTCGACCGCGATCCGCGCCGCCCCGGCCAAAACGGCGGGATCGGTCGAGTAGACCGACGCGGTCAATGCGCCTCGGGTCGCCGTCAACATCCGCCACAGCTCAAGGCTTTCCGCGGTGTCGCGTGTCTCCACCACAAACGACACCGGCCCGAAACACTCGGCGCCAAAAACCTCGACGTCGGACGACGGCACGCGCAGCACCAACGGCGTGCGCACCTGCGCCGCCGGAAACTCGCTGTGCGGCACCGGCTTCGACGCGATCGCCACCTTGCCGCGGGTTTCCGCCGCCGCCAGTCGGTCGGCCACCCGGTCGTCGACGAGCGCACCGAGCATCGCGGTCGCGCGCGCCGGTTCACCGAGCAGCGCGTCGAGCGCCGCCGCCAGCGCGCCGACAAACGAGTCAGCCTCGGACGACGGGACGAGCAGCACCTGCGGCGTGGTGCACATCTGCCCGCTGTAAAGCGAAAGCGAATACGCGAGGTTCGCCGCCATCGCGCCGACGTCGTCCGCCGAATCGAAAATAACCGTGTTGATGCCGGACTTCTCGGTGAACACCAACGCCTGGCGCGCGTTCGCTTCCAGCCAGTTGCCGTAATCGCTTGACCCGGTGAAGTCGATGATCCGCACCTCGGGTCGCAGCGCCAACGCGCTGGCCAAGCCCTCGCCGTCGCCTTCGACCGCGAGGCTGACCAGGTTCTCGTCGAAGCCGCACTCGGCAAGCACCGAGCGCGCCGCCGAAACGGCAAGGGCCAACGGCAAAACCGCGTGCGGGTGCGGCTTCACGATGACCGGGTTTCCGGCCGCGAGGCTGGCGAAGAAGCCAGGAAAGCCGTTCCACGTGGGGAAAGTCGTGCAGCCGATCACCAGTGCCACACCACGCGGCACGATCGTGTAGCTCTTGGCCAGTCGTTGCGGCTCGCCGCGCCCACGCGGCTTCTCCCACGCCACGCTGGCGGGCACCGCGGCCATCGCGTCGTAGGTGTAGGCGACCGCCTCAAGACCGCGATCAAGGGCGTGCGCGCCGCCAGCCTGGAACGCCATCACGAACGACTGACCGGTGGTGTGCATCACCGCGTGCGCGAGTTCGAAGCTTCGCGCGTTGAGCCGCTGCAAGATCTCGACGCAAACCGCGGCACGCGCGAGGGCGCCGGCGTCGCGCCAGGCCGGCATCGCGGCCGTCGCGGCGCGCAGCAGCTTGTCGACGCCGTCAACGGTCAGGTGCGGATAGTGGACGCCGAGGGCGATCCCATACGGCGACCGCTCCGGCGCGACGGCGCCTTGGGCGCCGAGGGTCGAAAGTGGGAAGGCCTTGCCCAGCAGGCTCTCGAACGCCGCCTTTCCGGCGCCAGGCGCTTCGTCGCCCCAAATCTTGGTCGACGGCGACTCCGGGAACGCCGACCAGTAGCCGCGCTTGCGAATGGCGGTGACCGCTTCCTCGAGAAGCGGCCGATGGGACGCGACAAGCTGCTCGACGTCGGTCATCCCACCAGTAAACCGAACGTTCGGTCGGTGCGGAAGGGCAGTGCCTGGACGTCGAGCCGAGGCCGGACCATGATTCCGCCATGACGGAAGCCGAAGCGCTGGCCCGGGAATGCGCCAAAGCCATGTACGAGTCCGACGTCGCATCGCGTGCGCTCGGCATGGAGATTGTCGACATCGAACCCGGTCGGGCCCGCTTGCGCATGAAGATCACCGAGCAGATGCTCAACGGGCACCGCATCGGTCACGGGGGTTATGTCTTCACGCTGGCGGACTCAGCGTTCGCGTTCGCGTGCAACACGTATGACGTCGCGACCGTCGCCTCGTCTTGCGAGATCGTCTTTCTGGCGCCCGCGCACCTCGGCGACGTGCTTGAGGCGACGGCGCAGGAAAGAGTCCGCGCCGGACGGCGGGGGGTGTACGACGTGACCGTCACGCGCGGGGCGCCGCCCGAGGTGGTCGCCGAGTTCCGCGGCATCAGCAGCGCGACCGGCAAGCCGGTGCTGAACCGATGACCGCCGCGATGGAGCCGATCGAGACCGCCTCTCGCGACGAACTCACGGCGCTGCAACTCGAGCGGCTGCAGCAGACGCTGCGGGTTGCTTACGAGAAGGTCCCGCACTACAAACAATCGTTCGCGGTATGGGGGGCGCACCCCGACGACTGCCGCAGCCTTGACGACCTGGCGCGATTCCCGTTCACCACCAAGCGGCATCTGCGCGAGGCGTATCCGTACGGGATGCTCGCGGTGCCGCGCGATCGGCTCGTCAGAGTGCACGCGTCGTCCGGCACAACCGGTCACCCGACGGTCGTGGGTTACACGCGACACGACCTCGATGTGTGGTCCGACCTGATGGCCCGCTCGATTCGGGCCGCCGGCGGCGGCCCTGGTCAGTTGGTGCATGTTGCCTACGGCTACGGACTTTTCACCGGTGGGCTGGGCGCGCACTACGGCGCCGAGCGGCTCGGGTGCGCCGTCGTGCCGGCGTCCGGTGGCGCCACGGAACGCCAGGTCGTCCTCATTCGCGACCTGCGACCCGACGTCATCATGGTCACGCCGTCCTATCTGCTCGTCATTCTCGACGAGATGGAGCGCATGGGCGTCGACCCGGCCGACACCTCGCTGCGCATCGGCATTCTCGGCGCCGAGCCATGGACTCGCGAGATGCGGGCGGAGATCGAGCGGCGAAGCGCGATGAGCGCGGTCGACATCTACGGGCTGTCGGAGGTGATGGGCCCGGGCGTCGCGCAAGAGTGCGCGGAGACGAAGGACGGCTTGCACATCTGGGAGGATCACTTCTACCCGGAGATCATCGACCCAATCACCGGCAACGTCCTACCAGACGGCGAATTCGGCGAACTGGTGCTGACCACCTTGACCAAAGAGGCGATGCCGCTGATCCGGTATCGCACCCGCGACCTCACCCGGCTGCTGCCAGGCACCGCCCGCACCATGCGCCGGATCGAGCACATCACCGGCCGCAGCGACGATATGACGATTGTGCGCGGGGTCAACGTGTTCCCGACGCAAATCGAGGAGTTGGTGCTGCGAGACCCGTTGCTCTCGCCTCATTTTCAGCTCGTGCTCACCCGGCCGGCACGGCTTGACGAACTCACCGTCCAGGTGGAGGTGCGGCGGCAGGCGACGCCGGAGGAGAAGAGCCGCGCCGCGGCGGCGTTGATCGCGGCGATCAAGTCGAACGTCGGTGTGAGCGCGCGGGTGGAGATCTGCGAGTCAGGTGTGATCGAGCGTTCGCTCGGGAAGGCGAAACGCGTCGTCGACCGGCGGGCCGAGCCACGCTAGCGGCGGATTCGCCGCCCGATCCGATGACCGGAGACGACCCCTACGGAGGTGCACCATGTCAGACGTGATGGACGAGCCGGCCGTCCGGCCGCGATCCGGCGGCGGCAGGCTCGACTACCTGTCCGGCTTCGGCAACGAGCACGCGAGTGAGGCGCTGCCCGGCGCACTCCCGCAGGGGCGCAACTCGCCGCAGCGGGTGGCGCACGGCTTGTACGCCGAGCAGCTCAGCGGCACCTCGTTCGTCGTGCCCCGCGCGCACAACCGCCGCAGCTGGCTGTACCGGATCACACCGTCGGCGAAGCACCCCGAGTTCCGCCAACTCGCCGGCAACGGGTCGCTGCGCAGCGCGCCGTTTCGCGATCTGCCGCCGAACCCTAATCGACTGCGGTGGGACGCGCCGCCGCCGCTGGACGCGCCGACAGATTTCGTCGACGGTCTTTACACGGTCGGCGGAAACGGCGACGCGCTGACGCACGCTGGCATCGCGATCCACTGGTATCGGGCGAACCAGTCGATGACCGACCGCTGCTTCTTCAACGCCGACGGCGAGTTGTTGGTCGTTCCCCAGCAGGGCGGGCTGGTGGTCCGCACCGAGTTCGGCGTGCTCGACGTCCGACCCGGCGAAGTCGTCGTGCTGCCGCGTGGCATGCGCTTTGCGGTTGACCTACCGGACGACGGCGAGGCTCGCGGCTACATCTGCGAAAACTACGGCCGGCTGTTCGAGCTGCCGGAGCGCGGTCCGATCGGCGCCAACGGGCTGGCCAACGCGCGCGACTTTCTGGCGCCCGTCGCGGCGTACGAGGACGTCGCGCGGCCGGTGCAGGTGGTGCAGAAGTTCGGCGGCAACCTGTGGGCCGCCGACTACGACCACTCGCCGCTCGACGTCGTCGCGTGGCACGGGAATTACGTGCCGTACAAGTACGATCTGGCCCGCTTCAACGTGCTCGGAACCGTCAGCTACGACCATCCAGACCCGTCGATCTACACCGTGCTGAGCTCGCCGTCCGACACGCCGGGCGTCGCGAACGCCGACTTCGTGGTGTTCGCACCGCGCTGGCTGGTGGCCGAAGACACGTTTCGGCCGCCTTGGTTCCACCGCAACGTCATGAGCGAGTTCATGGGCTTGATTCGCGGTGAGTACGACGCGAAAGCGGAGGGCTTCCTGCCCGGTGGTGCAAGCGTGCACAACACGTTCAGCTCCCACGGGCCGGACGCCGAGACCTTCCGTCGCGCGTCGACGCAGGAGCTGACACCGCAGAAGTTGGACGACGGATTGGCGTTCATGTTCGAGACCCGGTGGCCGATCACGCCGACCTCGGCCGCGCTCGACGCTCCACACCGACAGACCGGCTACGACGACGTGTGGGTCGACCTGCCGCGAGGATTCCAGGGTTGACCTTCATCGCGGCTGGCGTCGTCGCGCGCGGTGGCTGCGGCGGCCGAGGGTGCGGCAGAATGCTTCGGTGGCGGACGTGGGCGAGCGCAACGGGCATGGGCTCACGTTGCTCGACTGGCGGCGGCGGGTGCATCAGTTGTACGCCGCGGTGCGCGCGTCCGCCGACCCGGCGGTCGCGCACGCGTTGTGGCGCCGCGGCCGCGACGACTTGATGCGCCGACACCCGCAATCCCCCCTCGCGTCGTCCGAGGGTTTCGACGGCCTGCCGGTGGCCGACTACGACCCGCGATGGCGATTCGAGGCGCGCGTCGAGACCGACATCGAGCCGGCCTCGATCGCGGTGCCGACGGCGACCGACGGTGTCGTGCCGTTCGACCGCGTCGGCGTTGTTCGCTTGCCGCACATCGGCAGTCTCGACGTGTGGGCCCTGCGCAGTTACGGCGGAGGCATTTTCGTGCCGTTCCGCGACCTGACGGGCGGTGTCTCGACATACGGGTCCGGGCGCTACCTGATCGACACCGTCAAAGGCGCCGATCTGGGTGGCGACGTGGACCTTTCCACCGGGCAAGGCTCGCTGGTGCTCGACTTCAACTTCGCGTATCACCCATCGTGCGCGTACGACCCAGCCTGGGTCTGCCCGCTCGCGCAGCCTGGCAACGTCATCGACGTCGAGGTGCCGGTTGGCGAACGGCTGCCGCCCGGCGGTTGGTACTGATAGACGGGTTCCCTGTGCGGCTGGCATCTGAGAGGCTGGCTAAGCGACTGAACGGAGCGGACGATGAGTCTCTACCTGGCCCAAGACGCTGATGCGGACGCGCTGCTGGACCGTGACCCTTTCGCGCTCCTGTTGGGCATGATGCTCGATCAGCAAATCCCGATGGAGAAGGCCTTTGCCGGCCCCAAGCTGCTCGCGGAGCGGATGGGGTCCGATCGGCTCGAGCCGGCCGACATCGCCGGTCACGATCCGGAGTCGTTCGCGAAGCTCTTCGCCGGGCCTCCTGCGATTCACCGGTTTCCAGGAGCCATGGCGGCGCGTGCCCAATCGCTCGCGCAGGTTGTCGCCGAGCAATATGGCGGTGACGCGGCCGCGATTTGGAACGATGTCACGTCGGGCGAGCAATTGCTCAAGCGGCTGAGCGAGTTGCCGGGGTTCGGCGCGCAGAAGGCCCGAATCTTCGTCGCGCTGCTCGGAAAGCAGCGAAGCGTTCGCCCACGCGGGTGGCGCACCGCGGCCGGCGTCTACGGTGAAGACGGCGTCTACCATTCCGTCGCCGATGTCACCAGCGAAGAGTCGCTGCAGAAGGTGCGCGCCTTCAAGAAGGAAATGAAGGCGGCCGCGAAGCAGACGCCCCGCAAGTCGACCCGCTGACATCCACAGTCGCGCGCGCCGGTATTCACCGCCGCCGCGGATGGCCCGCGACCTATTAGCTGCGCCACCTATGTTCGTCACGACCTTTCGTGCCGACAAGGAATTCGAGGTGTCGCGTTGACGAGCTTGGACGCGTTGGCGGGCGACTTGGAACAACACGCGCGGCGGGTGGAGGCGATCGGCGACCAGCTGACGCACGCGGCCGCGATCGCCATCTGGACTTCCGTCGCCGCCGACGCGTTTCGCGCGCAAGTCGCGCGACGGCGTCGCGACTGCTCGGCCGTTGCCGGGACGCTGCGCTCGGCGGCGTCGGCGGTGCGGCATTTCGCGCACGACGTCGAGGCGGAGAAGGCCCGGTTGCGTCACGTTGAGCAGCTGGTCGCGCACGGCGTGGGCGACGCGGTGTCAGTGTTGGGGCGACTGTGAGCGGCCGCGTCGAGGTCGACTACGAGGAACTGCGACGGATGGCTCATGTGTGGTCCGCGGCGGCCAAATCCCTTGCGCGGCAAGCGTTTTCGGTGGCCTCGCTCGCCGCCGACGCCGGAATGGTGGCCAACGCGGCGCTCGATCCTATTGGCGCTGCGCGCGCCGAGGCGGCGATCCTCGCCGCGGCGGCGGCGCCCCACGGATTGGCCGCGATGTCGGCGAAGTTCGCGGCCGACGCCCTGGCGCTTGAGGCGGTCGTGGTGAAGGAGCGGCTGGTCGACGACTTCCCCCTTCGCGAGTTGGCCGCGTTTGACGATTGGCTCATGTGCGCGCCGTTCCGGTTGCCGGTCGACCCAAGCGGCGTCTGGCGCGACGGCAACGCGCGGGTCGCCGCCCTTGGCGGGGCGAGCATCGGCTACCTTTCGCCGTTCCTGGAGCCGGCCCTGTCGTTGTTCGCGCCCTCCGCGCGGTTTCGCTCGGACGTGGCCTCGGACCGGGCGCTGCGGATCGACCCGATCCTCGGGCTGCCGCTCGCCATGGTCGGCGCGGTGGCGCCGGAAGGTCCCGGCCAGGTCGCTGTCTCATCCCTTCGCCCGGCGTGGGCCGACCGCGCGATCGGGTCACTCGGCTCGGCGATGCGGCGGGTGAGCGACCTCGAGCACGCGCCGGCCGCCGACCTCGCGGTGGAACGGGTCGTCGCCGCCGACGGCACGGCCCGCTGGGTGGTCGAGTTGCCCGGCATGCGTCACACCGGCATTTCGCCCGACCCGCAGGATCTCACCGGCTCGATCTCCGCGATGGCGCTGCCGGCGACCGCTTACACGCGCAGCGTCGCGAAAGCCCTCGACGCGGCGGGCGTGCCGCGCGGCGCGCCGGTGCTGCTGGTAGGTCACAGCGAGGGCGGCATCGTGGCGATGGATCTCGCCGGCGACCCCGCGTTCAACGGTGACCGGGTGCGGGTGACCCACGTCGTCGCGGCCGGCTCGCCGATCAGTTCCAAGACCGTCGCGCCCGGCAGCGCCACCTGTGTGTTGAGCGTTGAGAACGTCAACGACGTCGTCACCCATCTGGACGCGGTCGACGCCTCGCCCGAGACGCCGCGGCGGCTGACCTATCAGTACTCCGCCGACGCGCACGACGTCGTCCGCACGCACGACGCCGCGGCGTATGCCCAGCGACTCGAGGCGCTGGGCGACTCGCCCAACCCGCTTTGGCGCGGGTTCGCCGACGCCGTCGCGCCGTACCTGCGGGGCACGACGTCCACGATTGTGTTTAACCTTGCCGACGGGTCGCCGAACTGACAGGCGGTGCACCGCCAACGGGCAGCCGCTGCGCGGTGCACCGCCAACGGGCAGCCGCTGCGCGGTGCACAATGGGGAGGCGGCCCATCTGCCGGAGGAGTCACCAGCCGTCGTGTCGTCGTTCGCCGTGTCACAATGTGAGTCACCACACCGTGGGTCACCGATTGGGCCGCCGCGCTCGGCTCGACGTCCGAACAACCTTGCCGCGACAGACGATGCGATAGACGAAGGGTGCTGCGTGCTGGCCGCCGACGCTTATGTAAGTACTCCAGCGAGATGCCGAGGACGATGCGCGTGGTAGCGAAGGGCGCGGCGCAACGCCGCACAGATGACCCCGGCCAGATCGACGAGATGCCGCCTGGCGCGGCCCCGAAGGCGGGCGCCTCGAAAGCGAGGGGCATCTTGAGCGCCGCGAAGAACGCCGCCGCGACGGTGCGCAAGTCCGCGAAGGGCAAGGCGGACGACGCGACGACGGCGAAGAGCGCCGACGTCGACGAGGAGCTGTCCGCAGAGGACGCCGATTTCGCCGACGACGCGGAGCTCGACGCCGACCTGACGGAGGTGGAGGCGGATCTCGAAGTCGAGATCACGCCCGACGCCGAGGCGCCCGACGCGGCCGACGCTCCGGACGCGCCCGAGGCCGAGGTTGCCGCCACCGCGGCCGCGAGCGAGGAGGCCGAGGAGGAGCCGGACGAGGCCGATCTTGCCCTTGAAGACGACGGCGAGCCGCAGGCGCAGCTGGTCAACGCCGGCGCGACGGCGGACCCGGTCAAGGACTACCTGAAGCAGATCGGCAAGGTCCCGCTGCTCAACGCCGAGCAAGAGGTGGAGCTGGCCAAGCGCATCGAAGCGGGCCTGTTCGCGGAGGAGAAGCTGAACTCCGGTGAGAAGCTGGCCGCCAAGCTCCGCAAGGAGTTGGAGTGGATCGCCGAGGACGGCAGGCGGGCCAAGAACCACTTGCTCGAGGCCAACCTGCGCCTGGTCGTCTCGCTGGCCAAGCGCTACACCGGCCGGGGCATGCTCTTCTTGGACCTGATCCAGGAGGGCAACCTGGGCCTGATCCGAGCCGTCGAGAAGTTCGACTACACCAAGGGCTACAAGTTCTCCACCTACGCCACCTGGTGGATCCGGCAGGCGATCACCCGCGCGATGGCCGACCAGGCCCGCACCATCCGCATCCCGGTGCACATGGTCGAGGTGATCAACAAGCTCGCCCGCGTGCAGCGGCAGATGCTGCAAGACCTCGGCCGCGAGCCCACCCCCGAAGAGCTGGCGCTCGAACTCGACATGACTCCCGAGAAGGTCATCGAGGTGCAAAAGTACGGTCGCGAGCCGATCTCCTTGCACACGCCACTCGGTGAGGACGGCGACAGCGAGTTCGGCGACCTGATCGAGGACTCAGAGGCGATCGTCCCGGCCGAGGCGGTGTCCTTCACGCTGTTGCAGGAGCAGTTGCACTCGGTGCTCGACACCTTGTCGGAGCGCGAGGCAGGCGTGGTGTCGATGCGGTTCGGGCTGACCGACGGCCAGCCGAAGACGCTCGACGAGATCGGCAAGGTCTACGGGGTCACCCGAGAGCGGATCCGGCAGATCGAGTCGAAGACCATGTCGAAGCTGCGCCACCCGTCCCGCTCCCAAGTGCTGCGCGACTACCTCGACTAGCGAGTACCCCTCCGCCCTTCGAGACCGCAACTGCTGTCTAGCCAAATGTGATCAGGCAGGACTAGCCTTCCGCACGCCCACCAGGCGTCTAGGAAGGAGTCCTCATGCGTGGATCACGCGGCACAGGAAGATCACCAAGATCGCGCGCGCTGCTGAGCGCGGCGTCCGTCGTGCTGGCGTCCGGCGCCGGCGTCGGCGTCATCGCGCCGACGGCGGCGGCCCAACCGACGGGCGGCGCGTCGTCCGGCAGCTGTCACCTCGGAAACGGGGTCAAGCACGTCATCGAGATCACGTTCGACAACGTCCATTTCTTCCGCGACAACCCGGCGGTGCCGTCCGATCTCGAGCAGATGCCCACCCTGCTGCACTTCCTTGAGTCCAACGGCACGCTGATGTCGAACATGCACACGCCGCTGATCGCGCACACCGCCGAAGACAGCCTGGCCATCTACACCGGCCTGTATCCCGACCGGCACGGCATGCCGGTGAGCAACTCCTACAAGACCTACCACCCCGATGGCACGACGGAGCCGGACGGCTCGTTCGTGTACTGGACGTCGCCGGTGTACAACACCGCGACCCTTGCGCCGTCGACCACCGACAGCGCGCCCTCGATGGTGTACTCCGACCCGGCGAACCCGAGCGCGAACGGTGACACCACGCCGGCCC
>DASVDW010000185.1:0-4052 GCA_036380925.1 Acidothermaceae bacterium
CGCGGCGGAGTTCAAACGCGCGCTGCGCGCGCCGTCGTCCGACAAGATTTCGCGAAGTGAGGAACTCGCGGCGATTGTCCGACTGGCCGACGATGATGAGGCGCGCGGGGAACGGTGAGCCGTCCGCTGGCGTTGTGCTCGCCAGGCATGGCTGGCGCCGTGACCGGGCGGCGTGAAGGAGTGAGCGGCTGATGAGCATGGGTCAAGGCATGAGCAACTGGCATGCGATCCGCTCATTCACCCAGGACCGCTCGGTGGCCAAGCAGAAACTTGCCCGGGGAACCGTGCAGCGGATCGCGCGGTTCGCCAAGCCGTATCGCAAGCTGATCGCGGTTCTGCTGACCTTCTTGAGCATCGACGCGGCGATCGGCATCGTCAACCCGCTGCTGTACAGGGAGATCATCAACCGGGGCATCGTCGGGCACGACTCTCACCTGGTCGTCTCGCTGGCGGTTGTGGTGGGTGGCATCGCGCTCGTCGACGCGGTGCTCATGCTGTCCGAGCGCTACTTTTCCGCGCGCATCGGCGAGGGCCTGATCTTCGACATGCGGGCGAAGATTTTCGCCCACATTCAGCGGATGCCAATCGCCTTCTTCACGCGCACCCAAACCGGCGCGTTGATCAGCCGGCTCAACAACGACGTGCTGGGAGCCCAACAGGCGTTCACCAGCACCCTTTCCAGCGTCGTCAGCAACTTGTTGAGCGTCAGCTTCACCCTCGCGGTGATGTTCGCGCTGTCATGGCAGATCACCGTGGTGGCGCTCGCGTTGTTGCCGATTTTTGTCGTGCCGGCGCGCTTTTTCGGGCGGAAGCTGCAGACCATCACGCGCGAGAGCTACAACCTCAACGCGGCAATGAACACCACGATGACCGAGCGGTTCAACGTGGCCGGCGCGTTGCTGGTCAAGCTGTTCGGCCGCCCGCACGAGGAGGACCACGGCTTTCGCGCGAAGGCTGGCCGGGTGCGCGACATCGGGGTCACCCAAGCCATGTACGGCGGCGTCTTCTTCGCCTCTCTGATGCTGGTGGCCTCGCTGGCCACCGCGTTGGTGTACGGCTGGGGCGGCTGGATGGCGGCGGTCGGCCGGCTCGACGTCGGCACCGTGGTCGCCTTGACCGCGTTCCTGACTCGCCTTTACGGCCCGCTGACCGCGTTGTCGAACGTCAACGTGTCGATCATGACGGCGCTCGTCTCCTTCGAGCGGGTGTTCGAGGTGCTCGACCTGCCTCCGATGATCGACGACGCGCCGGACGCGGCCGACCTGCCCGCGGGTGTGAACACGATCGAGTTCGACCACGTGCGATTCCGCTATCCGGCCGCGTCGGAGGTGTCGCTGGCCTCCCTTGAGTCGGTCGCCACGCTGGAGACGACGCCCAGCACCGAGGTGCTGCACGACGTCTCCTTCACCGCCGCGCCGGGCGAGCTGGTGGCCTTGGTCGGACCGTCGGGAGCTGGCAAGAGCACGATTTCGTCGCTGGTCTCGCGCATGTACGACGTCACGGGGGGAGCGGTGCGCATCGGTGGTGTCGACGTGCGGCGCGCCACGCTGTCGTCGCTGCGCGCGAACGTCGGCGTCGTCACCCAAGACAGCCACATGTTCCACGACACCATCCGGGCCAACCTCGTCTACGCCAAGCCGGACGCCACCGAGGAAGAGCTGGTCGACGCCTGCAAGTCGGCGCAAATCTGGGATCTGGTGTCCTCACTCACCGACGGCCTTGACACCGTGGTCGGCGAGCGTGGCTACCGGCTCTCCGGTGGTGAGAAGCAGCGGCTGGCGATCGCCCGGCTGTTGTTGAAGGCGCCCAGCATCGTGGTGCTCGACGAGGCCACCGCGCACCTCGACTCCGAGTCGGAGGTGGCGGTGCAAAAGGCGCTCAAGACCGCGCTGGCCGGGCGCACCTCGCTGGTGATCGCGCACCGGCTGTCGACGATCAGGGAGGCCGACCAGATCCTGGTCATCGACGACGGCGTCATCGTCGAGCGCGGCACCCACGACGACCTGTTGACCGCGGGCGGGCTGTACGCCGAGCTGTATCGAACCCAGTTCGACAAGTCGCCGCACACCGCGGAGGAGATCGCCGACCTCGCGCTGTGAGGAGCCCCCTACCCCTCGAGCAACTCGGACGGCGGCGGTTAGCCGCGGCGGACCGTCGACTCGACCAGGTCGAGCACCGCGTCGAGGTCGTCGTCCGAGACGCCCATCGCGCGATGGAGGACCAGGCCGTCGAGCACCAACTCCAAGAACACCGCCACCGTCTCGACCGGGACGTCGGTGCGCAGCGTGCCGCGCTCCACGCCGCGCCGCAGCCGCTCGCGCGCGGCGTCGCTGATCGTCTTCGACCGCGCCGCCCAGCGCTCTCGGAAATCGGGGTCGGTGCGCAGCCGACGCGACAGCTCCAACTGCACGCCTAACCAGCCGGCGTCGCGGTTCTTCAGGTCGCGCATCAGCTCGACGAGACCGTGCCGCGCGACGACATCTGACATCTGCGCCGCGTCGTCCTCGGCGACCGCGAAGAACAGCGACTCCTTGTCGCGGAAGTGGTGGAAGATCGCGCCGCGCGAGAGCCCGATCTCCTGCTCCAACCGGCGGACGGTCGCGCCCTCGTAGCCGTCGCGTGCGAAGCAACGCCGCGCGCCGTCGAGGATGGTCCGGCGGCGGGCCTGCAGGTTGTCGACGGTCAGGCGTGGCACGGTTTCGAGATTACCGACCGTTGATCTTCTCCGCGTGCCCTCGGGCGCGGCGATGAGCCGGACCGTGCGCGCCGGCCAGGTTGTCGGCGGTGTTCACCACGCCGATGTGGCTGTACGCCTGGGGGAGATTGCCGATCAACCGCTTCGTCGACACGTCGTACTCCTCGCTGAGCAGGCCGACGTCGTTGCGCAGCGCGAGGATGCGCTCGTAGATGTCGCGGGCCTCCTGCGCGCGACCGGCCAGACACAGCGCGTCGGCCAACCAGAAGGTGCAGACCAAGAAGGTGGCCTCCTCACCGGAAAGGCCGTCGACGGAGGTCGCGTCGTCCTGAGTCAGATAGCGCCGGACGAACCCGTCGTGCTGAAGCTCTCGCCGCACCGCCTCGACCGTGCCGACGACCCGAGGATCGTCACCCGGCAAAAAACCCACGGACGGAATGAGCAGCAGCGCGGCGTCCAGCTGCGACGAGCCGTAAGCCTGCACGAAGGTCCCACGATCGGCGTCGTAGCCGTGCTCGAGCACGTCGGCTCGGATGGCCTCACGAGTCGCCTTCCACTTGTCGAGCGGCCCGTCGAGGCCCCATCGCTCGACCCCGCGGACCGCCCGGTCGACGGCCACCCAGCACATCACCTTGGAGTGGGTGAAGTGCTGGCGGTCGCCTCGGATCTCCCAGATGCCGTTGTCAGGATCACGCCAGTGGCCCTCGAGGTAATCCATGATGACGCGCTGGAAGGACCACGCGTCCTCATCGACCGCGAGCCCTGCGGATCGCGACAGCTCGAGCGCGTCCATCACCTCGCCGTAGACGTCGAGTTGCACCTGCTCGCTCGCCGCGTTGCCAACCCGCACCGGCCGCGAGTTCGCGTAGCCGCCGAGCCACGGAAGCTCGTACTCGATGAGCCGCCGAGCACCGTCGAGGCCGTACATGATCTGCATGTCCTTCGGGTCGCCGGCGACCGCCCGCACCAGCCACTCCCGCCACGCCTTCGCCTCCGCGTGGTAGCCGCTGCTGAGCAGGGCGTGCAGCGTCATCGTCGCGTCACGCAGCCAGCAATACCGGTAGTCCCAGTTGCGGTTGCCGCCGAGTTGCTCGGGCAGCGACGTCGTCGCGGCGGCGGCGATGCCGCCAGTCGGGGAGTAGGTCAGCGCTTTGAGCGTGATGAGGGAGCGAATCACCGCGTCGCGGTACGGACCTTCGACATTGGCGCGGGAAATCCATTGCGTCCAGAATTTCTCCGTTCCCTTCAGGGCCTTGAGCGGATCGACCGCGCGCGGCTTGCGTTCGTGCGACGGATGCCACGTCAGCGAGAAACCGAGCCGATCACCCGCGGCCACGGTGAACTCGGAGATCGTGGT
>DASVDW010000186.1:0-6177 GCA_036380925.1 Acidothermaceae bacterium
CCGCCTTCACGTTCGCCGCGCGCGACATCTCGTGCCGACGGCGACCAGGTGCCGACGACCTGATACCCGGCGAACGGCGAGCGGCTCAGGCCTTTTGCGAGGTTCGCGGCCGCAGCGGGCGTGCCAAGAACGAGCACCCGATGGACGCAGCGCTCCTGGCGCCGCAACCGGTGGAGGACTCGCCGGGCGGAATATCGGCCAGTGACCGTGAGAACGAGGCCAATCGGCAATGCCATGGCGACGAATCCGCGGGACAGCGGCAACTTGCCGACGAAGGTCACAAACGCGACCAGGGCGGTGACGCGGATGGCGGCGTCAGCGACGCGGCGGAATTCTTCGGAGCCGAGCCCCAACCGCCTCGTGTCGTACGCGTGACTGGAGGCGAGGACGAGCAGCCAGAGGAAGGCAAAGATCGCGGCGATCCCGTAGTAGTCCACCCCATGGATCGCGATGCTGCCGGCCGGCGCTCCCCAGCGGAGCAACGCAGCGGCGGTGATGCCACCGAACAGCAAGGACGCGTCGAGCGCGACGAGCACGAGCGCGTAGCGCCGCTGCCATTGCTCGCGCTGTGCCGGACCGTTCGGGACAGGGCGCAACGCGGTGACGGCACTTGGCCGCGCATCGGTGCGCGGCGTGCCTGTCACTTCAGCGGTCACCCATAGTGTTTCGGCCGCAAGGACGAAAAGCCTAAGGCCCCAGCCGGAAGGTTGTTAGGCCGATCGGGGGAAAGCACCGACCGCTAGAGCGCCTTTCCGGGGTTCAGGATGCCGAGCGGGTCGAGCGCAGCCTTGATCGAGCGCTGGACGGCCATTCCGACCTCGCCGGCCTCCGCCGGCAGCCAGTCGCGCTTTAGCGCGCCAATGCCGTGCTCGCCCGTGATCGTGCCACCGAGCTCCAGCGCCGCCTGATAGATCGCCTCGGCGGCCGGCCACGCCCGGTCGTTGTCGACCACCAGGCTCGGGTGCAGGTTGCCATCGCCCGCGTGGCCGACCGTCGCGATGACGACCTCGTGCTCGCGCGCGATCTCCTCGATCCGCTCCAGCATCCGCGCAAGGCGCGTCCGCGGCACTCCGACGTCCTCGGTGAGAATCGGGCCGAGCCGCTCGATCGCCCAGTGCGTCATGCGCCGGATGCCGATGAGTTCGGCCGCCTCGGTGGCGTCCGATGACACCGCCGTGTAGGTCGCGCCCGCACCGACGAACGCCTTTTCCATCCGTGGCGCGAGTTCGCGCGCGTTGTCGGCGTCGAACTGGCCGAGCAGCATCGCGGCCGCGTCGCGATCCAGGCCGACGTGCTTCCAGTCGTCGATGGCGCGGATCGTCGCGTTGTCCATCAGCTCAAGCAAACTCGGCCGCAGCCCGGTTCGCATCACGTCGTTCACCGCCTGCCCTGCGCCCGGCAGTGAGTCGAACACGCCGATCACGGTCACCGGGTCGGAGGTCGGCCTCGGCGTCAGCCGCACGGTCGCTGACGTGATCACACCGAGCGTGCCCTCCGAACCGACGAACAAGCTGGTCAGGTCATAGCCGGCGACGCCCTTGACCGTGCGTCGTCCGGTCTTCAACAGCTGACCGTCGGCGAGCACGACGTCCAGGCCCAAGACTGCTTCTCGGGTGACGCCGTACTTCACGCACCGCAATCCGCCGGCGTTCGTCGCGATGTTGCCGCCGATCGTGGATATCTCAAAGCTGGCTGGATCGGGCGCGTACATCAGACCGTGATCGGCGACCGCTTTCTGCAGGTCCGCGTTGACAACGCCGGGCTGCACAACGGCGAGCTGCTCGTCGACGTCGACCTCGAGAATCGAGGTCATCTTCGCCAGCGACAGCACCACGCAACCGTCAATGGCGGTGGCCCCACCCGACAATCCGGTGCCCGCGCCGCGCGGGACGACGGGAACCCGGTGCGCGGTGGCCCACCGCAGAACAGCTTGGACGTCGCCCGCTTCGCGGGCCAGCACCACGGCGAGCGGCCGACCCGGCTTGACCAGCCGCGCCTCGTCGCGGCGGTAGGCGTCCATGACCTCGTCGTCGGACAACACGCGACCGTCAGGAAGCGCGCTCACGAGTTCGCCGAGGGCGGTCATGGCGTCAAGGTTAGCCCTGCGGTTGGATCAGACCGCGAGCGTCGGCTTTTCAGCGAGCAGCTTGGCGAGGACGCCGTTGACGAAGGCCGCCGATTCATCCGTCGACAGTTGCTGCGCGAGGTTGACCGCCTCGGAGAGCACGACGCCGTCGGGTGTCTCGTCGACCCACAACAACTCGAAGATGCCGATGCGCAACAGGTTTCGGTCGACGACCGGCATCCGCTCAAGGGTCCAGCCCTGCGAATGGCTCTGGATAAGCGCGTCGATGCGGTCGCGGTGCGCGACGACACCCTCGACCAGCGTCACCGTGTATTCGGGCACCGGCGGTTCGGCCTGGGCGAGCCGCTGGGCGAGGGTTTCCAACGCGTCAGACGAACGCAGGTCGCATTCGAAGAGCACGTCGAGAGCCCGCTTCCGGGCTTTCGTTCGAGCGCTCATTCAGCCGTTGACACGCCCGAGGTAGTCACCGCTGCGGGTGTCGACCTTGACCTTCTCACCGGTGGTGATGAACAGCGGCACTTGAATCTGAGCGCCGGTCTCGAGCGTGGCCGGCTTCGTGCCGCCCGTCGAGCGGTCGCCCTGCATGCCGGGCTCGGTGTAGGAGATCACCAGCTCGACCGACGCCGGCAGCTCGACATAAAGCGGAGTGCCTTCGTGAACCGCGACGACCGCCTCGGTGCTTTCCAGCATGTAGTTCGCCGCGTCGCCGACCGTCTCCGCGGGCACGTGGATCTGGTCGTAGGTCTCGGTGTCCATGAACACGAAGTCAGTGCTTTCCTTGTAGAGGTACTGCATCGTGCGCTTGTCGACGGTCGCCGTGTCGATCTTCAGGCCAGCGTTGAAAGTCTTGTCGACCACCTTGCCGGTGAGCACGTGCTTGAGCTTGGTGCGCACGAACGCGGGCCCCTTGCCGGGCTTGACGTGTTGGAACTCCACGACGTTCCAGAGCTGCCCGTCAAGATCGAGGGTCATGCCGTTCTTCAGGTCGTTCGTGGTCGCCACGGACGTCGACTCCTTGCGCAGACTGGGTTGGGCGCGCCGTTCGAAGGCGCCGGTCGAGTCTACCCGGCGGCGGGCTGGCCCACCGATTCGGCGATCGCTGACAGCGCCAACCGGTAGGAGCTCAGGCCGAAGCCGGCGATCGTGCCGGTGGCGACCGCCGCCACCACCGAGGTGTGGCGGAACTCCTCGCGGCTGGCCGGATTGGTGATGTGCACCTCGATCAAGGGCGCGGTGCGCATGGCGATCGCGTCGCGCAGCGCGTAGGAGTAGTGGGTGAACGCCGCTGGATTGAGCACGACGGGAAGCCGGTTGTCGGCTGCCTCGTGCAGCCACCCGACGAGCTCCGACTCGTCATTGGTCTGCCGGACCTCGACCTCGAGACCGAGTTCCGCCGCTGTCTTTTGGCACAGCGAGACGAGGTCGCCATACGAGGCGGCGCCGTAGACGTCCGGCTCGCGGGAGCCAAGCCGCGACAGGTTCGGGCCGTTGAGCACCAGCACGCGCGTCATCGCGCCACCTCCGCATACGCCGCTTCCAGCAAGGCTTCGTCTGGGTCCGCCAGGATTCTCGCCCGCGCGAGACCCTCGAGCACCACGAAACGCAAGCGGGCGCCGCGCGCCTTCTTGTCGACGCTCATCGCGGCGCGAAGCTGCGGCCACGCGTCGGCGGCGTACCTGGTTGGCAGACCGAGCGACTCGAGGACGACCCGGTGCCGTTCCGCGGTCGCGGCGTCGAGCAGACCGGCGTGCCGCGACAGCGCGGCCGCGAACACCAGCCCGACCGACACCGCGTCGCCGTGCCGCCAGCCGTAGTGCTCGCGCTTTTCGATGGCGTGCCCGAGCGTGTGCCCGTAGTTGAGGATCTCCCGGCCGAGACCGCCCGGGCCGACCGCGGCGCGCTCCCGCAAATCGGCGCCGACGACGGCCGCCTTCATGGCGATCGCGCGCGTGATCAACTCTTGGGTGTGCGGCCCGGACGGCGACGACGCCCGCCGCGGGTCTTCCTCGATCAGCCGCAGGATCTCGGGATCGGCGATGAAGCCGGCCTTGACGACCTCGGCGAGCCCCGCGGCGTAGTCGGCGGGCGACACACTCGTGAGCGTCGACAGCTCGCACAGCACCCCGGACGGCGGGTGGAACGCGCCCACCAGGTTCTTGCCGGACGCGGTGTTGATCCCGGTCTTTCCGCCAACCGCGGCGTCGACCATGCCGAGCAACGTGGTGGGGATCTGGACGACGTCGACGCCGCGCAGCCAGGTCGCCGCGACGAAGCCCGCGAGGTCGGTCGCCGCTCCCCCGCCGACGCCGATGACGATGTCGCTCCTGGTGAACCCCTTGCTGCCCAGGCATTCCCAGGCAAGCTCGGCCGTCGCGACCGACTTGGCGGCCTCGGCGTCCGGGATCTCAATCTGGACGACGTCAAGGTCGCCGAGCCGTTCGACGACGTCGCGGACCAATGGCGACACGGACGGCTGGTGTATCACCGCGACGCGGGTCGCCGTCGGCTGGACGAGCGTCCGGAGCTCGTCGAGAACGTCGAAGCCGACAACCACGTCGTACGGCTGCTCCCCCGCGACGGTGATGCGAGTCGTCATCGTAGCGCCGCCACGATCTCGGAGACGACGTCGGCTGGCTCCTTGCCGGACGTCGAGACCCTGTGGGTGGCGACTTCCTCGTAGAGCGGTCGACGGGCCTGCATCAGGGCATGCAACTGGGCGCGCGGGTTGCCGAGCAGCAGCGGGCGGTCGCGATTCATGCCAACTCGCTTCGTCGCGTCAGCTAACTCGATGTCGAGATACACCACGAGGTGGTCGCGCAGTAACGAGCGGGTGCGCTCGTCGAGGATCGCGCCCCCACCGAGCGCCAGAACACCGCCGGATTCGCGCAGCGCGGTTGCCACGGCGTCGCGTTCGAGCGCGCGGAAATGATCCTCGCCCTGCTCGATGAAGATTTCAGAGATAGTGACTCCGGCGGTCGCTTCGACCCGCCGGTCGGTGTCGTCGAAGGTGGTCTGCAGGCGCTCGGCCAATAGTTCGCCGACCGTCGTCTTTCCGGAGCCGGGTGGTCCGACGAGCACGACCCGTGGCGGCATCAGCGCACCACGAGGGTGTCGAGGTAGCCGCGCAGATTGCGCCGCACCTCCTGCACGGAATCGCCGCCGAACTTCTCCACGGCGGCGTCTGCGATGACCAACGCCACCATCGCCTCCGCGACGACGCCGGCTGCCGGAACAGCGCAGACGTCACTGCGCTGATTGATGGCCTTGGCCGCTTCGCCGGTGCGCACGTCGACGGTGTCGAGCGCGCGCGGCACCGTGGAGATCGGCTTCATCGCCGCCCGGACTCGCAACGGCTCGCCGGTCGACATGCCGCCCTCGGTGCCGCCGGCGCGATTGGTGCGCCGGCGAACGCCGTCCGGGGTGTTCTCGATCTCGTCGTGGGCCTGCGACCCGCGTCGGCGCGCCGACGTGAACCCGTCGCCGACCTCGACGCCCTTGATGGCTTGGATTCCCATCAGGGCGCCCGCGAGCCGGCTGTCGAGGCGACGGTCCCAGTGCACGTGGCTGCCGAGGCCGGGCGGCAGGCCGTGGACGACGACTTCGACGACGCCGCCCAAGGTGTCGCCATCCTTGTGCGCGGCGTCGATCTCGGCGACCATCGCCTTGCTCGCGTCGGGGTCGAGGCAGCGCACCGGGTCGGCGTCGATGCGGTCGAGGTCGCCCGGCGCCGGCGTCACGTCGTCCGGGGCGGTCGCCTCGCCGATCGAGACGACGTGGCTGACGACGTCGACGTCCATCGCCTGCTTGAGGAAGCTGCGGGCGACCTGGCCCAGCGCCACGCGGGCGGCGGTCTCGCGCGCGCTGGCCCGCTCCAGCACAGGGCGGACGTCGTCGAGGGCGTACTTCTGCATGCCGACGAGGTCCGCGTGGCCGGGGCGCGGCCTGGTCAACGGGGCGTTGCGGGCGAGGGTTTCCAGTTCGGCCGGGTCGACCGGGTCGCCGGCCATGACCTTCTCCCACTTGGGCCACTCGGTGTTGCCAACCTTGATGGCGATCGGGCCGCCCATGCTGACACCGTGCCGGACACCGCC
>DASVDW010000187.1:0-7401 GCA_036380925.1 Acidothermaceae bacterium
GAGGCGCCACCATCGCGTTGCTGAGGCCCTGCGCCGCAAGGTATTCGGCATCCTCCGTTGTTGCGCTGACGCTGGCTGAGCGGTGCGCCGGCCCGAACGCGCCGCGCTTGTGACGCGCGCCGATGACCAGCGGAGAGGTCTGGGTCGCGATGCGCTCCCACATGGCGAGCGCCGCGGGTTCGCTGACGACTTCCATGACTTTCGGGTCGCCGCTGCTGTCGATCCGGATCCGCAGCAGTGGCGCGGACTCCGGAGGCGCAACGATCGCCTCGGCGGTCTCCGTCCGAAACATCGACCGCGCCTGCTCGAGGAGCGCGACGATCGCCTCTTCCAACTCGGGAGTTTGGGTGAGGATGCGGTTCGCGGCGTACAGGAATTCGAGAATCTCGTGCTTTTCCCGTTCCCGGATGTAAGCGCGATACGCGACGAAGACCGTCGCCGCGGGGATCGCCAGCAACCAGGCGGCCGACGGCCGGTAGTCGATGACCGTGGCGGTCACCAGCCCGATGCTGACGTTGGTGAACGCGGACGCCAGCAGCATGACGAACGCGAAGCCAATTCGGCCGAGCTGGACTCGCCGCTCAGAAAGGGATATCGCCGTGTTCACGTTGAGCGCGCCGAGCAGGGCGGATGTCGCGATCGCCAACCCGGTGGCGCACCACACCGTCACTCCGAAATGGCTGCCGGGCGCCACGAGAGCGCGCAGCAGCAGCACTGCGACGGTCGACGTCGTGGCGAAGTTCGCCAGATTGAACGCGGCCTTCAACATGCTTTGCCGCCGCTGCACGGCCAACGCGACGGCAGACCCCGCGAACTGCGCGATCAGCAGCTCACGGGGTGTGGCGAAGAACAACCCGAGGACCAGGGGCACTTCGCTCATCGAGAACGAGTGCGCGCCGCGCCGGAAATGCAAATGCACCAGGCAGGTCTCGGCGAGGTAGAAGACGAAGGCCAGGAGCGGCCACGGGATGTGGAACGACGCGACGGTGGCGGGCTCAAGCCATAAGAGCGCAAGCCCGCCACATCCCAACGCGGCGAGCGCGCCGACGAACAACCGAAGCGACGAGACGCCGCTGGTCGCCGCGGTTTCAGGCGCGCTCTCCCCGTTCACCGAAGGTCAGCTCCAGCTCTTGGTGGTCCACGCCGCGTCGGTCCAGGTCGAGCCGGTCCAAGTCGAGCCGGTCCAGGTCGAGCCGGTCCAAGTCGAGCCGGTCCAGGTCGAGCCGGTCCAGGTCGAGCCGGTCCAGGTGGAGCCGGTCCAGGTGGAGCCGGTCCAGGTGGAGCCGGTCCAGGTGGAGCCGGTCCAGTTCCGCGACGTCCAGGTGGAACCGGTCCAGGTGGAGCCAGCCGGCGTTGTCGACGCCGTCGCGCCCATCACCGCGGACACCGGCGCGGTGAACGCGGTCGAGGGCGACCAAGACTGCGTGCGGTACTCGGTGGCGGCGTTGAGGGTCCAGTTCATGTTGAGCTCGCCGGCCCCGAGGTTGGTGCCGGACAGGTTCGGCAGCCACGTCGAGTGCACCGCCATGGTGGACTTCACCTGGTCCGGCGTGATGCCCGGTCGCTGGCCGATCAGCAACGCGGCCGAACCCGAGGCGAGCGCCGCGGACTCCGACGTGCCGCTACCGCGCATCAGGCGGCTCGTCACCATCGAACCCGCGCCATATTGCTGATCGATGGCCGACCCTGGCACCCGCAGGCTGACGATGTGCGTGCCCGGCGTCCCGAAGTCGGGGTTGCGCGTTCCGTCGCCCACGTTGGAGAAGCTCGCGACCGTGTCGTCCGAGACCGACATCGTCGAGCCGGTGTCGACCGACCCGACCGCGATCACGTACGGGTCGTTCGCGGGCGCCGTCATACCATGCTGGCCGTCGTTGCCAGCGGCGGCGACGACCGTTATTCCAGCCTTCCAAGCGGCTTCGACCGCAGCGTCCAGCGGGTCTTGGTTGTACGTCAACGGGCTGCGGATGCCAAGCGACAGGTTGAGCACCTTGATGTTCAAGCCGGGGTCGCCGCGGTGCGCGACCACCCATTGAATCGCCGAGATGACCGCCGACTCGACGGTGGCGCCGCTGGCGTCCGCGACCTTGACGCTGACGATGTGCGCGTCAGGAGCGGCGCCCAGGAAGTAGCTGCTGCTGGAGGTGTACGGCGCCTTCGCGCCCGGGTCGCGCCCGGCGATGAGGCCGGCCATGAAGGTCCCGTGGCCGAACGTGTCCAGGCCGCGGACCTGGGTGAAGTATCCGGTCGGGGTGAAGTCCGGGCCGTAAAACACCTTTCCGGATGCGGAAAGTGCGGGCACCGGCGCGACCCCGGAGTCGATGAGCGCGACGCCGACGCCCTGGCCGGACAGGCCGGCGTTCCAGTACGTGCTGTAGCCGACGGAATTCGACAGCCCGGTCGGCGAACCCGGGTCGGTGGCCGGGTCGTAGCTCGATCCTTGCGTCGTCCCCGCGTAGTCGGGCGAGACGACGCGCACGTCGGCGTCATGGCTTAGCGCGTCGGCCGCCTCGGGCGTGAGCGTCGCGGTGAAGCCGTTGACGATCGGCAACTCGGCGCCGATCACACCGCCAAGCGCGATCGCCTCGGCGCGCGCGTCAGCGAGCTGGCCCGCGCTGGCTTGCACGATGTAATCGCTCGCGGGACCTGGCCGAGCGGCTGAGGTGGTGGCGGTCGCGACCCCGCCGAACGGCAGGACCGCCGCCGCCGCGACGGCGGCGACCGCGCCGCCGATGAGTTTGCGTCTGGTGTCGACCCAGGTGAGCCCGCGCGGTCTGGTGGCGCGCGGGGACGCCGATGAGCCGTCCGTGGCTGTGTTCACGATTGCCCCCACCCCATAACTGACTGTGATGCGCTCGTGACGCATCGTGATTCCAAGTGTGGAGATCGCCGACCGGCGCGTCATCATCCGAGTGGGCACGCTGGCTGCATCCGAGCGGAGTAGCGGCGCGGCCGACAAACGCCGACATGCCAGACTTGCCGCGTGATTGCCGCGTGATCGCCGAGCCGGGTAGCGGTTGGCCGGACGATCTCGCCACGCCCACCACCCCGGTGGCGCACAACGTCGCCGACGCCCGACGGCTGGCCGAGGCGGCGTCCAGCTTGGATTCCCTCACCGCGGCGGTCTCGGTGTGTCGAGCCTGTCCGCGGCTGGTGGATTGGCGGGAGACCGTCGCGCGGGTGAAGCGGCGGGCGTTCGCCGCCGAGCCGTACTGGGGCCGGCCGGTTCCAGGGTGGGGGGATCCCGAAGCCGGCATCGCCATCGTCGGGTTGGCGCCTGCCGCGCACGGGGGGAACCGCACCGGGCGCATCTTCACCGGCGACCGCAGCGGCGACTGGCTGTTCGCCGCGCTGCACCGGGCCGGGCTGGCCCGCCTGCCGACAAGCACGCACGCCGGAGACGGGCAGCGGTTGCACGGCGTGCGGGTTGTCGCGGCGGTGCGCTGCGCTCCACCGGCGAACAAGCCGACGACGCAGGAACGTGACACCTGCCGTCCATGGCTCGCCCGCGAGATTTCCTTGCTCGAACCGACATTGCGGGTCGTGGTGGTGCTCGGCGCTTTCGGCTGGCAGGCGCTGCTGCCCGTCTTGGCCGATGCCGGTTATGCGATTCCGCGACCCGCGCCTCGGTTCGGCCACGGCGCCTCGGCCGAGTTGACCAACGAGTCGGGGAAGTCGTTGCGGTTGCTGGGGTGTTACCACCCGAGTCAGCAGAACACCTTCACCGGGAAGCTCACCGAGCCGATGATCGACGACGTTCTCGGGCTGGCCGCCCGGCTTGCCGGGTTAGGCTGAGCATATGGCCGACGAGACTCGACAGCGCCGTCCTCACATTCTCATCCTCGGCGGTGGTTACGTCGGGATGTACACGGCCTTGCAGCTCGACAAGAAGCTGCGGCGAGACGAGGCGACGGTGACGGTCATCGACCCGCTGTCGTACATGACGTACCAGCCGTTCCTGCCAGAGGCGGCGGCCGGCAACCTTGAGCCGCGACACGTCGTCGTGCCGCTGCGCCGAGTGCTGCCGCACGCGCAGGTGTTGAACGGCCGGGTGACCCGCATCGAGCACGGCCGACGCGTCGTGACGTTCTTGCCAAACGCGGCCGACGCTTTCGAGATCTCCTACGACATTCTCGTCGTCGCGCTCGGCTCGATCGCGCGCACACTTCCGATCCCCGGGCTCGCCGACGTCGGCATCGGTTTTAAGACCGTTGGCGAGGCGATTTTCCTGCGGAATCACGTGATCGGGAAGCTCGACATCGCCGCGTCGACGTCCGACGCGCAGGTTCGCCGGCGCGCGCTGACGTTCGTTTTCGTCGGCGGCGGCTACGCCGGCGTGGAGGCTTTCGCCGAACTCGAGGACATGGCCCGTGACGCGTGCAAGTCCTACGACGGCGTGGAGCCGTCCGACATGCGATGGGTGCTGGTCGAGGCCACCGACCGCATTTTGCCGGAGGTCAGCCGCGACCTCGCCGAGTACACGGTGCGGGAGTTGCAGGCGCGCGGGATGGACATCAAGCTCAACACCCGCCTTGAGTCAGCTGAGAATCACCACATCGTGTTGTCGGACGGCGAGGAGTTTGACGCCGACACGCTGGTCTGGACCGCTGGCGTCAAACCGAACCCGGTGCTCGCCAGCAGCGATCTGCCGATTGATGAGAAGGGCCGCCTGCGCGGCACCGAGTTCCTTACGGTCAAGGACGTTCCCGACGCATGGGCGGCCGGCGACTGCGCGGCGATTCCCGACGTCACCCGGCCAGGAACGTTTTGCGGACCGAGCGCGCAGCACGCGGTCCGGCAAGCCAAACATCTAGGCGACAACATCGCGCGGGTGCTGCATGGTGGTAAGCCGACCGAATATCGGCACTCCTACGCCGGCTCGGTCGCGAGTTTGGGGTTGCACAAGGGTGTCGCGCAGATCTACGGCTTCAAGTTCCGTGGATTCATCGCCTGGTTCATGCACCGCACCTACCACGTCTCGCGGGTGCCGACGTTCAACCGCAAGGTTCGGGTCATCGCCGACTGGACGCTCGCGCTGTTCTTCCGGCGTGAGATCGTGTCGCTTGGCGCCCTGCAAAACCCGCGCGAGGAGTTCGAGCTGGCGACCCGCCCGCCACTGCCGACCGGCGACGCCGCTGCGACCGCGCCCGCCGCGGCGACCGGCGGCGCGGCGCCGGCCACGGGGGCGAAGCGGAAGCGCTAGCGAATCCGGCGGCCCCCGTAGCCCAATAGGCAGAGGCGAGCCCCTTAAAAGGGTTTCAGTGTCGGTTCGAGTCCGACCGGGGGCACTAGATGACGCGGTTCAGCTGTGCGCGGTGCGGTGCTTCTCGTGCTCGCGGACGATCGCGGTGGCATAACCGTGCGGCAACTCGTGCTCGTCACGCAGCCAATTCACCCGTTCGTCAAAGCGGCTGAAGCTTGGACCTTGCTCTATTTCGCGAAACCACTCGGACAGGCCGCGTCCGGTGACCTGCGGGACCCTCTCCACGAGGTTGCGGTGGGTCTCCTCGGAGTGGTGCACGCTCATGAGCGCCTCCTGGCAGCCGACTGTCAACGGTCCATGTCAAGAAGCCTGCCCCACGGATTGCGGCCCCGGCAACCCCTTCACGGCGTGTCGATGGCCGTCGGCCGGCCTGCCTTCGTGGGACCTTCGACGGTGTGGATCAGACGCCGGACGACGTGCGCGCGCGGGTTGACGAAGCCCTCGCGCAGGTGGTGCAGGTCGTGCGCCGGATGCCACCCGGCCGGCTGCGCTCCGCGGGGCGGGTCGGGGCCGCGCGTGCGCTGGCAAGGGACTTGGCGACCGCCGTGCAGGGAATCGAGCAGGCGGAATCGGCGGCGCCGCCGACCTGGCGAATGCTGCCCGACGTCCCAGACCTGGTCGTCGGTGACCAACTAGCCGTGCTGGCATACGACTTCTCCCTCGCCATTCCCGAGGCGCCCGCGCAGGTGTGGACGCCGCACGGCCGGGCGCCGCTTTCCGACGTCCTGGGCGATCTGCTTCTTGTGATCACGAATACAAACGGCGTCCTATGACGCACAAGTACTCGTGATCACGAGGTGCGCTCGAACAGCATGGCCATCCCCTGGCCACCGCCCACGCACATGGTCTCAAGCCCGACGGTCTTGTCGTGGAAGGCGAGCGAGTTCAGCAGCGTGGTCGTGATGCGCGCGCCGGTCATGCCGAACGGATGGCCGACCGCGATGGCGCCGCCGTTCACGTTGAGCCGGTCGAGGTCGATCTTCAGGTCGAGATAGCTGGGAATCACCTGCGCCGCGAAGGCTTCGTTGATCTCAACGAGGTCGACGTCGTCGATCGTCATCCCGGCGCGGTCCAACGCCTGGCGGCTGGCTTCCACCGGGCCCAGCCCCATGATCTCCGGCGACAGCGCTGACACGCCCGTCGACAGGATGCGGGCCAACGGCGTGATGCCGAGCTCGCGCGCGCGGGTGTCTGACATCACCACCACCGCGGCGGCGCCGTCGTTCAGCGGGCAGCAATTTCCCGCGGTCACGGTGCCGTCCGGACGGAACACCGGCTCGAGCGTCGCGAGCTTCTCGAGGGTGACGCCCGCCCGCGGGCCGTCGTCCGAACTGACGATCGTGCCGTCAGGCAGCGTCACGGGCGTGATCTCGCGTTGCCAAAACCCAGCGGCCAAAGCCTTTTCCGCAAGATTTTGCGAACGGCAGCCGAACTCGTCTTGCATCTCGCGGGTGATGCCGCGCAGCTGCGCGACGTTCTCCGCGGTCTGCCCCATCGCGATGTAGACGTCGGGTAGCTCGCCGTTCTCGCGTGGGTCTTGCCAGGACGCCGAACCGCCTTGCGCGCGTTCGGCGGTGCGCGCCCGCGCCGTCGCGAACGCGGGGTTTCGGGTGTCGGGGTGGTTGTCGGAGTTGCCGCGGTCGAACCGGCTCACGCACTCGACGCCGGCGCTGACGAAGACATCGCCCTCGCCGGCTCTGATCGCGTGTAATGCCATGCGCGTGGTCTGCAACGACGACGAGCAGTAGCGGGTGATCGTCGCGCCGGGCAACTGGTCGTAACCGAGCAGCAGCGCGACGACCCGCGCCATGTTGAAGCCCTGCTCGCCGCCGGGCAACCCGCAGCCGAGCAGCAGGTCGTCGATGTCGCGCGGATCGAGCTGCGGGACCTTGTCGAGGGCGGCGCGCACGATCGTCGCGGTGAGGTCGTCCGGTCGGACGTCGACGAGCGACCCCTTCTTCGCCCGCCCGATCGGGGACCGCGCGGTTGCGACGATGACGGCGTCTGGCATGCGCGTAACGCTACGCGGCGGAGCCTCGAGTTGTGTCGGCCAGCACGCGGTCTATCGCGTGCCGGACGACACACGTGCGCGGCAGAAACCGTTGACAAGAATTGCTTCGAAAGTCTACTTTCGAAAC
>DASVDW010000188.1:0-16023 GCA_036380925.1 Acidothermaceae bacterium
GGTTGCTGGGCAGCTCTCGCGCGAGGCGCGTCAATCGGCGGTAGGAGACCTTCTTAAATGACGAACCGATTGGCCGACTCGACCAGCCCGTACCTGCTGCAGCACAAGGACAACCCGGTCGATTGGTGGCCCTGGTGCGACGCGGCGTTCGACGATGCGCGGCGACGTGACGTCCCGGTGTTGCTGTCGGTTGGCTACGCCGCCTGCCACTGGTGCCACGTGATGGCGCACGAGTCGTTCGAGGACGACGAGACCGCCGCGCAAATGAACGCGCAGTTCGTCTGCGTGAAGGTCGACCGGGAGGAGCGGCCGGACGTCGACGCCGTGTACATGGACGCGACACAAGCGATGACCGGACACGGCGGCTGGCCGATGACCTGCTTCCTCACGCCCGACGGCAAGCCGTTCCATTGCGGCACGTATTTCCCCAGCCTTCCGATGCATGGGATGCCGTCGTTTCGCCAGGTGCTCGACGCGGTCTCGCGGGCGTGGCAAGAGCGGCGCGACGATCTCACGACGTCTGCCGCGGAAATCGTGCGGCTGCTTGGCGAGCGCTCCGCGATCCCCGAGGAGCAGACGCCACCGGACGCCGCGCTGCTCGATGTCGCGGTGAGCGGATTGCGCGCGCAATATGACGCGGCCAACGGTGGTTTCGGGGGCGCGCCGAAATTCCCGCCGTCCGCGGTGCTCGAGTTCTTGTTGCGACACGGATCCCTCGGCGCGATGGAGATGGTCGAAGGGACGTGCGAGGCGATGGCCCGCGGGGGGATCTACGACCAGCTCGCCGGCGGGTTCGCCCGCTACAGCGTCGACGCGGCGTGGGTCGTTCCGCACTTCGAGAAGATGCTTTACGACAACGCGCAACTCGCGCGGGTCTACGCGCATTGGTGGCGGGTCGGCGGCTCGCCCCTCGCGAAGCGGATCGCGATCGAGACGGTCGAGTTCATGCTGCGCGATCTGCGAACGCCGCAGGGTGGCTTCGCGTCGTCGCTCGACGCCGACGCGGCTGGCGTTGAAGGCTCCACCTACGTCTGGACGCCGGAGCAGTTGGGCGCGGCGGTTGGCGGCTCGGACGCCGAATGGGCGGCCCGGTTGCTTGCCGTGACGGCGAACGGGACCTTTGAGCACGGCGCTTCTGTGTTGCGGCTACCGCTCGACCCGGACGACCCCGAGCGCTGGTCGAGGGTGCGGACTCGGCTGCTCGAGGCTCGCGAGCGACGGCCGCAACCCGGCCGAGACGACAAAGTGGTGGCCGCGTGGAACGGCCTCGCGCTCGCCGCGCTCGCCGACGTCGGCGTCTTGCTCGATCGTGTCGATTTCCTCGACGCGGCGCGGGAAACCGCCGAGCTGCTGCTCGGTGCGCACCTCGTCGACGGACGGCTGCGACGCGTCTCACGCGACGGCGTCGTCGGCGAGCCAGCCGGTGTGCTGGAGGATTACGCCGACGTGGCAGAGGGGCTGCTTGCGCTGGCTCAGGCGGTCGGGTCAGCCGAACTGCTCGACGCCGCGGGGCAGTTGCTCGACGTCGTCCTCGAGCGCTTCGGCGACGGCGCGGGCGGCTTTCACGACACCGCCGACGACGCCGAGGTGTTGGTGCGCCGGCCGCGCAGCGTCACGGACGACGCCACCCCCGCCGGGCAATCGGCCGCGGCGCACGCCTTGCTCACGTACGCGGCGCTCACCGGGTCGACCCGTCATCGGCAGGCGGCCGCCGCCGCGCTCGGGGCGACGCGGGTGGTCGGCGGCTCGTATCCGCGGGCGGCCGGCTGGGGACTCGCCGCGTCGGCAGCGCTGTTGGCAGGTCCCATCGAGATCGCGGTCGTCGGCGCAGACCCGGACCTCGCGCGCGCCGCCCGGATGACGACCTCGCCGGGCGCGGTGGTCGCCCTGTCGGAGGACGGGTCGCCGTGGGCGCCCCTGCTGGAGGATCGCGGACTGGTCCGCGGGCAGGCGGCGGCGTACGTCTGCGAGGGGTTCATCTGCCAGCGCCCGGTGACGACGGTCAGCGAACTCCGAGCCCTGCTCGTTGATCGATAACGCTCTGAGCGAACGCCCTCCACCGCTATTGAGCTTGCAATGTAATCGTGTAATCGTCGGAGCATGACGCAACAACGAGTTGACGAGGTCGTCCGCGGCTGGTTCGCCGGGCGGCTGCCGTCGGATTGGTTTGTCGGGCCGCCCGAGATCACGATCGACCGCGAGGAGATCACCGTGGTCGGCGAGGTCGCCTCGCCGTCGCTGGGAGCCGACGTGTCGGACGTCGAGCGGCAGGCGGCGTGGGCAGGCCGGATCAAGGCGTTCCGGGAGGACACCCGGGGCCAGCGGATGTCGATCGCCGACGAGGCGGAGCACCGCTTCGGTCGCAAGGTCGCCTGGGGGGCTCGTTGCGGCGAGCGCCGTGAGGTGTTCACCAATCTGTCCATCCCGGTTATGACTCGGCTTCGGCAGCGCGATCGGGTGATCCTCGACACCCTGGTCGACGCGGGTGTCGCGCGCAGCCGCAGCGACGCGCTCGCGTGGTGCGTGCGGCTCGTCGGCAAGCACTCGCAGGAGTGGCTCGACAACCTGCGTGACGCGATGCGCACGGTCGAGGATGTGCGAGCCGCCGGCCCCGACGCTTCCTGAGCGTTCCACCGCGCACCCGGGGTAACCTCGCCGAGGAATCCCATTTCGCTTCCCGGGCGGAGGTCGGCCGCGGCGCATGGATCTGCGCGGACTGCTTTACGGGGCGTATGAGCGCCGGCTGGCTGCCGCCTTGCCCGCCGACCGGCTGCCCAAGCACGTCGGTGTGATCCTGGACGGCAACCGCCGCTGGGCGCGCGCCGCGGGCATCGGGTTGGCCTCCGGGCACCGGCGAGGCGCCGAGAAGATCGACGAATTCCTCGGCTGGTGCGCCGAGTTGCGCATCGACGTCGTCACATTGTGGCTGCTCTCGACCGACAACCTCGCGCGTTCACCGGCCGAACTCGCTCCACTGCTGCAAATCATCGAGGACGCCGTCAACGAACTCGCCGCGTCGCGACGGTGGCGCATCAATCCAGTCGGCGCGCTCGACTTGTTGCCTGACGCCACCGCGCGCTCGCTGAAAGAGGCGCAAGACGCCACCTCCACCATCCCCGGTTTGCTGGTGAATGTCGCCGTCGGTTATGGCGGACGACGCGAGATCGCCGACGCGGTGCGCGCATTGCTGCACGAACACGCGAGCAAGGGAACGAGCATTGAGGACCTCGCGAATCTGCTCGATATCGAGCACATCGCGAAGCATCTCTACACGAAAGGTCAGCCCGATCCCGATCTCGTGATTCGCACTTCGGGGGAGCAGCGGCTGTCGGGATTCTTGTTGTGGCAAAGCGCGCACTCGGAGCTCTTCTTCTGCGAAGCGTACTGGCCGGATTTCCGTCGGGTCGACTTCCTCCGTGCGGTTCGCTCGTACGCCGAGCGCGAACGCCGCTTCGGCTCTTAACGCGGGCGTCGATCAGCTGAAGTAACTCGATATCGAGACATCAGCTCGTTGACGAACTGCCTCGACATCGAGATATCGACGAGATCAACGCGAGACTGGCGGCATCGCGGTCAATCTGTCGACAAAGTCCCTTAGAAATGCGCGTAACACGCTCTGTCACGGTGCGAATGCAGAGCGTGTGCCACTCCGCGCGGTTTCCCGATGGCAAGGTATGTCTCAACCAGAAGTGAGTTTTCATTCTCAGCCGTCACATGGTTAACACTAGATACCACTGTGACATCCCTCACGTGATGTGGATTGGCGTCCCGAGGTTAGCTCAGGCATGCTTTAGCGCATACCCCGTGCAGTCGCCACGCGTGACTGCGCGATGTACCGCCTTCCTACGCGCTAATGCGCCGCGGTACCGGCATGACCTTTTTCGCATTAGGTCGCGCTGTGGGTCGGCCCGTGCTCGGCTTTGTCGCGCGGGCTCCTTGACTTGTGTTCCCCGAAAGGAATCGGTTTATGAGTCGGATCCCGGCACGCGAGGCGATCATCGCCTCGGGCACGGTCTCCGCCGTTGTTTCGCTATGCATCGTCGGGGCGATCGCCGCGTCAGCGTCGGCAGAATCTGAAAGCGGACATTCGTCGTCATCCGCTGGCAACCCGGGCGGGTCGTCAGCCCCGTACTCGCCGCTCGTCTCACCGTCGCCCGCCGATGCGGGCGACCGGAGCTTGATCGCCGGCTCGCACCAAGGCGTCTGGTTCAACCTGCCGGACGCCGGCCTGGCGTCGGCCGCGGCGGCCCTGGCCGACCCGGCCGACAGCTCCGCCGGCTCGCCGCAGGAGGCGCCCGGCTCGTCGCCAGCTTCGACGGCGGCCGACACCGCGCAACCCGCTCCCGCCGCCCCTCGAACGCCGCGCGAGCAGTCACGCTCGTCGGTGGAGGCGGCTATATCGGGCGGCGACCCACGCGAGATCGCGCAGGCGCTGGCCGCCACGTATCAGTGGACGGGCAACCAATGGACCTGCCTTGACAAGCTGTGGAATCACGAGAGCAGGTACCAGACCACCGTGCGGAATCCGACGTCGGGCGCGTACGGGATACCGCAGGCGTTGCCGGCGTCAAAGATGGGCGCCGCCGGCGCTGACTGGCGGACCAACCCGGTCACGCAGATCGTGTGGGGGCTCGGCTACATCGAGGACCGCTACGGATCTCCTTGCAACGCGTGGTCGTACTGGCTGCGGCACGCGTCGTACTAGGTCGCGGGTCGAGTCATCGCCAACACGTCGAGGGCCTCATCGAGCTGCCGCTCGGTGAGCTTGCCGTCCGCCACGTATCCGCTCTCGAGCACAACCTGACGGATCGTCTTGTTCTGCGCCAGCGCCAGTTTGGCGACCTTGGCGGCCGCCTCGTAGCCGATGTACTTGTTCAACGGCGTCACGATCGACGCCGACGACTCGGCGAAGAACCGGCACCGTTCGACGTCGGCCTCGACGCCGTCGACGCAGCGGTCGGCCAGCAGCCGCGAGATGTTGGCGAGCAGCCGGATCGACTCCAGCAGGTTGCGGGCGATCACCGGCAGCATCACGTTGAGCTCGAGGTTGCCCGCGGCCCCGCCGAACGCGACGGCGGCGTCGTTGCCGATCACCTGCGCCACCACCTGGCAAACCGCCTCGGGGATGACCGGATTCACCTTGCCGGGCATGATCGAGGAGCCCGGCTGCAGGTCGGGCAGGTGAATCTCGGCCAGGCCGGTGCGCGGCCCTGACGACATCCAGCGCAGATCGTTGGCCATCTTGTAGAGGCTGACCGCGACGACGCGCAGCACGCCGCTCGCCTCCACCAGCGCGTCGCGCGAGCCCTGCGCCTCGAAGTGGTCCCGCGCCTCGGACAGCGGCAGGTCGAGCGAGTGGGCCAGCGCGCTGATGACCTTGCCGGCGAATCCGGGCGGCGTGTTGATGCCGGTGCCGACGGCGGTGCCGCCGAGCGGCAGTTCCCCGATGCGCGGCAGCGCGGCCTCCAATCGCTCGATGCCGAGCCGCACGGACGCCGCGTAGCCGCCGAACTCCTGGCCCAGGGTCACCGGCGTCGCGTCCATCAGGTGGGTGCGGCCGCTCTTCACGACGTCCGCGAACTGAGCCGACTTGCGGGACAACGCGGCCTCGAGGTGCCGCAGTGACGGGACGAGGTTGATGATGATCGACCGCGTCGCCGCGATGTGGATCGCGGACGGGAAGGTGTCGTTCGACGACTGCGACGCGTTGACGTGGTCGTTGGGATGCACCGGCGCGCCGAGCCGCTCGCTCGCCAGCGTCGCGAGCACCTCGTTCGCGTTCATGTTGGACGACGTGCCCGAGCCGGTCTGGAAGACGTCGATGGGGAAGTGCGCGTCCCAGTCGCCACGCGCCACTTCGGCGGCCGCGTCGGCGATCGCCTTCGCCACGTCGTCCGAGATGACGCCGAGTTCGGCGTTGACGCTCGCCGCGGCGCCCTTGATGGAGGCGATGGCGGCGATCAGGTCGCGGTCGATCCGCAATCCCGAGACGGGGAAGTTCTCCACGGCGCGCTGGGTCTGGGCGCGCCACTTCGCGTCGCGGGGCACTTGGACGTCGCCCATGGAGTCGTGCTCGATGCGGAACTCGGTGTTGTCGGAAGTCTCGGTGTTGTCGGAAGTCATGCCTCAAGGGTAGGGCTGGCCGCTCAGGGCACTCGCGTGCGATCGGGCGACGCGACTCGGTCGACCCGTGGACGGTCGTAGTCGACGATCGCGTAGCCGCGCAGCTTCGACAGCTGATGCTCGCTTTCGATGGTGCGGATCGTTCCGCTCTTCGAGCGCATCACCAACGAGCTGGTCACCGCGCCGCCACCGCGATACCGGACCCCGCGCAACAACTCGCCGTCGGTGATGCCGGTCGCGACGAAGAAGACGTTGTCGGACTTGACCAGGTCGTCGGTGCGCAGCACCTGGTCGAGATCATGCCCGGCGGCGATGGCCTTTTCGCGCTCGGCGTCGTCGCGCGGCCACAGCTTTCCCTGGATCACGCCGCCCAGGCATTTCACCGCGCACGCCGCGATGATGCCCTCGGGCGTCCCGCCGACGCCGAGCAGCAGGTCGACGCCGGTGCCCTCCCGCGCGGCCATGATGGCGCCCGCCACGTCGCCGTCCATGATGAACTTGATTCGCGCGCCGGCGTCGCGGATCTCGCGCACGAGCTTCTCGTGCCGCGGCCGGTCGAGCACGACGACGGTCACGTCCTCGTTGGCGCACCCCTTGGCCGCGGCGATCGCGCGGATGTTCGCCGAGACCGGCGCCTCGACGTCCACGTAGGGCGCGGCGACCGCGCCAGTGACCAGCTTGGACATGTAGAAGACCGCCGACGGGTCGTACATCGAGCCGCGCTCGGCGACCGCGAGGACCGAGATCGCGTTGTTCATGCCCATCGCGGTGAGCCGGGTGCCGTCGATCGGGTCAACGGCGACGTCGCAGTCGGCGCCGGTGCCGTCGCCGACCCGCTCACCGTTGAACAGCATCGGCGCGTCGTCCTTCTCGCCCTCGCCGATGACGACGGTGCCACGCATCGACACGGTTCCGATCAAGCGGCGCATCGCGTCGACCGCGGCCGCGTCGGCGTCGTTCTTCTCGCCCCTCCCGACCCACCTGCCGGCGGCCATCGCCGCGGCCTCCGTGACGCGTACGAGCTCGAGGGCGAGGTTGCGGTCGGGTGTCTCGGCGCTCGCGTTCAGGGTCACGCGCGGTTCCTTCCATGTTCGGGGGGCTGTGTCGACAGCATGCCCGATCGGGGGAGCATAGAGACATGACGGCCGCCCAGACCAGCGCGCGCGTGACGATGCACGTGCAGCCGCCGGGGGCCGATCCGCCCGCTGGGCGGCACGCGCTGCGGCCGAACCGGCGCAGTCTGGTCGTGGCGGCCCTCGCCACGCTGGCGGCGGCGATCGGCCTGCTGGTCGCCTTGCCGACGCCGCGGGCCGACACGGTGATTCCGGTCGACCCGTCGGCCGCCATCAGCAAGGCGAAGTCGACCCCAGGGTTCACGGTGCGCCTTCCGCAGCCCCTGCCGGCCGGCTGGCAGCCGAACAGCGCGCGGTTTCAGCTCACCAAGGACGGCCCGCAGCTGCACATCGGCTATCTCGCTCCGGACGGCGGCTACGTCGGCCTGGAGCAGGCCGACATGCGCAACGTCCGGCGCTACGTCACCGTCCGCAGCGCGGGGAACGTGTTCGCCGACCTGCGCACGATCAACGGCCAGGTCTGGGTGCACCTGACCAGCGACCGCAAGGCGCAAGACTCCCTCGCCTGGTTCGGCCCGCACGGTGTGGTGATGGTCACCGGCACCGCCAGCGTGGCCAACCTGGAGCAGCTCGCCGCCAGCCTGCACTTGAACCCGAGCGGTTAGCCGGCGTCCTCGGGTTCGTCGTCCGCATGATTCGGGCTTTGCGCCGGACGACGCGCGGCCAGTCGCGCGCGGGCGCCGTCGAGCCAGCTTTGGCAAATGCGCGCGAGCTCCTCGCCGCGCTCCCACAAGGCAAGCGACCGCTCCAACGGCAGCCCGCCGGACTCCAGTTGCCGGACGACGTCGAGCAGCTCCTCGCGGGCCTCCTCATACGACAGCTGCTCTGCTGGCGCTGCCCGCTCTGCCCGCTCTGCCCGGTCTGCTGGCTCTTTCGGATTCGCCGCCATGGACCGCAAGCGTAGGGCGTCAGTCACCCGGCGCCAGGATCTTGGTGACCTCCGCGGCGACCCGCCCGCTGGCCAGCCGAATCTGCAGGCCCTTGCCGCGCGCGGTCTGCGCGGCGGACGTGACGACGTGCCCGGCGTCGTCCTGCACGATCGCGTAGCCGCGCTCGAGGGTGGCGGACGGCGAAAGCGAGCGCACCCGGGCGAGCAGGTGGCCGACCTCGTCGGACGCGCGGTCGAGCTGACCGGTGAGGCACCGGGCGGCGCGGGCCGCCAGCTCGCCGATTTCGACGCTTCGGCGGTCGAGGTCGCGGTGTGGCGCCGCGAGGGCCGGCCGGGCGCGCAACGCGTCCAACCCGTGCTGCTCGCGGTCGATTCGGGTCTCGACGCAGCGACGCGCGCGGTCACGCAGCTGGGCGATGCGGTGCTGCTCCTCGGCGACGTCCGGGACGACGAGCTTGCCGGCGTCGGTTGGTGTGGAGGCGCGCACGTCGGCGACCAGGTCGAGCAGCGGGGAGTCCGGTTCGTGGCCGATCGCGCTCACGACCGGCGTGAAGCACTTCGCGACCGCGCGCAGCAGCGCCTCGTCGGAGAACGGCAGCAGGTCTTCGACGCTGCCGCCGCCGCGCGCGATGACGATGACGTCGACGGACCTGTCGGCCTCGAGGCTGTGCAGCGCCTTGGTGATCTCCGGCACCGCGTAGGGGCCTTGCACGGCGACCGCCTCGACCCGGAAGTTGACCGCCGGCCAGTGCCGTTTGGCGTTTTCCAAGACGTCGCGCTCCGCGGCGGATCCGCGGCCGCAGATCAACCCGACGGTGTTGGGCAGGAACGGCAGCGGTCGCTTGCGTTCGGCGGCGAAGAGCCCCTCGCTGGCCAGTAGTTGTTTGAGGCGCTCGATGCGCGCGAGCAACTCACCGACTCCGACCGGTCGGATGTCGAACGCCTTCAGCGTGAGCGTTCCTTTGGGCAGGTAGTACTCGGGCTTGGCCCAGACCACGACCCGCACGCCCTCGCTGACCTGCAGCGAGTCGACCAGCTGGCGGGCGGCGGTGACCCGCAGCGAGATGTCGGCCGCGGGGTCGCGCAGGGTGAAGAACACCGTGCTGGCGCCGGGGCGGCGACTGATCTCGGTGAGCTGACCGTCGATCCACACCCGGCCGAGCCGCCCGACCCATTGGCCGATCAGATTGGCCACCGTGCGGACCGGGACCGGCCGCTCCGCGCTCGATTCCAACGCCACGCTGACCGAGCCTAGGCGCGCCGACGCCGGTTGATCACGTTAAGGACGTGTACCTGCCCCAGGACAGGCCTGTGGAGGTGTCCAGGGGCGTGTTCGGCTGTCCAGGGCCGCCCGAAAAGGCGGCCACTTACGATGGGACCATGACTTCTTCGAAGCGCGTCCTGCTCGCCCAGCCGCGCGGCTTCTGCGCTGGCGTCGAGCGTGCGGTCGACACGGTCGAGAAGGCGCTCGAGGTGCACGGCGCGCCGGTCTATGTGCGCAAGCAGATCGTGCACAACAAGCACGTGGTCGCCGATCTGGAGGGCAAGGGCGCGATCTTCGTCGAGGAGGCCGATGAGGTGCCCGAGGGCTCGATCGTGGTGCTCTCGGCGCATGGTGTCGCTCCCAGCGTTTACGCGCAGGCCGACCAGCGCCAGCTCCGCACAATCGACGCCACCTGCCCGCTGGTCACCAAGGTGCACCACGAGGCCCGCCGGTACGCCGCCCAAGACCTGGAGATCCTGCTCATCGGCCACGCGAACCATGAGGAGGTTGTCGGCACCACCGGCGAGGCGCCCGACCGGGTGACCGTGGTCGACGGACCCGAGGCGGCCGCCACCGTCGAGGTCAAAGACCCGAACCGCATCGCGTGGCTGTCGCAAACCACCCTGTCGGTCGACGAGACCCTGGAGACGGTGCGAGCCCTGCGCAAGCGCTTCCCCAACCTGATCGATCCGCCGAGCGACGACATCTGCTACGCGACCCAAAACCGCCAGGGCGCGGTGAAGAAGATCGCCGCGATGTCCGACCTGGTGATCGTCGTCGGCTCGCGCAACTCGTCGAACTCGGTGCGGCTGGTGGAGGTGGCGCTCGACTGCGGGGCGCGTGCCGCTCACCTGGTGGACGACGCGGCCGAGATCGACGAGTCGTGGTTGGACGGCGTCGACACGGTCGGTGTGAGCAGCGGCGCCTCGGTGCCGGAGTCGTTGGTGACCGGGGTGCTGAGCTGGCTGGCCGAGCGCGGCTATGACGACGTCGTCGAGATCGACGCGGAGCGCGAGACGCTCACGTTCGCGTTGCCGCCGGAGCTGCGTCGCGACATCAAATCCCGCGGCTGAGTCCCGCGGCTGAATCCACTCGGCGCGACGGCGCCCGAGCTGGTGGACGCTCGCCGATTTTCTTGCCGGCTAACGCCGATCGGCGGCGCCTAGCCGGTACCAGCCGATCGCGGCCGCGAGCACGGTGCCGACCCAGATCGCGGGCGCTCCCGTGACGAACGCGTTGGCGAGGTAGAACGCCTCCCGGGTCAGCAGGCCGCCGGTCAGGCCGCCTTGGTCGATCAGGCTCATCACGAAGATCAGCACGCAGTACAGCAACGGCGGCGCGACCATCGCGGTGCGCAGGTCTTTTCTTCGGACGGCGAGGGCGCCGAGCGCGCTCGAGATCACGAACAGCACCCCGAACAGGTGCCCCCGATGGCCGGAGATCGCCATGTCGAGCAATCCACCGACGAACGTCGCGGCGAAGACAAGGACGACGAGTCCGCGGCCGGTGACCCCGGGCGGACGCCGGGTTGCCGGTGCGCGGCTGCCGCGCGTCTTGTCCGCCTCGGCAGGCTCGGTCCGCTGGCCAGGCTCGGCAGCGTCGGCCGGCTGGGCCGCTTGGGCCGGTTGGGCCGGTTGCGGTTCGACGGGCTGGAAGGCAGCTTCGGGCACGACGACCACGCTAAGGCGCAGGCCCGGCGCGGCGCGCGTGCGACGCGCCTCATCTTGTCCGGTTCCCGGACCAGGCGGCTGGCCGCCCCGGCCGCCTGGTCCGGGAAAGCGCCCACCGGCTAATACTGCGAACGGTCCGGCGCTTGGCTCACGCTTTCCGTCGAGTGGTCTCGCGCCTCGGCGGTCGTGTTCTTGATCTGATCGGCCATCTCCGAACCGGATTGCTTGGCCTGGTCGGCTGTCGTGCCGGCGGCCGCCGCGGCGCTGTCCTTCACTCGTTGCGCCGCATCTTGTGCCGCAGGGGCAAGGTTTTCTCTCATCTGCTGTGCCGACTCGGTTAGCGCCTCCTTCGCCGGTTCCAGCATGTCGGCGTTGTCGCGAAGCGTGTTCACGGCTTGGGTTTCCGCCCGCGAGGCCGGGAACAGGGCGGCCGCGAGCATGCCCGCGCCGAACGCGATGAGTCCGGCCGCGAGAGGACTGCCTTGAGTGCCCGCGCGGATCTGCTCAGGAGCCCGCTGCGCGGCGTCGCTGACCGACGAGCCCAACGACGACGTCGCCTCGCCAACTGACGAGGACACCGCCGCTGACGTCGTGCCGACCGACTCGCGCGTGGTCTGCAACGCGTCGGCGGCCGACCCCATCACTCGTTCCTTGATGCCGACCGCGGACCGGCGGATCGACTCCGTGCGCCGGCGCGCCACGTGCGCCGGATTCACTCGATCCGCCAGCGTGTCGACGTTCGACGAGAGGTCGGCTCGGGTGCGTTCGACTTCCCTCTTCAGCTCGTCGGGTGTTTGGCCCATTGTGCGTCCTCCTTCAAAGTCTCCACGGTCCGTCGCGGCGTTGGGTCGACCTCGCGCATCTGTTCGCGGGCGCGCGCGAAGAGCACCGCGCCGATGACCGCCCACACCGCCGCGATGATGAGAGCCGCCCAATCGAGCCCTAGCGCGCGTCCGATGCCGAACACCGCGGCGAACGACAGCAGCACGATCGCGAGGTATCCGGCGAAGCCGGCCGCGCCGTACATCGCGGCGCCCTTTCCTGCCTTGGTCGCCTCTTCCTTCACTTCAGCTTTTGCCAGCTCGACCTCTTGTCGCATCAGTCGTGACAAGTCGGTCGTGATGTCGCCGATGAGCGCGCCGATCGACGTGTCATTGGTCGAATCGCCGCGGGGAACTGCCTCCCCGGACGCTCGATCGGCGCCTAACTCCGACGGGTACGGGGGATTCGTCGTCACCAGCCACCGCCAGGGCTGTCGCGTAGGTCGATCGGCTCGTCGCGCCTGAGGCCGGTCGTTGGCGTCGCACCGGTGTGGTGGCTGGCGTCGGCGTCGTCCATGCGAGATGCGGCTTTCGCGGCCCGAGTCATGCGACCGACCGCGGCTCCGGCCACTGCTGCGGACAGCAAGAAAAGACCCGGACGCCGGCGGGCGAACCGCCGCATCTCCCCGACAACGCCGTCTGGCCCGCGTGACTCGAGGAAATCCGCGGTCCGCAGTCCATGGTCCGCCGCTTGGTGAACGAGATCCCGCGCAGGTCCAGCGGAGCTGGACTCGGTCGCCATCTGCTTGAGCTGCTCCGACATCTGGCGCAAGTTTTGCGCGAGGCGCCGAGTCTGCTCTTCAACCTGCGTGCGTAGCTGATCTTTAGCTTGGCTGGTGAGATCGCGCACCTGATTCTGGGCCGTCGACGCCACGGCGGAAACCTGCTCCTTCGCCGTGCCGGCGATGTCGGACGTCGCGGAGCGGGCGTTGGTCGCGATCTCCTGCCCGGCGCCCTTGGCATGATCTGCAAGGCCGCGTGTTTGATCCTTTGTTTCGCTTGCTATGTCGTTGGTGCTGGTCACCTAAGAACCTCCTGCTGGTGGGTCCAGCAGGAATGCCCAGGCGGGATTTGCTCACGCCTGCTCGCCGGCACGCGTTTTGGTGACGATTGCCTAGCGACAACGATGCGTTAGGTGTCGGTGAATGAAGCGCGGCTCGCGTCAGTCGCTGGTTCAGCCCGCGGCATGCGTGCTGGCGTCCAGCGGTTGATCGGGAAGCGAAATCAGCGTCTCGGAAGCGGACGCGACCAGCTCTGGAGCCTGCACCTGCTTGGCGACCAGCTCGATCTGCTTCGGGGTGTCGAGCTCGTCGGTGCTGACCTTGAGGTCGACCAGCTTGCGGGCGCTCACCAGCACCCGGCCCTCGAGCGACGACACCGTCTTGTTGTAGCTGTCGACCGCCGAGTTGAGCTGACGGCCGAGCTTGTCGACGTGATCGCCCATCGTGGCCAGCCGGCTGTACAGCTCTCGCCCCAGCCGCAGCACGTCTTGCGCGTTTTGGGCGAGCGCTTCCTGCCGCCACGAGTAGGCGACGGTGCGCAGCAGCGCGATGAGGGTCGCGGGGGTGGCGATCACGACGTTGCGCTCAAAAGCGTGCTGCAGCAGGGCAGGGTCATGCTCAAGCGCCGCGTTGAGGAAGGTCTCGGCTGGCACGAACATCACGACGAACTCCGGCGTGTTGGGCAGCAGATCCCAGTACGCCTTCGAGCCCAGCCGATCGACGTGGTCGCGCATGTGCCGGGCGTGGCGATGCAGCTGGTCGGCGCGAGCCGCGTCGTCCGAAGCGGCCATCGCGTCGAGAAAGCCGATGAGCGAGACCTTCGAGTCGACGACAACGTGCTTTCCGCCGGCAAGTCGGACGACGAGGTCAGGTCGCAAGATGCCGTTGTCGGTGACGCTGGTGTTTTGCTCGAGGAAGTCGCAGTGCTCGACCATGCCGCCGAACTCGACGACCTGACGGAGCTGATGCTCACCCCATGCGCCGCGCGTCTGCGGCGCACGCAGCGCCGCCACCAGCTGGGAGGTCTCCAGCTGCAGCTTCTCCGAGTTCTTGCCCATCGACTCGACCTGCTGGCGCAAGGCCGCGTACGCGTCGGTGCGCTGCTTTTCGACGTCCTGAATTTGCTGTTCCACCTTGGTGAGCGACTCGCGCAGTGGGCTGACAAGGAGCTCGATGGCCTGCTGGCGCTTGGCCAGATCGCCGTCGGCGGCCGTGGTGACTTGCTTCAGGGTCTGCTCGGCGAGCGCGACGAACGCGCGGCTGTTCTTGTGCAGCGCATCGGACGACAGCGCGGCGAACGTCTCGCGCAACTGCTCCTGCGTGAGGCGCGCGGATTCGACCTGCTGCGCGGCGGCCTGCTTGGTGGCGTCGAGTTTCGCCGACAGCGCGGCGATTTGCGCGCTCGACCGCGAGTGCGCGAGCAAGAAGCCGAGCACGGCGCCGACGGCGAGGCCGAGAACCAGCAGGATGAGCGTGAGTGCGTCCATGCCTGGCATGCTGGCAAAGGCGTCCGACAGTTCGTCGGAAGCGCGCCGACGGGCGCTCGAATTAGCGCCGGCCGCGCCGTCGTTCGAGCGCGCGAAGCGCGGTGGCCGCCGCGCCGATCCCCAAGATCATGGACGACGCGTGCGCCGCGCCGGACATGCTGGCCCGTCGGCTGCCCAACATGGCGTCATCCGACCGGTTCGACAGCAGCGACCAGCGCGACTGGTTCGACAAAGCCGAGCCGGTGCTCATCGACGAGCCGATCGAGAACACCGACGCGAACGAGCCGACGCTGCCGATGGAGGCGAAGGAACCAATGCTGCCGATCGACAGCACCGACCCGCGCGAGCCAATTGAGAGCACCGAGTTGGTCGACCACAACGACCAGCGACTGTCGTTACTCATGTCGGCTATCGTCGCGCATCGCCGGCCCGCCGGCGATGTCGATCGAGGTCGCCCGTCGGCTGGGGCCGGCGCCGACGTCGTCTGGCGGATCACCCGTGAGGAGCGGGCGGCGGTCAACCCCACGTAGACTCGCCGGTCGTGGCTCTGACTATCGGCATCGTCGGACTGCCCAACGTGGGCAAGTCGACGCTGTTCAACGCGCTGACGAAGAACAACGTGCTCGCGGCGAACTATCCGTTCGCGACCATCGAGCCGAACGTCGGCGTGGTGGGCGTTCCCGACTCACGGCTCGACGTGCTGGCCGAGATGTTCAACTCGGCCAAGGTGGTGCCGGCGACGGTCAGCTTCGTCGACATCGCGGGCCTGGTGAAAGGCGCGTCGGAGGGCCAGGGGCTCGGCAACAAGTTCCTCGCCAACATCCGCGAGTCGGATGCGATTTGCCAGGTGATTCGGGTGTTCACCGACCCCGACGTCGCCCACGTCGACGGCCGAGTCAGCCCCAAGGACGACATCGAGACCGTCAACACCGAGTTGATCCTCGCCGACCTGCAGACGATCGACAAAGCCTTGCCGCGCCTGGAAAAAGAGACCAGGTTGGGTGGCGCCGCCGCGAAGGGCAAGGCGGACGTCGTCGAGGCGGTGCGCCGCGCGCGCGAGGTGCTCAACAGCGGTCAGACCGTCTTCGCCGCTGGGCTCGACCCCGAGCCGTTGCGCGAGCTGCAACTGCTCACCAGCAAGCCGTTCTTGTACGTCTTCAACGTCGACGACGAGGAGATGACGAACGAGTCGTTGAAGGCCGAACTGCGATCGTTGGTCGCGCCCGCCGAGGCGATCTTCCTCGACGCGAAGATCGAGTCCGAGCTGATCGAGCTTTCGGACGACGACGCGCTGGAGCTTTTGCAATCAATCGGCCAGCCGGAATCCGGCCTCGCGATTCTCGCCCGCGTGGGTTTCGCGACATTGGGGTTGCAGACCTACCTCACCGCCGGGCCAAAAGAGTCGCGGGCCTGGACGATTCGCCGCGGCGCCACCGCGCCGGAGGCGGCCGGTGTCATCCACTCCGACTTCCAGCGTGGCTTCATCAAGGCCGAGGTGGTCCACTACGACGACCTGATCGAGGCCGGTTCGATGGCCGAAGCGAAGGCTCGAGGCAAGGTGCGCATCGAAGGCAAGGACTACGTGATGGCCGACGGCGACGTCGTGGAATTCCGCTTCAACGTTTAGCCGCTAGC
>DASVDW010000189.1:0-4067 GCA_036380925.1 Acidothermaceae bacterium
GTCCGCCGCGCCGGTCGGCTCGGTCGCCAGCGGGGAACCGGACCGCTCGTCGTCGTCCTCGCTGACCGCGTCGTCCGGCGCTGCGGCCGCCGCGCCACCGGCGAACTCCGGCTCGGGCACCAGATCCGCGAACAGACTTGCCGCCATCTCGCTGACCGGCACCACCCGGGCGTCGGAGATGAACGCCATCGGCTCGGCGGTGCCATCGACGCGGACGATGCCGAACCACTCATCGTCTTCTTCGACGAAAAGCAACACGGGGCCGTCGTCGACCGAGGCGTCGCGCATCATGTCGGCGACCTCCTCGATGTCGGCGGCGTCCGCGATGTCGCGGCCGATGTCGCTGTCGGAATCTACGCCGCGCCAGCGGTCGTGCGACCGGGCGAGGAGGGCTGCGAAGTGGGACACACGTGCTCCCGCAGGCGACTCGAAACGATCGGTGGAAAGGGGTCAGTGCACGCCGGCGTCGACCAGCCGCTCGAACTCGTCGCCGAACCCGAGGCGGCGAGCAATCGACACCAGCATCTCATCGGCGTACGCGTCGACGTCGGACAGCAGCAGGCCGAGCTCGAGCTCCGGAAGTCCGAGATCAGCGAATATCGCCAGGTCACCGGCCGGCACGATGTCGTCGAAGTCCTCGTCGCTGGGTTCGGGCAGCCCGAGGCGGTCGAGCACCTGACGGGCGAACGGCCACTCGTCCGCCGCGGTCACGTCGGAGAGCAGCAGCCGCACGCCGTCCCCGGTGATCCGGGTGGCCACGAAAAAGTCATCGGCGACATCGACGAAGCCGAGCGCACCACCGTCGCCGGGCTGCTGGCGCACCGCGGCGAGGAACGCCTCCAGGCTGGACGATGCCCGCCCGGGCAACAGGCCGATCTCCCATTGACCCTCTTCCCGGGAACACACCACGGCGAAGACGCGGCCGCCACTCTCGGCGGCCCCGCCCGCTCTGCGGTCGCTCGACATCGCTCCTGTCTCGCCTCCTCGGGCGCCCTCGTACCCTCCGGGGCATCGTGACACGCCGGCCCGCTGCTCGCTACCCGTCGAGAGGAGGAACTGTCACCGCAGCAAGTGCCAGCGCAGGAATATCACAGGGCCTTGACCGCACCAACCAGCTTGGTCAGCGAGTCCTTGGCGTCGCCGAAGAACAGCGTCGTCTTCGGGTTGTACAGCAGCGAGTTGTCGATGCCGGCGAAGCCCGGGCGCAGCGAACGCTTCATGAAGACGACGTTGGTCGCCTCGTCGACGTTGAGGATCGGCATACCGTAGATCGGGCTGCCCGCCTGGTCACGCGCCGCCGGGTTCACCACGTCGTTCGCGCCGACGACCACCGCAACATCGGTGGACGCGAACTCCGGGTTGGCCTCGTCCATCTCCTTGAGCTGCTCGTACGGCACGTTGGCCTCGGCGAGCAACACGTTCATGTGCCCGGGCATCCGGCCGGCGACCGGGTGGATGGCATAGAACACCTGCACGCCCCGCGACTCGAGTAGGTCGACAAGCTCGCGGATGGTGTGCTGCGCCTGCGCGACGGCCAGCCCGTAGCCGGGCACGATGGCGACCTTGCGGGCGTACCCGAGCAGGATCGCGAGATCGTCTGCGCCGGCCGAGCGGACCGCTCGATCGCCGCTGATCTCGGCGGTGGAGCCAGCGGTCGAGGGTCCGGCGAACGCGCCAAACAGCACGCCGGTGATCGGGCGGCCCATCGCCTTGGCCATCAACTGCGTGAGCAGCGTTCCGGCCGCGCCGACAAGCGTGCCGGCCACGATCAGCAAGGTGTTCGACAGCGCGTAGCCGGAGGCCGCGACGGTCAAGCCGGTAAATGCGTTCAGCAGCGAGATGACGACCGGCACGTCCGCACCGCCGACGGGTATCACGAACAACACCCCGAGCGTGAGCGAGACGATCGCGCAGGCGGCCAGCAGCGGCACGCTCGGGGACGCGATCACCGCGATGCCCAAGCCCAGCGCGGCGGCCGCGGCCAGCGGCGTGATGATGCGCGCGCCCGGAATGATGATCGGACGCCCCGTCATGATGCCCTGCAGCTTGAGGAACGTGATCAACGAGCCGGTGAAGCTGACGCTTCCGACGATGGCACTGAACACGACCGCGATGACCGCGGCCGTCGAGTCGACCGCGTGCTGGCGAACGAACTCGTCGATGGATACCAGCGCCGCGGCACCGCCGCCGACGCCGTTGAAGATGGCGACCATCTGCGGGATGGCGGTCATCTTCACCATCCGGGCGGCCGGGACGGCGACCACGGCGCCCACCACGATCGCCGGGATGATCAGCGCGCGATGCCCGAGCCCGTCCAGCGACAGCGTCACGATCACCGCGAGGGTGGCGCCGAAGGCGCCGATCAGGTTGCCTGACCTAGCCGACTTCGGCGACGAAAGGCCCTTCAGCGCCAGGATGAAGCAGAGCGCCGTAACGAAGTAGGCGAGTTGCACACCCGTGCTCACGAGGACGCCTTCGTCTCGGTGAGGTGGCCGTTCTGGCTGGCCTCGACCGGAGGCCTCGCTCCCCCGGCGCCGCGGCCCTTGAACATTTCGAGCATCCGGTCGGTGACCACAAACCCGCCGACCATGTTGGCGGTCGCGAGCACCACGGCAAGCAGGCCGAGGGTCAACTGAACCGCGCCCTCCGACTCACCGGTGATCAAGATGGCGCCGACCAGGATGACGCCGTGAATGGCGTTCGCGCCGGACATCAGCGGCGTGTGCAGGATCGTCGAGACTTTCGAGATGACCTCGAACCCGACGAACACGGACAACATGAAGATGGTCAACAGCCCGATGTTGTCGATCATTGTTGTGCTCCGCTCGGCTCGCTCACGCCCGGACCTGCCCGGCGTGGACCACGAGGCTGCCAGCGACGATCTCGTCCTCGAGGTCGGGGCTGACCACGCCGTCCTTGGTCATGAGCAGGACCAGGTTGGCCACGTTGCGGGCATACAACCGACTTGCGTCGTACGGCATGCCACTCGGCATGTTGCGCCCGCCCCAGATCAACACCCCGTTGTGCCGCACTTCCTCGCCCGCCTTGGACAGCTCGCAGTTGCCGCCTGAGTCGGCCGCCAGGTCGACGATGACCGTGCCCGGTCGCATCGCCTCGACCATCGCGCGGTCGACCAGCAGCGGCGCCTGCCGGCCCGGCACGGCAGCGGTGGTGATCACCGCGTCCGACTCGGCGAGATACGGGGTCAACAGCTCGCGCTGACGGGCGGCCCGGTCCTCCGTCATCTCCCGCGCGTAACCGCCGGCGCCCTCCAGACTCTCCAGATCGAGCGAGACGAACTTGGCACCGAGGCTCTTCACCTCGTCGGCGGCCGCGGTACGCACGTCGTATGCCGAAACCACAGCGCCGAGCCGACGGGCGGTGGCGATGGCCTGCAGCCCGGCGACGCCGGCGCCCAGCACCAGCACCTTGGCCGGCGGCACGGTGCCCGCCGCGGTCATCAGCAGCGGGAAGAAGCGCGGCAGCCGCTCGGCGGCGATCAGCGCGGCGCGGTAGCCGGCGACCAGCGACTGCGAAGACAACGCATCCATGCTCTGTGCCCGGGAGATCCGCGGCAGCCGGTCGAGGGAGAACGCGCTCACCTTGCGCTGCTCGAAGGTGGCGAGCAACTCTGGCACCGCGGCGGGCTGCAGGAAGCTCACCACGATGGCGCCAGCCGGAAGAGTCTCAGCGTCCGCCACCGGAAGCGGTTGGACGGCGAGCACCACGTCGGCCCGCGCCAGCTCGTCGCGATCACAAAGGGTCGCGCCGGCCGCGGTGTAGGACGCGTCTAGATAGCCGGCCTGCTCCCCGGCGCCGCGCTCGATCATCACCGTTAGCCCAGCGGCGGCAAGCCTGCTGACAGTGTCCGGCACGCAAGCGACCCGGCGCTCGAAATCCGCTCGTTCGCGGGGGACCACGACGGTCACGCTGGCAACTTAGAGCACGGCGCGGACATCGGCATCGTCGGGCCAGCGGCGCGCGCGTTAACGTGTCGTAAATCACTATCCGATCATGGTCCGAGCCACGACAAGCGCTCCGGGCGCGATCAACATCAACGGTGCGGT
>DASVDW010000190.1:0-12862 GCA_036380925.1 Acidothermaceae bacterium
CCGCTCGAACGTCGTCACCGGCCCGCCGTCGAGGAACACCGAAGCGGTGCGCACGCCCTCGTCGAGCAACCCGCCGGGATTGCCGCGCAGGTCCAAGACGATGCCTGAGAGGTGGCGCTCCCGCGCGGTGGCGTCGTACGACGCGACCTTGGCCCCAACGCCTTTGCTGAACGCCCGCACCTTGATGATCATCACCGCGCCGGTCACCTTCGCCGTGACGTCCTCGGTGGAGACGCTCACCCGCTTCAGCGACACGGTGTGCGACACGCCGCCGCGGGTGTACGTCACGGAGACCGTCGTGCCGTTCGCGCCGCGCAACGCGTTCACGACGTCCGGAACCGGCTTGCCCGCCATCGACGCTCCCCCGACGGCGGTGATCACGTCACCCGAACGCAGGCCGGCCGCGTCGCTCGGCGTGCCGGTCTGCACGCTCAAAACACTGACGGCGCCGGAGGAATCGCGGTGCACCCACAGCCCGACGCCGGTGTACTCGCCGTCCATGACGGCCTCGAACGAGGCGTAGTCGTTCGGCGTGAAATAGCTCGACCACTTGTCACCGAGCGCCTGCAGCATCCCCTCGACGGCGGCCTTGTCGAGCTGCGCTTTTGAGATCGGCTTCGCGGCGTTCTGCTCGATGACCGACGCGGCTTGCTCCAGCACGCCAGGCGACGCAGACGGCGTGGCCCGCTCGGCGTCGCCGGACGTGGCGCTGCCGAGCACCCCCGTGAGCACTCCCCCGCCGTACGCCGCGAGCGCCACGGCGACAATCGCGGCGGCGCGGGTGATCCGGCGGTTGGAGAACACCGCCCGATTCTACGGTGAGCGCCGATCAGGCCGCTTGATCACGCTGCGCCGATTGCTGACGCTCGGCCGCCTGTCGCTGCAGCGCGGCGGCCTCCTGGCGGTTCTTGCGAATCATGTTCTGCAGCCGGTACGAGTCGACGACGCTGCCTAGCAGCGCCTGCCCCACCATCACGAAGCCGACCGCGACGCCGACGCGGATGAACATCGCGCTGATCGCGAGCGTGTGGTCGATCATCCCGTGCTGAATCGCCGGCCAGGAGACCAGCAGCGCCAGCAATAATCCGGCGCCGGTCAGCTTGAGCCGGCTCATGCCTGCACCGCCGCCCTCGCCCGCAGTTGCAGCTCGAAAACGAAGCGCCTGATCGCGTCGGACTCGCGTCGTCCGGCCTCGAAGGCGATCACCACCTCGGTCTGATCGAGCTCGGTGACCGACGTCCGGACGACGTGACCTTGGATCTCCAGCGGTTCGCCGCCGATGGTGACGTGAATGGTCATGGCGGCCATCTCCTCGATCTCGCGGCGCGCGACGCGCACCCGAAATCCGCCCTCGGAGATGTCGATCGTGGTCCCCGGCACCACAACCCCTGGGAAGAACAGCAAGACCGCGACCGCGGCGCGCGCGCGCACGTACCGGCGGCGCTGAATCAACACCGCGTTGTCGAGCGGACGCAACCGCCACAACCGCGGGCGGCTCGAGATGTGCTCAACCAACTCGCAACGTTGCTCGTAGCGGCCACGCGGTGACACCCACGACAGCAGTACGGTTCGGTCGCCGCTTTCGAGCAGCGCCGCGTTGGCGCCATGCGGGGCGGCGACGATGACCGTGTCGGTCGCCAGATCCTCGATGCGCGACGGGTAGTCGATGCCGTCTTCGCCGATCCGCAACGACACGAGCGCGTTCAGCGACAGCATGTCGACGCTCACGTTGCTCACGACGCGGCCACCAACCGGTCGACCAACAGTCCGGCCCAGGCGCCGGGGGTCGCGGGACGTCCGTCGAGCCACGCCACCGGGATGTCGAGCTGCAGCACCGACGCCGGGTCGGTGCTCGCGTCGACGTCGGTCACCACGAGGCCGTCGACCCGGCCGACCCGGCCGGCCCAACGCGCGACGTCCTCCGTCTTGCGCGTCGCCGGGACGACCAGCCAGACCGCCGACGCGTCAAGCTCGGCGATCGCCTTGCGACTCCACGCCGCCGCCTTCACGCTCATCGGCGCGTCGACCACCACGATGGTCGCCGTGCTCCGCTTGCGCCACCGCTCCAGCCGCGCCTGCAGTTGCTCGAGGTCGGTGATCCGACGCGCGGGCGCGACTTTCGCCGGCGCGCCGCGGGCCGTGAGGTACGCCAACGACTTCTCGTCGAGACCCATCGAGCGGGCCACCTGCGCGGCGGCGTCCCAAGCGCCCTCGCCCTCGCCGACCACGGCCAGGATGACGCCCTTCGACGCCGGCAGCTGCGGCGCGCGCGGCAGCGAACGCAGCCCGGACACCAGCATCGATAGCAGGTCGCCGCGCTCGCGCGCCGGCAGCATCGTCCGTGGCAATCCGAGGTCGCGCAGGTCGCGCAACGAGATTTCACCCGAAGTTCCGGACGACGCGGCGCGGCCGGACGGCCGCGCCTTGCGCGCCGGGCGCGGCTCGGAGCGCGCGGGCGCAGACACCGGCGCGGCCACCCGCGCGGGCAGCGCGGCCCCAAACGTCGGCCGAACCTCGACCGCGGTCTCCGCCGGGGTGGAACGCGCCGGCTCCGACACGGTGTGCGTGAGGCCGGCCAGGATGCTGGCGAACGACGCGCCCTCGGTGGAGATCGACGGACCGATGCCGGGGGTGAACGGCGCCGGTTCCGACGGCTGCGTCGTCCGGGCTTGCAACTCCCGGTCGCTGATCGCGTCGGCCAGATCGAGCAGCGAGATCGGCCGCTCGTCTCGCAGCGTCGGGCCCGCGACGTCGCCTGCCGCGGCGGCGTCCTCGTCGTCCAACTCGATGCTCAGCTCGTAGTGCTCGCGCGCGAAGAAGCCGCCGATGCCGCCGGTGCGCACCTTGTCGGCCTTGACGATGCGGACGTCCTCGCCGTACTCGTCGCGCGCCCGCACCAGGAGTTCTTCGAGGTCGGAACCATCAAGCTGCATTCGCACGGACTGCGCTCACCGTCCCCACTGTCTCTAGTTGGAACTGCGAGCCGAGTTCGGCGTAGGCCAGCACGGGCAGCCGCGGGCTCGCGGTCTTGATCAGGCGGCGGAGGGCCGGCCGCAACTGCGCCATGCAGGCGAGCACCGGGACGTTGCCCAGCTGCTCGGCCCGTTCGGCCAGCCGGTTTGTCTCCATGACGATGTGCTCGGCATCTTCGGCGTCCAAGGCAAGAAAAGTGCCGTGTTCTCCTGCTCGGACCCGTTCCAGGACGCGCTGCTCGAGCAGCGGGTCGAGGGTGATGACGCTGAGCCGGTTGTCTTGGGCGTACTGGGCGGAGATCGCCGCGCCGAGGGTCGCGCGGGCCGCCTCGACGAGCCCCTCGGGGTCGGTGCTTTGCCGGGCCCGCTGGGACAGCGCCTCGAAGATCCGCACCAGGTCGCGGATCGGCACCTGCTCCTCGAGCAGGCCTTGCAACACCCGCTGCACGTCGCCGAGCTGCAGCAGCGCCGGCGTGAGCTCCTCGACCACGATCGGGTCGGAGCGGCGGATCAGTTCGGTGAGGGTCTTCACGTCCTCCCGGGAGAGCAGACGGGCGGCGTTGTTGCGCACGACCTCGGCGAGGTGCGTGGTGATGACCGAGGCCCGGTCGACGACGGTGGCGCCCGCCAGCTCGGCCTGCTGGCGAAGCTCGTGCGGCAGCCACTTGCCGGGCAGCCCGAAGACCGGCTCGGTCGTGGCGGTGCCGGGCAAGTTGGCCAGGTTGTCACCGATGGCGAGCACCGCGCCTGGCGGAGCCTCCCCTCGGGCGATCTCCACGCCGTTGAGCCGGATCGCGTAGGAGCCGGGCGGCAGGTCCAAGTTGTCGCGGGTGCGGACCATCGGGATGACCATGCCGAGCTCGATCGCCAGCTTGCGCCGCAGCGCGCGCACCCGCTCGAGCAACTCGCCGCCCGCCGAGCTGTCGACGAGGTCGACCAGGTCGAAGGCGAGCTCGAGTTCGAGCGGCTCCACCCTCATCTCGTTGACGAGCGCCTCGGCCGAGTCGGGCGCCGGACCGGCCGGCGCCTCGGCCTGGGCGGCGGTCTCGGCGGTCGAGTCGGGGTCCTTCAGCCGCATGCCGATCGCCAGCACCGCGCCGCCGAGCACCAGGAACGGCAGCTTCGGCAGGCCTGGAATCAGCGCCAGCGCGATGACCGCGACGCCGCCGATGCGCACCGCCTGGCGCTGCGCGGTGAGCTGCCGGATGACGTCCGTGCCCATGTCATGCTCGGTCGCCGCGCGGGTGACGATGAGGCCGGTCGAGACCGACAGCAGCAAGGCGGGGATCTGCGACACCAGGCCGTCGCCGACGGACAGCAGGCTGTAGGTGGAGACCGCGTCGCCCGCCGACATGTGCCGCTGCATGATGCCCACGCCGAGTCCGCCGATGAGGTTGACCAGCGTGATGACGATGGCCGCGATGGCGTCGCCCTTGACGAACTTGCTCGCGCCGTCCATCGCGCCGTAGAAGTCGGCTTCCGCGGTGACCTCGCTGCGGCGCCGGCGGGCTTCGTGCTCGTCGATGAGGCCGGCGTTGAGATCGGCGTCGATCGCCATCTGCTTGCCAGGCATGGCGTCGAGGGTGAACCGCGCGCCGACCTCAGCCACCCGACCGGCGCCGTTGGTGATGACGACGAACTGAATGATGATGAGGATCAAGAAGATGACCAAGCCGACGATCAACGACCCGCCGACGACGAAGTGGCCGAAGCTCTGCACGACCTTCCCCGCGTAGCCGTGCAGCAGCACGAGCCTGGTGACGCTGATGTTCAGCGCGAGCCGGAACAGCGTGGCGATCAGCAGCAGCGAAGGGAAGGCGGCGAAGTCCAGCGGCCGCTTGACGAACATCGACACCAGCAGCACGAGCAGCGCGCCGGTGATGTTGGCGGCGAGCAGCATGTCGAGCAGCACGGTGGGCAGCGGCACGACCATCATCACGATGATCGCGATCACGCCAGCGGGCACGCCGAGCTGGCCGAGTCGAGACGGGCGCACGCTACCTCACGGGGACGTCGTTGTACGTCTGCCCACACGGACAGACGTCCCTCGATCGCCCCCATCGGCGGGCCGCTTGTCGACCTGAGTGAATTGGCGCGCTCGGGTCGGTGGCGGCGCCGCCACCGCACCACGCCCGCCACCGGCTACCCGGCGTCGTCCGCGTCGCTTCTTCACACCCGCGACCACGCTTTGCGGTGTCGCGCCCGGGTGGTGCAGACCGGCCGCGCTCCCCCGGCGGCGCAGCGAGAACACGAACGCCAGGATTCGCGCGACGGCGACGAACAACTCGTGCGGAATCTCTTGCCCGATCTCGCACACCCGGTAGATGGCGCGCGCGAGCGGGATGTCCTCAACCATCGGGACGCGATGCTTGTCCGCCTCTGCGCGAATCCGAGCCGCGATCGCGCCGGCCCCCTTGGCCACCACCTTCGGCGCGCCGCGCCCTGCGGAGTATTTCAGCGCGACCGCCACGTGGGTCGGGTTGACCAAAACGACGTCCGCGCCCGCGATCGCGGCCATCATCCGGCTGCGCCGCATCGCCATTTGCCGTGACTTGATGGCGCTCTTGATGTGCGGGTCGCCCTCGGAGTTGCGGTATTCCTCTTTGATTTCTTGCTTGCTCATCTTGAGCGCGCCGCGGGTGCGTTTGAACTGGTAGGCGTAGTCGGCCGCCGCCATCAGCAGCCCCGCGATCGCCGCGTTGCGCGCGAAGCCGAACAGTGTGTCACCGGTTTTGCGCAGCACGGCGCCGAGCGGGACGACGGTTCCCGTCTGCGTCAGTGGCACCAGCGATTGAACCGCCCGGTACAACAGAAGGGCGAGAATGGCCGTCTTCACCAGCGCCTTGGACACCTCCCACACACCGCGCACGCCGAAGACCCGTTTCAGGCCCTTGAAGGGATTGAGGTGGTCCCACTTCGGCTTGAACGCCTTCGCCGAGACGTGCACGCCGCCCTGCGCGGCGGACGCCACCACGCCCGTCACCAGCATCCCGAACGCGAGCGGCGCCACCGCCAACCCGCCCTTCACCATGGACGACGTGAGCAGTGGCACGAGTTTCGCGGCGTCCGGGTTTGCGACGAAGTCGCCAACGTCCGAGAACAGGGTCTGGCTGAGGTGGACGGCGCTTTCGACGGTGTAGCGCACCAGGTAGACGGCGACGAGCAGGCCAAGCCAGACACCGACGTCCTGCGAGCGGGCGATTTGCCCGTCCTTCTTCGCCTGCTTGAGCCGCTTCTGGGTGGGCTTCTCAGTCTTCTGTGAGCGATCCGCCATGGCGTCAGGGCTTTGAGGAGAAGACGGCGGAGACCACGTCGGTGTTCGTTGAAATCTTCCCGAGCAACGCGCCCAACGCATCCGGCAACGCGAGGAAGGTCACGCCGATCAAGCTCAACGTGATGAGGATCTTCAGCGGGAAACCCAGTGAGAACACATTCAGCGATGGAGCGGCTTTGGTGAGCAAGCCGAGGCCGATGTCGGCGAGGAAGAGCACCGCCAGCAACGGTCCGGCGATCTCAACGGCCGACACCATGAACGTTCCCACGTCCTTGGTGACGAGCTCGGCCAACACCTTCAATGGTGCGCTGCCGTGGAGTGGCAACGCGTCATACGACGAGAGGAGACCCTTGACGATGATGAGATAGCCGTTGCTCGCGAACAGCAAAGTCACCGCGAGCAGTTGGTTGAAGCGGCCGAAGATGGAGCTGTTCTGCAGCATCATCGGGTCGTATGCCTGCGTGAGCGAGAAGCCACCGATGAAGTCGATCAGCTCGCCGGCCGCGCGGATCGCCGCGAACAGCACGAGCGTCACGATTCCGAGCGTCAATCCGGCGGCGATGTTCATCAGGATCGCCGACAGCATCGGGCCGAGCTGCGGCTCAGGCGCTTGAGGGGCGAGCCGATGCGCCACCGGAAAGGCGAGCGCCATCGACAGCGCGGCTTTCGTCATCCACGGCATCGTGCGGCCGCCGAATGGCGGCACCAGCACGATCCAGGCCGACGTCCGCACGGTCGCCAGCAGGAACGCGACGAGCAGCGACGTGGAGACGTTGATGTCCACGTGCTCAGCCGCCGCCGATCAGGTTCGGGATCGCGTCGAACAGCTGGTGAGTGAAGTCGACGAGCGTCGACAGCATCCAGTTCCCGCTGATCAGAACCGCCACGCCGACCGCGATGATTTTCGGGACGAACGACAGCGTGAACTCTTGGATCTGCGTCGCGGACTGGAACATCGAGATGCCGAAGCCGACGCAAAGGCTCGTGAGCAGCATCGGCGCGCACAGTTTCGCGGTGACGAGCATCGTCTGCAACGCGATGTGCAAGACAGCGGTGTCGGTCATCGTCGCCTATCCGGCTCTCAGTGGTAGCTCGTGATGAGTGAATGGGCGATCAGGCCCCAGCCGTCGACCATCACGAAGAGCAACAGCTTGAAGGGCAACGAGATCATCGACGGTGGAAGCATCATCATGCCCATCGACATCAACGACGAGCTGACCACCAAGTCGATGACGAGGAACGGGATGAAGATGACGAACCCGATGATGAACGCGGCCCGCAGCTCCGACAGGATGAACGCCGGGATGAGCGTCGTCATCGAGACGTCCTTTTGCGACGCCGGCTTCTTCTCTTTGCTGGCGTTGACCATCGAAGCCAGGTCGTCCTTGCGGGTCTGCTTCAACATGAACTGCTTCAGCGGCTGCACGCCAGCCTCGTAGGCTTGCGAGGCGGTCACCTGGCCATGCAAATAGGGCTGCACCCCGTCCTTGTTCACCGCCGACAACGTCGGTCCCATGATGAACAGGCTCAGAAACAGGGCGAGTCCGACGAGCACCTGGTTCGGCGGCACGCCCTGCAGCCCGAGCGCGTTTCGGGTTAGCGAGAGCACCACGATGATTTTGGTGAAGCTCGTGCACAGCATCAGCGCTGCCGGTGCGATGGAGATCACCGTCATCATCAAGATGATGACGACCGACTGGCTCGGCTTGCCGTTCACGCCGTTGATGCTGACGCTCACGTTTCCAGGGGGACCGCTCGGAGTGGCGGGTCCATTCGGGCCGTTCGGCGCGGTGACCGACGGCGACGACGGGGTCGCGCCGCTGGGTTGCGCGGACGGCGCCACGATCGGCGCGATTGGCTGGATGGGCGTGATCGGCGCCGGGGTCGAGTCGGCCCGCACCGCGACCGCGCGCGAGGTGAGCTGCGCGGCGAGCGCGTCGTCCGGCCGCACCAATACCGCGAGCAACCCCATCACCGCGCAGATGGCCAGCAGCAGAGCCCGGCCAACCCAGGATCGCCGCGAGTCTCGCGCGGCAGCGTCGGTCATGAAATCTCAGACCCGGCGGACAGTGCGCTCGCGCAGCAGGTCCATCACCGAAACGGAGCTGCGCGCTGTGCCGACCCGCGCCGCCGGCGCGGCGGGGGCCGCCGCGAGCGCCGCGAGCTCGCCCGTCGGCTCTGCCTCGTCGAACAACGCGGAGTCCACCTCGCTGAGCAGCTGCACGCTGGCATCGGTGATGCCGATCAGCATCGTGCGGTCGCCGACCCGCACGACGGCCACCGACGCGCTCTTGCCCAATGGCTGGCGCGCCACGACGTCGAGTCGCGGGCGGCGCCGCGCAGCGCGTCGTCCGACCTTCGCCTTCTTCATGGACGACGCGAACGCCCCCAACCGACCGGCCGCCGGACGGGCGGAACCGCCGCCGCGCGAGCGTTGCAGCAACCGGGCCGCGATGTACATCAAGGCGAGCACGATGGCCAGCGAGACGAGCATGCGCAGCACCGGACCGAGCATGCTGCTCACCGTCCGTTTTCTGCGGCGCCGGGGCTGACGATTTCGGTGATCCGCACACCGAACTCCTCGTCGATGACGACGACCTCGCCGCGCGCGATCAGCGTTCCGTTGACGAACAGGTCGATCGGGCTGCCCGCCATGCGATCGAGTTCGACGACAACGCCGGGCGTGAGGGACAGCAACTCGCGAACGGTCATCCGCGTGCGGCCGAGCTCCGCGGTGACGTCCATCTCGACATTGCTCAGCAGGTCGAGGCGGTCTGCGCCGCCGAACGCCTGCAACGCGTTCGCGGGCGGGTCTTCTGGCTTGCCGCGCTTGCGACCCCCGCCACGGCTGCTCTCCTCGGCGGCCGGCGCGGCGACGCCGTTGGCGTCGGCCATCGCCGTGAACGAGCCGTCGGGATCCAGGACCTCGGCAGCGGTTGACTCGGTCATCGGTTAGTCGTGCCTTCCTGGGGTTCTGGGTCTTCGACGACGCGGCACGCGACATGCTTGCCGGTGCTGCCTGGAACGCCGTACGCGAACGCCATCCCGCCGGATGTGATTCGCAGCGGGCTGTTTGTCGGATGCCGAAGCGGCAGCACATCGCCCACGGCGAGACTGAGGATTTCCCGTGGCGTCAAGGCGATCTGCGAGAACTCCACCGCCACGTCCACCGGCACGTCGCTCAACCGGGCGTGCAACGCCGCGGCGCTTCGCAGCGCGACGTCCCTGCGGTCGTTGCGCTTCGGCGTCGCGGCGGCCTCGAGCACTGGGTAGAGGCCGGTGAACGGCATGGCGAACGTGGCGAGCCCCTCCTGGTTTCCCACGTTCATCTCGAAGGACGCCACAACGTACACGTCGGACGGCGCGGCGGCCTGCGCGAACTGCGGATTGGCTTCGACGCCGACCACCTCGGGCGTCAGCGAAACCATGCCGTCGAACGCGTAGCGCAGCTCGTGCAGCACCCGTTGCGACAGCGAGCGCATCAGCTTCGTCTCGATCTCGGTGAACAGCCGCTCCGGTTGTTCCGGCGTGCCCGGTCCGCCGAGCAAACGGTCGACGCACAGCATCGCGGTCTTGTGCGGGATCTGCAGCACCGCGGTCCCGGCCAGCGGCTCGATCGAGGTGAGCGCCAAGAACGACGGCGTTGGAATCGACTCGATGTAGTCGACATACGGCATCTGCTCGACCGCGACCAGCTCGACGAGCGAGAACACCCGCACCGTGCTGGTCAGCACGGTCGTGAACTGCCGGCAAAACGTCTCGTAGGTCATGTGCAGCTTGCGCACATGGCCGCGGTTGAGCTTGCTCGGGCGACGAAAGTCGTAGAGCTTCGGCTCGTGGCTCGCGCGAGGGTTGCGCACGGTGCCGTGCGCGACTCCCGGCGGCTCCGCGATCGTCGGCGAGGTCACGAAACCCCAGATCGGCAGGCGGCGGCCGCCCCTGAGGCTTTTCGGTGCGATGTGAAGTTGTGGGCGCGCGCCTACTGGACGACGAACGACGTGAACAGCACGTCGTAGACCGGCTCCTTCGGATAGACGTCCGCGATCTCCTTCTCGAGGCCCTCCTTCGCCTTCTCCAAGCCCACGCCGGTCTGCAGCGGTGCGCCGTCCTGGCCGGTGAAGTAGCCGATGACCTGGTCGAGCGCCGGAGCGCCGTCCGGGGGCGCCGAGGCGCTCACCTTGTCGGTGAACTGGACGGTGACGCCGACCCGCAGGTAGTGGCCGCCGGCGAGGTTGACGGTGACGGCGTCGAGGGCGACCAACGGCCCGGGCTTGGCCACGACCGCCGCGTGCGAGTCCTTCTTCGGGCTGAGGAACTCGACCTTGGCCACGCCGCCCAGCGCGACCACCAGCACCAAGCCGATGACCAGCTTCTTCTTGCCCTTTTTCTTCTTCGGCGCGGCGGATTCAGCGGACGCGTCGGCCACCTTTCCCGGCTTGTCGGTCATGGTGGTCATCCGGAGCCTCCAGCTGGAATGACGGCGCCGGCAATGTTCGCCCCGGCGGTCGAGTCGGTCGAGTCGGTCGAGTCGGTAAGAAGCGTCGAGAGCACCACGAGCTCGACGCGGCGGTTTTGCGCCTGATGCGCGGCCGAGTCGTTGGGCGCGACGGGCTTGGTGTCGGCGTAGCCGGTGGCCGACATCCGATCCGCCTGCAGTCCGTCGTGGGCCATCAGATAACGCAGCACGGTCGTCGCGCGGACGGCCGACAACTCCCAGTTCGACGCGAACAGCCCGCCGGTGATCGGCACGTTGTCGGTGTGGCCCTCGATCGAGATGTCGTTCGGCAACTTGAGCAGCGCAGGCGCGACCGCGTCCAGCACCTGCTGGCCCACCGGCTTGAGGTCGGCCTTTCCGGTGTCGAAGAGCACCTGGTCGGTGACGATGCTCACCACCAGGCCGCGCGACGTCAGCTTGAAGCTGGCGGAGTTTTGCAGCCCCTTCGCCTGCAGCGCCGCCTCGATCTGCTGCTTGGCGTTGAGCAGGGTCTGCTGCTCTTGCTTGAGCAAGTTCTCCTTCTGGATCTGCTGCTGACGCTGTTTGGAGATCTCCACCTGGTCGATCGGCGACAGCGGCTGGGCGGGGTTGTTCGCGAGCTGGCCCTGGTCGTGGTTCGACGTTTGGCCGCCGTCGATGACGCCGGTGCCGGCCGGCAGCACCTTGTTCGTGGCGCCGAACTGATGAGACAACCCGTCGGCCAGCGCGGCGAACTTCTTCTTGTCGACGACGCTGATCGCGAACAGCACGATGAACAACACCATCAACAGGGTGATCATGTCGGCGTAGGTCAGCAGCCAGCGCTCGAGGTTGCCCTCGTGCTCCTCGTGTTCCTCGCCCCCGCGATGACCGCGCCGGCGCGGCTTCGGCGTGCTCACGCGGCCGCCTTCGCCGGCTTCTCGTCCTTGGCCTTGCCCTCGTCAGGGGGGAGGAAGGAGCGCAGCTTCTGCTGAATGAGCCGCGGGTTGACGCCAGCCTGGATGGACAGCACGCCCTCGATGACGAGCTCCATCTGCTGCGTGGTGATCTCGCCCAACCGCTTGATCTTGTTCGCCATCGGCAGCCACAACACGTTGGCCGACATGACGCCCCACAAGGTGGCGACAAACGCGGCCGCGATCAACTTTCCGAGCGACTCGGGAGAGCTGAGGTTCGCGAGCACGTGCACCAGGCTCACCACGGTGCCGATGACACCGAGGGTCGGGCCGTAGCCGCCCATGTCCGCGAACAGCTTGCCGCCTTGCTTGTACTCCTTGCGTTTGGCCGCGATCTCGGCTTCGAGGATCTCGCGCAACTCCTCCGGGTCGGTGCCGTCGATCGCCAGTTCAAGCCCGCGCCGCAAGAACGGATCCGCCACCTCGCTCGCCGCGTCTTCCAGCGCGAGCAATCCCTCGCGGCGCGCGCGGTCGGCGAGCCGGACCAGGTCTTCGACGAGGCCGTCCGCCGTCGTCGGCTTGGCCAGCAGCGCCATCTTCAGCCACTTGATCGAGCCGGTCGTGTCTTTGAGCAGACCGCCCGCCATGGCCGCGCCGATCGTGCCGAGCAGCACCAGCATCATCGGCGCCGGCAGCAGGATCGCCACCGGGCTGCTGCCCTCGAGAATCATCGACATGAAGATGCCGCCGAGGGCGAGACCGATGCCGATAAGGGTCGCTGGATCCATCGTCACACGTCTTTCGCGTGCGCCAGGTCGGGATCGTCAGGCGTGACGACCCGCAGGTTGCGCTCAAGAGGGGGAGCCGATTCAAAGGCGTACGCGGTCGCGATGACCTGCCCCCGGTAGTCGCGGACCTTGGTCAGCAACTCGTCGAGTGACTCGGCGACCACGTACTTGATGCCGCCCACCAGTGTCACCACGGTGTCGGGATTGGCGTCGACCCGCTCGATCAGGTCGGGGTTCAACGCGAACGAAGGACCGTTCAGCCGCGTCAACACGATCATCGCGAAGGTCCTCCGTCCGTGGAGTCGTGGCGGCCCGCGGTCCATCGCGGGTCGTGCCATGCTCACCGATCCGTGGCGAGCAGATTCCTATTCGGCCCAGGGTCGAAAGACCTGAGGAGGCTGCGGTCACTTACTGCGTCGGGTGGGCGATTTGCGCGAGAACGCAGCGGCGGTTCACCC
>DASVDW010000191.1:0-4962 GCA_036380925.1 Acidothermaceae bacterium
GGCCGGCCACGCCGCACGTGGTCGCCTGGCCGAGTCTGGCGCTCGACCGCCGACGGCACTGGCACACACCGTGCTGGAACGCCCGCGACCGCCGCGGTCCACGCTGAGCGCGTTGCGCGCCGAGACCGCGGTCAGCCGGCGAGAATCCCCGCCATCCAGGCTTCGACGTCGTCCGCCGAACGAGGCAAGGCGGCGGTGAGGTTGCGGCCGCCGTCGGATGTCACCACGACGTCGTCCTCGATGCGAACGCCGATTCCGCGCAGCTCCTCAGGGACGGTGAGGTCGTCGGTCTGGAAATACAGGCCGGGCTCGACGGTGAGCGCGTAACCGGGCTGCAAAGTGCCTTCGTGGTAAGCCTCTTTGCGCGCGGCGGCGCAGTCGTGCACGTCGAGCCCCAGCATGTGCCCGGTGCCGTGCAGCGTGTAGCGCCGGTGCAGGTCGCCCTCCGGTCCATCGAGATCGGCAGCCGACGGGGGAAGAATTCCCCACTCCACGAGGCCTTTCGCCAGCACTCCTTGCGCGGCGCGCCAGTAGTCGTGAAAGGCGGCGCCCGGCCGGACCGCGGCCAGAGCCGCCGACTGCGCCTCGTACACCAAGTCGTAGACCTTGCGCTGCGCAGGGGAGAACCGGCCGCTGATCGGCAAGGTGCGCGTCACGTCGGCCGTGTAGAACGCGACGCCCTCGACGCCTGCGTCGAGCAGCAGCAGGTCACCGTCGCGCACCGGTCCGTCGTCGCGCGTCCAGTGCAACACGCACGCGTGCTCGCCCGCCGCCGCGATGGTGCCGTAGCCGACGTCGTTTCCCTCGACGCGCGCCCGGCGCCAGAAGGTGCCCTCGACCCACCGCTCGCTGGTCGCCTTGGCGGCGGACAACTCCCTCACCACGTCGGCGAATCCGCGCACGCTGGCGTCACATGCGGCCGCCAGTTGGGCGATTTCCCAGTCGTCCTTCACCAGCCGCAGGTCGGCGAGCGTGGTGGCCAGCTGCTCGTCGGTCGGGCCGATCGGCGCGCCCATCGAGCGCAACGCGTCGTCCAGCTCGGTGAGGGGGCGGGTGGGAATGCCCAGCCGGGTCGCGATCTCGTCGAGGCCGGGCCGAGGACCCGTCCACAACGTGCCGTGGACGCGGTCACGGTAGAACTCCTCGCTCTCGCTGCGTGGCGCGCTGCGGCGGACGAACAGCGTCGCGTTGTGCGCGCTCCCGTCCGGGGACATCACCAACACCGCGTCGGGTTCGCTGGCGCCGGTCAGCCAGATGAAGTCGCTGTCGGCCCGGAACGGGAAGTGCACGTCGTTGTTGCGCACCTTCGGCGCTCCGGCGGGCACCACGATCGGACGCCCCGGAAACGCGGCCGACAACGCGGCCCGCCGCTTTGCGGTGTACGGCGCCACGTCGGCCGGTTCGACCACCGGCTGCGCTGGTTGCGCCCAGCCGCCGCGCATGAACGCGGTCAGCGCAGGCGACACGTCGACGTCGTGGCTCGCGATCGCGAGTTCGGTGGCTGGTTGGGGCGTCGCGGCTGTGCTCATAGGTCCATGTAACCGCAGCCGGGCTGGGTAGCGTGAGCGCATGGCGTTTCCCGTCGTCCTGCTGCACGCCTTTCCGCTGTCGAGCCGGATGTTCGACCCGCTGCGCCCGTTGCTCCCCGACCTGCGCCTGATCACCCCGGACTACCGCCCGTCGTCCGACCTCGACGCGCTCGCCGACGACGTCGCCGCGACGCTTGACGACCTCGGGATCGAGCGGGCGATCATCGGCGGCGTCTCGATGGGCGGCTATCTCACCATGGCCGTGCTGCGCCGCCACCGCTCACGCGCCGCGGGCGTCGTGTTGGCCGACACCAAGGCGGGCGCCGATTCGGAGCAGGCCAGGTCCAACCGGCTGCGGATCGCGCAGATCTTGGACGACGAGGGCAGCGGCCGGGTGCTGCTCGAGGAGGTGCTGCCCACGTTGACCGGCGCCACGACGAAGGGGGAGCGCCCGGCCGAGCTGACCTTCGTGACCGAGCTGGTCGCGGCGACGCCGCCCGCGTCAGCTGCCGCGTGGCAGCGTGCGATGGCCGGGCGGCCCGACTCGTTCGACACCTTGCGGACCACCGATGCCCCGGCGCTCGTGATGGTCGGCGCCGAGGATTCGCTCACGCCCCTTGAGCAGGCGCGGGCGATGGCCGACGCGCTGCCGAACGCGACCCTGGTCGAGTTGCCCGCCGCCGGCCATTTGAGCGCCGTCGAGACGCCGGGCGCTTTCGCCGCGGCGCTCGCGGAGTTCGCCGCGGGCGTCTAGCCGGGTGGTCAGCCGCCGGTGTGCTGGTCGATGATCGACTTGCCCTTGTCGACCCACTGGTCGAACGCGCCCGACTGGTAGGCCACGAACACGCCGGCCACGATGATGGCGATCAGCGCGAGGGCGACCAGCTTGCGCACGAGCGCGAGCAGCGCCAACAGCACGAAGACCACGATGATCGGCACGGTGACCTTCGCCGTCGGCTCCGGCAACTTGGCGGCCACTTCGTGCGCGGCGGTCAACATCGGATGCATGTCCCGATGATGTCAGGCGGTGACCGCCTGGACGAGTTCCGTCAACACTCCATGCAAGCCCTTGGGGTGGATGAACGCGATCGAGGCGCCCAGCGAACCGTGCCGCGGACGCTGATCCACCAGCTCAATTCCTTGCGCGCTAAGCGTTTCCAGTTCCCGCGCGACGTCGTCGACCGCGTAGCCGACGTGGTGCAGACCCTCGCCGCGGCGGGCCAGGAATCGGCCGACGGGCGTGTCGTCGGACAGCGGCTCCAGCAGCTGGACATACGAGGCCGGCACCAGCGCGCCTGCGCCGAGCCGCAGCATGGCCTCCCGGACGCCCTGCTGCGGGTTCGTCTCGATGGCGACCACCTCGAGCGCGAACGTCTCGGCGTACCGCTCGACGGCGGCGTCCAGATTGACGACCGCGATACCTACGTGGTCGATCCGGTGCAGCATCCGCCCACCCTATTGGCGTCGCAAGCCGTTTGCGCTCGGCGGGAGAGAGCCGGCGGCCATAACCTGGAGCGAGGGCCCAGAGGCAAGGAGCTGATCATGGCACTCGGTGAGGGAGCGGTCATCGTCTCCGCGGCGCGGACGCCGATCGGACGGCTGCTTGGCGGGCTTCGCGACCTCAAGGGCAGCGACCTCGGCGGCGTCGCCATCAAGGCCGCGCTCGAGCGGGCTGGCGCGAGCCCGTCGGACGTCGACTACGTCATCATGGGCCAGGTGTTGCTCGCGGGCGCGGGTCAAATCCCGGCCCGACAGGCCGCGGTCGCGGCCGGCATCCCGATGACCGTGCCCGCCCTCACCGTCAACAAGGTGTGTCTGTCAGGCCTCGACGCCATCGCGCTAGCCGACCAGCTGATCCGGGCGGGCGAGTTCGAGACGGTCGTCGCCGGCGGCATGGAGTCGATGACCAACGCGCCGCATCTGCTGCCAAACTCCAGGCAGGGCTTCAAATTCGGCTCGGTTCAACTCCTCGACGCGATGGCCTACGACGGGTTGACCGACGCGTTCGACCACCTCGCGATGGGCGAGTCCACCGAGCGGCACAACGCCAAGCTCGGCATCACCCGCGACGAGCAGGACGCCTACTCCGCGCGGTCTCACCAACGCGCGGCGCTGGCCCGCAAAGACGGCCTCTTCGACGCGGAAATCGTGCCGGTGCAGGCGCCAAAGCGCCGCGGCGACCCGGTGACCGTCAGCGAAGACGAGGGCATCCGCCCCGACACCACCGCGGAGTCACTCGCCAAGTTGCCGCCGGCCTTTGGCAAAGACGGCACCATCACCGCCGGCAGCGCTTCGCAAATCTCGGACGGCGCGGCCGCCGTCGTCGTCACCACCCGTGAGAACGCCGGTCGCCGCGGCTGGCCGGTGCTCGCCGAAATCGGCGCGCATGGCGTGGTCGCGGGCCCCGACAATTCCCTTCATTCACAGCCTGCTCGCGCCATCGCAAAGGCGCTGCGGCGCGACGGTCTCGCGATCGGCGACGTCGACCTCGTTGAAATCAACGAGGCTTTCGCCGCGGTCGCGATCGAGTCGACGCGCGAACTCGAGGTCGACCCAGAGAAGGTCAACGTCAACGGCGGCGCCATCGCGTTAGGTCACCCGATCGGGATGTCGGGCGCGCGGCTCGTGGTCCATCTCGCGCACGAGCTTCGCCGCCGTGGCGGCGGTGTCGGGGTGGCTGGTCTGTGCGGCGGCGGCGGGCAAGGTGACGCGCTCGTCGTCCGCGTCGACAACAGCTGACGCCTCGATGGCCGACGACACCCGTTCGCTCGCCCGCCTTATCTCGCTCATCGAGGACGCCGACGCGCGCGTGCCGGAGCTGCTGAGAAATCTGCCACAGCCGGTCGAAAACCCTTACGTGGTGGGAGTGACCGGCGCCCCGGGCGTTGGGAAGTCGACCACCACCTCGGCGCTGATCGCGCACTGGCGGGCGAAGGGCGCGCGCGTGGGCGTGCTCGCCGTCGACCCCAGCTCGCCGTTCACCGGTGGCGCGTTGCTTGGCGACCGGGTGCGGATGCAGACCCATGCCACCGACGACGGCGTGTTCATCCGCTCGATGGCGTCGCGCGGCCACCTCGGCGGGCTCGCCGCGGCGACGCCGCAAGCGGTGCGCGCCGTGGAATCGGCCGGATTCGACATCGTGCTCATCGAGACGGTCGGGGTCGGGCAGGCCGAGGTTGACGTCGCGGCGACGGCCGACACCACGGTGGTGCTCGTCGCGCCCGGCATGGGAGACGGTGTGCAGGCGGCCAAAGCGGGCTTGCTCGAGGTCGCGGACGTCCTCGTGGTCAACAAGGCCGACCGTGAGGGCGCGGATGACGCGCTGCGCGACCTGCGGCACATGCTCACCCTCGTCGCCGATCGCCAGCCCGGGGAGTGGCGACCGCCGGTCGTGCGCGCGGTCGCGACCGCGGAGGGCGGCGTCGGCGAGTTG
>DASVDW010000192.1:0-18624 GCA_036380925.1 Acidothermaceae bacterium
GGCGTGCCCGCGAGGCCTCGCAAGCCGCGGTTCTTCCGGCCCGACATGGTCACCGATGGACGAAACCTGAAGTGCCGCATTCTGTGCTCCCTTTGCCTTGTCATTCCTGGGCCGCCTCGGCGGGAGGCTGGGACTTGACGTCTCGGTCTGGCTGGGCGACTCTAAAACAAGTCCTGATTATTTCTAGACCACGGGAGCGAGCACTGTCAACGATGTCCGGTGATCGGCGCGGTCGACGCAACATGGCGCTCGACGCGCTCGCGGCCCTCAGCGAGCCCACCCGCCGCAGGGTGTTCGACTTCCTTCGCGAGCAAGCCGCCCCGGCGACCCGCGACCAGGTTGCCGCGGCGCTCGACCTCGGCCGGCCGATCACCGCGTTCCATCTCGACGCCCTTGCGAAGGCAGGCGTCGTCGAGGTCGACTTCGCGCGACCGGCCGGACGCCGTGGGCCCGGCGCGGGGCGTCCGGCCAAGCGCTACCGCGTCGTCGCCGGCGAGATCGCCGCCAGCCTGCCCGCCCGCCGCTACGACCTCGCCGGGCAGATCCTCGCCGCCGGGGTGCGCGACGCGTCGCAGTCCGCCGGCGCGGTCGACGCGCGCGCCGCGACGTTCGCCGCCGCCAGCGCCAAGGGCCGCGAGCTCGCCGCGCTTTACTCGGACGACGCGAGCGCGGCCGCCGCCACGCCGTCGTCCGGGTCGTTGGACGGCGTGTGCGCCGTGCTCGCCGACCTCGGCTACGAGCCCGCGGGCGAGCCCGACGACGCGCTGCGGTTGCGCAACTGCCCGTTCCACGCCGTCGTGGACGTCGAGCCGGAGTTGGTCTGCCAGATGAACCTGCACCTGCTCGAGGGGTTGCTCGACGGGCTCGCGGCGTCCGACCTCGAGGCTCAGTTCGCGCCGACGCCGGGAGAATGCTGCGTTCGGGTCGCGGCGCGGCGGCACGGGCACGGGAAGACCGCTTGATCGGTTTGCGGTGATCGCCGCTCGGTGAGACAACGGACATGACCAGCCGATGCGTCCGGCGCGTCGGCGTGTTGTCTGGCAGGTGACGAACGTGATGGATCGTCGAGCCCCGAAATCACCGCGACCGCCGGCGCGACTGCTGGTCGCTGCCCTCGCCGTCGTCGCCGCGGTCGGTCTAACGGGTTGCAGCAGCGGCAAGCATGACAACACCGGCGCATCGAGCGCCCCGGCGCCCACGAGCCAGTCGCCCACGGCGCCCCCATCCGCGACGGCGGGCTCGTCGTCCGCGTCGTCCGGTGGCGCTCTCACGGGCGCGCAAGCGCAGGTCAAGCAGAACTGGGAGACGTTCTTCAACGGCAGCACGGACGCCGCGAAGAAGGTCGCGCTGCTGCAAAACGGCGAGCAGTTCCAGCAAGCGATCCAGGCGCAGGCGAACTCGGCCCTCGCGAAGTCGGCGGGCGCCACGGTGAAGAACGTCGTCATCAGCGGTGCGCAGGCGACCGTCACCTACGACGTCACCCTCGGCGGCCAACCGGCGCTCACCGGTCAGCAGGGCCAGGCGGTGCTCGACGGCGGGACGTGGAAGGTCAGCGACGCGAGCTTCTGCCAGTTGTTGGCCCTTGAAAACGGCGGCTCGACGTCCGGCCTGCCGCCCGCGTGCGGCGCGGCCGGGGCCAGCAGCCCGTCCGCCTAGCCGCGCGTTCGTTGGCGAACACCGGGACGTCGCCGTCCGCGACCGCCGCGCGCGCCGCCCGCAAGGGCAGCGGGTTCGCGCTCGCGGCGTTGAGCACCCTGCTGTTCTTGACGTTTCTCGACAACACCGTGGTCAGCGTCGCGCTCGGCGACGTGCAGTCGTCGCTCGGCGCCGGGGTGCAGTCACTGCAGTGGGTGGTCAACGGCTACGCGCTCGTGTTCGCGAGCGTGATGCTCGCGGCTGGCGCGATCGGGGACGAGTTCGGTCACCGCAAGGTGATGCTCGCGGGCGCCGGCGTGTTTTGCGCCGGCTCGGTCATCTGCGCGCTCGCGCCGTCAAGCGCGGTGCTGATCGGCGGCCGGGCTGTCATGGGCTTGGGCGCGGCCGGCTCCGAACCGGGGACGCTGGCCATGCTGCGCCACCTGTATCCCGACAACCGGCAGCGCGCCCGCGCGGTCGGTGTGTGGTCCGCGGTCTGCGGGCTGGCGCTGGCCCTCGGACCGGTGGTCGGCGGCGTCTTGGTGGGGCTTGGCGGTTGGCGGTGGATCTTTTGGTTCAACCTGCTCCTCGGCGCGGCGGCGCTGGTTGTCGGGGCGGCGCTGCTGCCCGAGTCAAGCAGTCAGCAGGCGCACCGCGTCGACACCGCGGGAGCGCTGCTCGGCGCGGCGACACTGGCGTTGTTCGTCTTCGCGGTCATCAACGGGGAGACCGACGGCTTCGCCAGCGCCGGCGTGCTCACCCTGTTCGCGCTGTCGGCGACCGCCTGCGTCGTGTTCGTGTGGTGGCAGCGGCGCGCGCGACACCCGCTGCTGGAACTGGCGTACCTGCGCGACCGCACCGCCAGCACGTCGAACGTCGTCGCGTTCGCCGCGTACTTCGGCACCTTCGCCATCTTCTTCTTCACCGCGCTGTATCTGGATGTGGTCGTGGGGTTCAGCGGCTACCGGATCGCGGCGCAGTTCCTGCCGATGATGGTCGTGATGATCGTCGCCTCGGTGCTCTCCGGCCGCTGGACCGCGCGGGCCGGCCCCCGGCCGCCGGTGGTGACCGGCTGTCTGCTGTTCGCCGCGGGGTTGTGGCTGACCGATCAAAACCTGAGCAGCAATCCGGCGTACCTGCCGCTCGCCGCCGCGTTGGCGCTCGCCGGCGCGGGGGTGGGCGTGACCATCGTCCCGACGACGTTCGCGGCGACCAGCGTGGTTCGGCCCGAGCGGGTCGGGATGGCGAGCTCGACGGTCAACACCAGCCGCGAGGTCGGAGCGGTGCTCGGCGCCGCCGTGCTCGGCGCGATCGTCAACGCCCAGCTCACCGGGCGGCTGTCGGATCAACTGCACGCGCTCGGCGTGCCAGCCAGCTTCCAAGGGCTGGTCCTCGACGCCGTCGAACACGGCGGGTTGCCGACCGGCGCGCAGACCTCGGCGGCGGTGGATCAGTACGGCTCGATCGTGCAGAAGGTCATCAACGCCGCCTACGACGCGTTCTACTCGGGACTGCACGCCGCGTTGCTGGTGTCGGCGGTCGTGGTGCTGTGCGCGGCGGCGCTCGCGGCGGTCGGCCTGAAGCGGGGCGGGGTTCCGCCGCAGGCGGCGTCGTCCGAATAGGTCTTACGCCTCAACCAATCCCGCGGGCGCGTCGCCCGGCGCCCCCTCGACTTGCCGACGCGTTTCCGCCGAGCTGAGCCGGCTCGACAGCGCGAGCACGTACACGATCGCGGTGAGGCCTAGGACGACGAGAAAAGCCCAGCCGAACCCGATGTTGCCCTGCTGGCCGTGCTGCTTGTCGTCGGAGCTGTAGACGCCCTGCCACGAGATGACGGCGAGCCCGGCATACCAGACGAGGATCCACCAGCCGTGGCGGAACTGCATGACCCGCCACAGGTCGTGTCGCATCACGAGCTGGATGGCAAGGAGCACAAGGCCAATGCCGACGGTCGCGAAGAGCTTCCAGTCGACGTCCCAGCCTGCCCAGTAGATCATCAGATTCGCAGCGTAGAAGGCGAGGAACGGGATGACGTGCCCGCCGGGAAGGCGGAACGGCCGTTCTTGGTGCGGCAGTTGCCGGCGCATGGCGACCAGCACGAGCGCTCCCGAGCCAAATGACAGCACGGTCGCCGAGGTGACGAACCCGACCAGCTTGCTCCAACTCGGGAACGGCAAGAAGATGATGAGCCCGACGACGAAGGCGAGAAAAACGCTGAGCCACGGCACACCACGTCGGCTCGTGGCGGCCAGCGCGCGTGGCGCGTTTTCGTTGCGCCCCATCGCGTACGACAGTCGCGCGGTCACGGTCGTGTAGATGAGCCCGGTGTCAGCGGGCGAGACCACGGCGTCGATGAGCAGGATCGTCGACAGCCAGGCCAGCCCGATCAGGGAGGCGATGGCGGCGAGCGGTCCCGCGTCGTTGGTGAAAGACAGGGTCGCCCAGCCGTGTGACTTCGCGAGATCCGCGGGCCGAACCGCGGCGATGTAGGCGATCTGCAACAAGACGTAGATGACCGCGGTGATGAGGATCGACCCGACGACCGCCAACGGGATGTTGCGACGTGGATTGTCGCTCTCGCCACCCAACTCGACGCCCTGCCGGAATCCGAGGAAAGAGAAGACGATTCCGGCCACCACGATGGCGTGGAACATGCCCTGCAGCCCGCTTGGCGCGAAGCCGTACTTGCTGAAGTTCTCGGTGTGGAACGTGGTGAACAAGAAGGCGAAGATCGTGATCAGAATGATCGCGAGCTTCCACCACACCACGACGTTGTTGATGCGGGCGAACCAGCGGATGCCGACCAGGTTGATCAGCGAAAACAAGAACATGCCGCCCGCCGCCGCCCCGTAACCCTCGGGCCAGCTCAGCACTCCCGATTTCGTGAACAACGATGGCGCGTAACTGCTGGCGTACTGGATCGCGCCCTCGACCTCGATCGGGGCGACGACGGCGGCCGCGAGCCAGGTGACCCAGCCCATCGTGAAACTGGCGAATGAGCCGAACGAGTAGTGCGGGAAGCGGACCACCCCACCGGAAACGGGAAACATCGCTCCGAGTTCGGCGTAGACCAGTCCGATCAGCATGATCATGATCGAGCCGAGCAGCCAGGCGAAGATCGCGACCGGCCCGGCGATGTGGGTGGCGTTGAACGCGCCGAACAACCACCCCGAGCCGATGATCGAACCGACACCCGCGAACAGCAGGCCAACCGGCCCGACGTGCCTTCGCAGACCGCTCGTCGCGTCTTCCGCCGCGTACTCGACGCTTAACCGTTGTTCAGTTTGCGTGGCGGCTGCCATGGTCGCCCACCTCCTCGCGCTTGGGCGTTGATCCCCGCGCGAGGTGCGGTTGAATCGGTCGGAACGAATGTGGTTTATCGCACCGCGATAGTGACGCCGTCACCTCGTGCCGCGATCAACTCGCCGATGACCGGGAACCCTGGAATCTCGCCGGCGATCAAAAGCCCGCCCGAGGTCTGCGCGTCGGCGAGCAGCAGCGCGTCCTCCTCAGTTGCGCTGCCGAAATCGGTGGACGGCGTGCCCCAAGCGAGGTTGCGCCGGGTGCCGCCGCTGACGTAGCCGTCGCGAACGGCGTCCCGCGCGGCGTCAAGCAGTGGGACCGCCGCGGCCTCGATGACCGCGCTCACTCCGCTGGCCCGCGCCATTTTGTGCAAATGGCCGAGCAGACCGAATCCGGTGACGTCCGTGGCGGCGACGATCCCGGCGCGAACGGCGGCGCGCGCGGCGTCGCGGTTGAGCGTCGTCATGGTGTCGATCGCCTCTTGGAACACCTCGCCGGTGGCCTTGTGCCGCGAGTTAAGCACCCCGATTCCGATTGGCTTGGTCAGGGTGAGGGGGAGGTTGGGTTTGGCGGCGTCATTTCGCAAAAGCCTGGCCGGGTCGGCGATCCCGGTGACCGCCATGCCGTACTTCGGCTCGGGGTCGTCGACGCTGTGCCCGCCGGCCAGGTGGCATTGCGCCTCGGCGGCAACCTGGAAACCGCCGCGCAAGACCTCTCTTGCCAGTTCGAAGGGGAGCACGTCGCGAGGCCAGCACAGCAGATTCACCGCGATGACCGGCTCGCCGCCCATGGCGTAGATGTCGGACAGCGCGTTGGCCGCGGCGATGCGCCCCCAGTCGAACGGATCGTCGACGACCGGCGTGAAAAAGTCGGTTGTCGCGAGAATCGCCCGCTCGCCGTCGATGCGAACCGCCGCCGCGTCGTCACCGGTGTCGAGGCCGACCAGCAGCTCGGTCGCCGCGCCGGGCGCGCCGACGTCCAGCCCGGCCATCAACTCCTCGAGCTCGCCGGGCGAGATCTTGCACGTGCAGCCACCGCCGTGCGCGTACTGGGTCAGGCGATACGTCATCGCTTCACGCTAGACCGCTGGGTTCACTTCAGCTCAGCGCGGTGAGGGCGAGGCCCGCGACGGCCCCGGCGACGGCGACGGCGACGACCATAGCGATAGCGACCGTCACCCGCCAGGTGAGCGCGCGGCCGACCATCACCATCGACGGGAGGCTGACCGCCGGGAGCGTGATGAGCAGCGCGCCGACGACGCCGAGCCCAAATCCGGCGGCGGACAGCCCTTGCGTCAGCGGAATTTCCCCGGCCGTCGGGATGACCAGCAGGGTGCCGAGGATGACGGCCGCGCCCGTCGCCGCGAGGTGGTTGGTCGAGCCGTTCGACAGCGGGAAGAGCCAGCCCCCGAACGCGCCGATGAGCATGACGACGACGAAATACTCGGGGATGAGAATGAGCGCCAGGCGAGCCAGCGCCTTGGCGAAGCGGGTGGGTGCGTCGGCGAGTTCGAAAGTCACCGGCGGCTGGGCCTCGGGGATGTTCGGGGCGGCTGGCGCATTGGCGCGGCTGTTGCTCGCCCAGCGAGCGGCGATCGCGCTGCCGGCCACGACGAGCACCGCTCCGACGACGAGTCGGGTGGCGACCCACTGCCACGGCGCGACGAGCGCGAGAAAGACGAGGACCGCCGGGTTGAGCAGCGGGTTGCCCATCCAGTACGCGAGAACGGCGGACGTCGGGGCGCCACAGCGCCTGAGCGACACCGCCACAGGGGCCGTGCAACAGGTGCACATCATGGACGGCATCGAGGCGAGCCCGCCCGCCATGGCGCTCGTCATCGGAGTGCGCCGAGACAGGAACCGCACCAGCCAGTCGCGCCGGACCAGCGACTGCAGCGCGGCAGCGACGAGGAGCGCCGCGAGCAGCGCCTTCCACACCGCCTGGCCGTAGTCGACCGTGAAGCTCCACGCGGCGTCCCAGCTCGGGTCCTGGCCGGCGTTGATCCCGGCGGCGCTGAGGGTGGAGTGACCGCCCCACTGCCGCGTCTGCGCCAAGCCATCGATCTTCGCGGAGTAGGGCGCCCACTTCGCCCACCACAACAGGCCAGCGGCCAGCAACCCGGCGATCGCCACGCCCGCAATCGCCTGCGCGCGGGCGCGATGCGCCCGTGGAACGCCGATCGTGTCCGTGGTCATCGCGGTGTGCTTGCACCGTCGGAGATACTGATAAACCTGGTCTCGTGAAGGCGTCGGCCTTCATGGGAGGCGTCTGGGCGCCTGGTGGCCCCCGCGGTCTTCAAAACCGTTGAGCGGCAGTCGCTGTCGCTGGTGGGTTCGATTCCCATCCGCCTCCGCCGAGGATGAGCCTTGTAGCCGGTGGCGCCAGCCGGTCGCTTCTAGCCGGTGGCGCTAGCCGGTCGCTTCGAACCGGTTGCGCTGTATCGGCGTTGGGCGATGACGCTGATGGCATAGTCGCGTTGCATGCGTTGGCCGTCCCATTTGGTGGCGGCAGCGGTGGGTTCGACGTCCGGATGCTCTGCGTCTAAGGAGGACATGTCGGCGGGTGCCGGCGCGGCGATGGGGTGTTGCAGGTCGACACCGTCGAGAGTTTCGAAGCGGAACTGGCCTTTGCCGAGCTTGCGGACGCGGAAGGCCTGTTCATGCAGGGCGACATGGTGCCGCTCGCACAAGATGATCAGGTTGTCGAGGTCGGTGGGCCCGCCGACCAACCACGGGATCACGTGATGCGCGTGCAAGTTCTTGGTGTTTGAGCAGCCGGGGTGCGCGCAGTGGCCTCCGTACCGCTTCAGCAGGGCGCGGTATTGCTTTCTCGTCACGAGCCGATGGGTGCGGCCGACATCGAGCACCCGCTCGTCCTTCACCAGCAGGGTGCGGACCCGCCCGTCACACAGCAGCCGCTGGACCACCGCGTCGGGCAGGCCGGGGCCGCGGTCGATCCGGGCGGCCGGCCGGTCCGGCTCGGACGAGGCGTCCGCAAGTGCAGCCGTACCGATGTGGTCGGAGCGCATCTTGGCGGGGTCGAGGTGGATGACGACAGCGGCCCGCTCATCGCCGCGCAACTCGCGTGGCGGGTTGTCGGCGTCGGCGAGTGCGGCCAGGCCGATCTCGGCCAGCCGGACCAGCGCATCGACCTTGGCCACACCATCGGCGTCGGCGAGTTTGGTGATGGCGGCGTCGACCAGGGCTCCGCGCTCAGGGTCGAGCCTCGCGGACAGCGCCCACATGCTGTCGTCGCCCCAGCGGCCAACCAGCTGCTCGCGCTCCTGCCGCGGCGCGGGGTGCTCGATGTGGTCGACCGTGCGCAGCCCGCGCACCATCACCTCCAGTTGGGCGACGGTGCCGTGGCGGGCGATCTCGAGCAGGTCGTCGACCAGCCGGACCTCGCCGGGTTTGGCCGTGCGGGCGATCGCCCGGGCCTGGGAGTAGGACAGCCGACCGCCAGCCATCTGCTCGGCCATTCTCGGGAACGCGACCAGGGCGCGGGCGACCCGCAGATGCTCCACCGCGGTGCGGTGCGCGAGGCCGCAGTGGAACGACAGCCACTGCGGCGTGGATGCCATGCCGTACTTCCAGGCGCCGTCGCGGGCGTCGAAGTCGGCTACTAGCAGCAGCCACGCGCAGGTCGCCGCCGCTAGCCGACCGGCGCCCGCGACAATCCGCGTGGCAAGGTCGTCCAACGTGAGCGGTGCGAGATTGTCATCGGTGGCAGTGGTTTTTGTGGTGTCCATGACCGGCAAGCTACTGGCGACGAGTGACAATTTCGTGTCGTTCAGGGCCGCCGAACAATCCGAGGAAACCGATTCAAAGGTCTGTGGAAAAACGCGTTCACTGAACGCACACGCCACCGGATCCGCAGCTCAAAGCGCCGTGACTCCACTGCCACTGTGGAAAAACGCGTTCACTGAACGCGGCGAACGCGACGGCATAGGGACGCCGTTCAACCGTCACCGGGCCGGAGCTCGTCGCGTCGTACTCGGCCGCCCGTGGCCGGCGATACCGCAACTGGCCGGCAACGAGGTGTTCTGCTCCGTCGGCCACATCGTCATCCTGCACCCGCAGACATACGATCGAAGGCGTGGCGGACGATCAGCGCACGGACGGTCAGCGCACGGACGGTCAGCGCACCACGGGGCCGGCCGACCCACGCCGCCGCGTGCCGCGCACCGACGCGCTCCTCGACGATCCCGCCCTGGCGCCGGCCAAAGCCACCCTCGGCCGCCAGCTCGTCAAGCAGACGGTGAACCAGGTCCAAGACCGCATCCGCAATGGCGACGTCAACCCGGACGACGCGATCGACGCGACACTGGCCGCGTTGCCCGCGTCGGCCATGTCGATGCGCCGCGTCGTCAACGCCACCGGGGCCGTGCTGCACACGAACCTCGGTCGGGCCCAGCTCTCCGACGCGGCCGTCGAAGCCCTGGCGATGGCCGCCGGTGCCACCGATGTCGAGTTCGACCTCCAGACGAACACGAGAGGACGACGTGGCCGCGGCGCCCTCGACGCGCTCGCGGCAGCGGTCCCCGCCGCCGAGGACGTGCACGTCGTCAACAACGGCGCCGCCGCACTTTTCCTCGCGGCTGCCGCACTCGCCAACGGACGCGACATCATCGTCAGCAGGGGAGAGCTAGTAGAGATCGGCGACGGTTTTCGCATTCCCGAACTGCTCGAGAGCAGCGGTGCGCGGCTGCGGGAAGTGGGCACCACCAACCGCACGTCGATCCGCGACTACGCCGACGCGATCGGGCCCGACACCGCGTTCATTCTGAAGGTGCATCCGTCCAACTTCACCGTCGAGGGTTTCACGTCGTCCGTGTCGATCGCCGACCTCAAAACCTTGGGGCCGCCGGTCGTCGCCGACATCGGCTCCGGCCTGCTCGCACCAGAACCGCTGCTGCCCGACGAGCCCGACGCCGCGACCGCTCTCGACGACGGCGCCAACCTGGTCACCGCCAGCGGCGACAAGTTGCTCGGCGGCCCGCAGTGCGGCCTGCTGCTCGGCGACCGGGAAATAGTCCAGCGGCTAAAGCGTTTCCCAATCGCGCGCGCGTTGCGCGTCGACAAGCTCACCCTTGCCGCGCTCGAAGCAACCCTCCGGGGCCCGCGAACACCGACCTGGCAAGCGCTGCACGCCGATCCCGCGACGCTTAAGGCTCGCGCGCAAGATTTGTGCGCCCGCCTCAAGGAATCGGGTGTTCCGGCGGACGTCGTCGAAAGCGCCGGCGTGGTCGGCGGGGGAGGAGCGCCCGGCGTCACGCTCGCCGGGTGGGCCGTGGCGCTCCCGGAGGCGCTGGCCGGTCCACTGCGCAACAGCACACCGCCCGTCGTCGGACGCGTCGAAAAGGGCCGCCTGCTCTTGGATTTGCGCTGCGTGAACTCGGACGACGACGCGCGCGTCTTCCACGCCGTCCTCCGCGCAACCGGCTGACGCGACATGCACGTCATCGCGACCGCTGGCCACGTCGACCACGGAAAATCGACGCTCGTCCGCGCGCTCACCGGCATGGAGCCTGACCGCTGGGCCGAGGAACGCCGTCGCGGCATGACGATCGACCTCGGTTTCGCCTGGACCGAAGTCGACGGTTCGACCCTCGCGTTCGTCGACGTCCCGGGCCATGAGCGCTTCGTCACCAATATGCTCGCCGGCGTCGGCCCGGTTCCGGCCGTGCTCGTCGTCGTCGCCGCCGACGAAGGGTGGATGCCGCAGACCCAAGAACACGTCGCCGCCCTCGACGCGCTCGGCGTGCGCCATGGCCTGCTCGCGGTGACCCGCTGCGACCTGGCCGACCCGTCGGCCGCCATCGCCGACGCCAGACAACGACTGGCCAGGACGACATTGGGCCAGGTCGAGGCGATCCCAGTCGCGATCCCGCCCAACGGCCCTTCGACCGGTCTCGACGAACTACGCACCGCGCTTGCTCTCATGGTGTCCGCTCTTCCGGCGCCCGACCCGACGGCGCCGGTGCGGCTTTGGATCGACCGCTCCTTCTCGATTCGCGGCAGCGGGACTGTCGTCACCGGCACCCTGGCCGCAGGCGCCATCGCGGTCCAGGACACGCTTGTCCTCGCGTCGTCCGATGGGTCGGCCCGCGAGGTGACGGTGCGCGGGCTGCAGTCGCTGAAGCGCCCGGAGCGTCGGGTGAGCGCCGTCGCGCGAGTGGCGATCAACCTGCGTGGCGTTGACAAGGACGACGCGCGTCGCGGCGACGCGTTGCTCACCCCAGGCGCCTGGTCGTTGACCGACGTCGTCGACGTGGCGATTTCCGGTGGGAGCGCCGACGAGCTGGCGCAAGCGTTGAAGTTGCACGCCGGCGCGGCGGCGATTCCAGCGCGGATCAGACCGCTGGGCGACAACGCCGCTCGGCTTCGACTGGCCGGCAGCCTCCCGCTGCGGGTGGGCGACGTCGCGTTGCTGCGCGACCCTGCGCGCCACCGCATCGCCGCCAGCGCGCGCGTCCTTGACGTCGACCCCCCTCGGCTGCGCGGGCGCGGAGCGGCGGCCGGGCGCGGCCGCGAACTCGCTGAGCTGTCGAGCGAGGACGAGGAGCGGGCGGCGCGAGCGCGGCTGCGCCAGCGGGGCATCGTGCAAGGCGCAGCGCTTCGAAACGCGGGCGTCGGCGCGTTACCCAGGCCGTTCACCGGCGACTGGCTGGTAGACGACCAACGGGCCGCCGCCTTGCGGGCAAGTCTGCGCACGTTCGTCGCCACGCACGCGCGGACGTTTCCGCTCGAGCCGGGTCCGACGGTCGACGCAGCCCGTCGCGCCCTCGACCTGCCGGACCGCGCGCTGGTGCTGGCGTTGGTCGAGACGTCGGACGACGCGTTCGCGGTTCGCGACGGCCGGATCGTCGAGCGCGCCCGTGGGAACTCGTTGCCGCCGCCGGTCGCCGCGGCGGTCGAGCGGGTCCGCTCAAGACTTGCGAGCGAACCATTCGCGGCGCCCGAGACCGCCGAGCTCGCGGCGCTTGGCCTCGGGCCGCCGGAGCTTGCCGCCGCCGAACGCGCCGGGCTGCTTCTTCGAGTGAGTCCGAGTGTCGTGTTACGACCGGATGCGCCGGAGGTCGCCGCCCGAAGACTTGCCGGGCTGCCGCAACCGTTCACCGTCGGCCAGGCGCGAGAGGCGCTCGGCACAACACGCAGGGTGGCGGTCCCGCTGCTTGAGTTCATGGACCGAAGCAAGTTGACGCGAAGGCTTGCCGACGACACCAGGACTGTCGTAGAACCGAATCAGCGATAGAAGCGGGGAAGGGAGCGGGCGATGGCGCGACGAACCTTCCTCGATTGGCCCGTCGTCCGGCAGGCGCTCGACGGGGATCGCACCGGCCGCGGCGCATCGGTGATGTCGCCGACCACCAAGCGACTGCAAGCGCGCACCGAAAGCGCGGATCGCGTCGTCAAGAGCATCTGTCCCTATTGCGCTGTCGGGTGCGGCCAAAACGTCTACGTGAAGGACGACAAGGTCATCCAGATCGAGGGCGACCCCGACAGCCCGGTGTCGCGTGGCCGGCTATGCCCGAAAGGCGCGGCGAGCAAGCAACTGGTCACCGGTCCAGGTCGCGAGCACAAGGTGAAGTACCGGCGGCCCTACGGCACGGAGTGGGAGTCGCTCGACCTCGACACCGCCATGGACATGATCGCCGACCGGGTCATCGCCACCCGGCGGGAGAGTTTCGAATGGGAGTCCGACGGCAAGCGCACCCGGCGCACGCTCAAGATCTCGAGCCTCGGAGGAGCGACCCTCGACAACGAGGAGAACTACCTCATGAAGAAGCTCTACACCAGCCTCGGGGCGATCCAGATCGAAAACCAGGCCCGCATTTGACACTCCGCCACCGTGCCCAGTTTGGGCACCTCGTTCGGCCGCGGCGGCGCCACCACGTTCCAGCAAGACCTGCAAAATGCTGACTGCATCATCATCCAAGGCTCCAACATGGCCGAGTGCCACCCGGTCGGCTTCCAATGGGTGATGGAGGCGAAGGCTCGTGGCGCGACGCTGATCCATGTCGACCCGCGGTTCACCCGCACCTCGGCGATGGCCGACATCCACGTGCCGTTGCGAGCAGGCAGCGATATCGCGTTCCTTGGTGCGCTGGTGAACCATGTCCTGAGCAACGACCTCGACTTTCGCGAGTATGTCGTCGCCTACACGAACGCGGCCACGATCTTGCGGGAGGACTTCCAAGACACCGAGGATCTTGACGGCGTCTTCTCCGGCTTCGATCCGGAAAGCCGGCACTATGACCCGCACAGTTGGCAGTACGAGGGAACCGAGATGGCCGCCGCGGCCGGCCAACGCGACACCCAATACGACGACCGCACCGGCGTCAAATCGGCGGCCGGATCGGAGTCGCACGGCAGCGGCGGCCCCGCGTTCGACGCCACGCCACAGCTCGACAAGACCCTGCAGCACCCGCGCTGCGTTTACCAAGTGTTGAAGCGGCACTTCGCCCGGTACACCCCGGAGATGGTCGAGCAGATCTGCGGCGTCCCGCCGGAGCTTTTCCTCAAGGTCGCCGACGCGTTGACCCGGAACTCCGGGCGCGACCGCACGTCCGCCTTCGTCTACAGCGTTGGCTGGACCCAGCACACGGTCGGCGTGCAATACATCCGAACCGCGGCGATTCTGCAGGCGCTGCTGGGAAACATGGGTCGGCCAGGCGGCGGCATCATGGCGCTGCGGGGACACGCGTCTATCCAAGGGTCCACCGACATCCCGACGCTGTTCAACATCCTGCCCGGGTACATCCCGATGCCGCACGCGCACGCCCACGAGAGCCTCGACGAGTTCGTCCAGGCCGACTCCGGCACGAAGGGCTACTGGGGCAACATGCGCTCGTACACCGTCAGCCTGCTCAAGGCCTGGTGGGGTGACGCCGCGACGCCGGAGAACGACTTCTGCTTTGACTACCTGCCGCGACTCACCGGCGACCACGGCACCTATGCGACCGTCATCAACCAGGTCGAGGAAGGCGGGGGCGGCTATTTCGTCGTCGGGGAGAATCCCGCGGTGGGGTCGGCCAACGCGAAGATGCAGCGCCTCGGCATGGCCAATCTCGACTGGCTCGTCGTCCGCGACTTCTCGATGATCGAGAGCGCGACGTGGTGGCTCGACGGGCCCGAGATCGAGACCGGCGAGTTGAAGACAGCGCAGATCAAGACCGAGGTCTTCTTCATGCCTGCGGCGGCGCACACCGAAAAGAGCGGCAGCTTCACCAACACGCAGCGGATGCTGCAGTGGCACCACGCGGCGGTCGAACCGGAGGGCGACGCGCGCAGCGAACTGTGGTTCTACTACCACCTCGGCCGGATCATCCGCGAGAAGCTGGCCGGTTCCACCGACGAGCGCGACCGCCCGATCCTCGACCTCACCTGGGACTACCCGACGGAGGGGCGAATCGCCGAGCCGAACGCGGAGGCGGTGCTCGCGGAGATCAACGGGTGGGACGCGGAGGGCAAGCCGCTGTCGGGCTACACCGGGCTGAAGGACGACGGCTCGACCGCGTGCGGTTGCTGGATCTACTCGGGCGTGTACGCCGACGGCGTCAATCAGGCGGCGCGCCGCAAGCCCGGCTCACAGCAGCATTGGGTGGCGCCCGAATGGGGCTGGGCGTGGCCGATGAACCGGCGCATCCTGTACAACCGCGCGTCCGCGGACCCCGACGGAAGGCCGTGGAGCGAGCGCAAGGCGTACGTGTGGTGGGACGAGGAAAACGGCAAATGGACCGGGCACGACGTGCCGGACTTCCAAGCCGACAAGCGTCCCGACTATCAGCCGCCCGAGGGGGCGCGCGCGGAGGACGCGATCGCGGGAGACGAGCCGTTCATCATGCAGACCGATGGCAAAGCGTGGTTGTTCGTGCCGACCGGGCTCGCCGATGGACCGCTGCCAACGCACTACGAGCCGCAGGAGTCTCCATTCGCGAACGCGCTATACGGGCAGCAGAAGAACCCAGCGCGGCAGGTCAACCCGCACCGGCATAATCGCTACAACCCTTCGGGACACGAGCCAGGGAGCGACGTTTTCCCGTATGTCTTCACGACCTATCGCCTGACCGAACACCACACCGCAGGCGGCATGAGCCGGGTGCTGCCGTACCTGTCCGAGCTGCAACCGGAGTTCTTCTGCGAGGTGAGCCCAGAACTGGCGAGCGAGCGCGGCCTGACGAACGGCGGTTGGGCGACGATCGTCACGGCGCGCACCGCGATTGAAGCCCGCGTCTTGGTCACCGACCGGATGACGCCGCTGCGCATGCGCGACCGGGTCGTGCATCAGATCGGTCTGCCTTACCACTGGGGGCCGAACGGCCTCGTCACCGGCGACGCCGCGAACGAGTTGCTGAGCTTGGCGCTCGACCCGAACGTGCACATCCAGGAGGCCAAGGGCGGCAGCTGCGACGTCCAGCCCGGACGACGTCCGCGCGGCGCCGCGCTGATCGCCTACGTCGAGGCTTACCGCCGTCGAGCCGGCATCACCGAGGCGACGGGCGCCGCGGCGTTGTCACGCTGATCAAATTACCGCTGCCGGCCGTTTGGCAAGCCGAAGATCGGGAACCTGCCATGATCGGATCACGACATGGCAGGTGCGTTATGGCAGCGCAAGAAGTGCAGCTGAGCGTCTCCGATTTCGCCCCTCTGGCGGTCGGCTTCTTCGGTCTTGGCACCGGTTATCTCATCTACTTCTCGCAGGAGCTGTTCGGCTGGCCGGCCCGCGACGAACGGGTGAACGCGGCCACCGGCGTGTGGGGCATCTGGATGCCGGGGTTCATGCAGCTGCTCACCGGCACCTACCTATTCGTCGGCCTGGCGTGGTTCCACACCTTCCGTGAGAAACCGCTGTACATGGCCGCGTTGGCGTTCACGGCTTATGGCGTGCACTGGTTCGCCATCGGCTATAACCGGGCCAAGGGCGTTGATCCCCGGCCGAACGCAGGCATGACCGTCGCCTACACGATCATCTCCGTTCTGGGCATCGTGGTGTTCTTCAAAGCCAGCGACTGGCCCGTTGGCTTGCTCTTCATCGGTTTAACGCTCATCTACGTCAGCGACTTCTTCGCGTCCGCGATCGGCCTGTTGCCCGAAACCATGAACAAGATGGGGGAGCGAAGCCTGGGTCTTTGGCATCTGCTCACCGGATTGTGGCTGATGTATCTGACATGGGCGACCGCCCTGAACCTGTCGAACGGCATGAAGCTCCCGCTGTGAGGCGTTAAAGCGTCAACGCAGGTCGACGACGACGGGGGCGTGGTCGGAGGGGTTCGCGCCCTTGCGCGCCTCACGGTCGACGTACGCGTCGGCGACGTCGGCCGCGAACTCAGCGCTCGCGTACACCAAATCGATGCGCATCCCGCGGTTCTTGGGGAAGCAAAGCTGCCGGTAATCCCAGTACGTGTACGGCGTGTCGTACTTCAACGCCCGCGGCCTGACGTCGGAAAGCCCGGCCGAACGAAGGTTTGCCAGCGCCTCTCGTTCGGGCGCGCTCACGTGGGTGCTGTCGGCGAAGGCCGCAATGTCCCAGACGTCGTCGTCGCCAGGCGCGATGTTGAAGTCACCGAGAACGGCGAGACGCGGGTAGCGCGGCAGCTCATCCACGACCGTGACGCGCAACGCCGCGAGCCAGCGCAGCTTGTACTCGTAATGCGGATGACCGAGCTCGCGGCCGTTCGGCACGTACACCGACCAAACCCGCAGCCCCGCGCAACTGGCGGCGACCGCACGGTTCTCGGCGGCGGGCAGCAAAGTCCCCTCCGCCAGGAATCCCGGCTCGCCCGCCAGGCCCCTGCGCACGTCGTCCAACCCGACCCTGGACAACACTGCGACTCCGTTCCACCGGCCGGCCGCGTGCACCGCCGTTTGGTAGCCGAGCGCCCCCAGTTGCTCAGTCGGGAACTCGGCGGGGGAGCACTTCAGCTCCTGCAGGCAGACGACGTCGGGGTCCGCGCGCGCTAGCCAGTCGAGCAGTCGTGGCAGTCGCGCGCCGATCGAGTTCACATTCCAAGTGGCGATGCGCATGGCTGCAGCTTCTCAGCTAGCCCTCGAGCCGGTCGACCCGCCTGAGGAAAGAGCGCAGCGCGAGGAACTGGGACAGCGACTCGCGATGCTCGTCGCAGGCGGCCCAGGTCTTCTCGCGGTCCGGGGTGTGAATCTTCGGGTTGTTCCACACGATCAGCCAGCAGGCTGGCGCGTGGCAACCTCTCGCCGAACATCTCGACGGCGAGTCAGGGCTCACCACCGCGGGCGCCTCCTCGCGTCAGGCATGGCTGCCGTCGCATCGTTGGCGACCATCTTCCCATGACGGATCACGCGAACGGGGCGGCTGCTGTCAACGGCGGCCGCGGCGCGGACGGATCAGCTCGTTGACCGGGCGGCGAGGGGTCGCGATGTCACCGCTCGCGTAGCCCATGCGCAAAATCATCTGCGGAAAACCCCCGAGGCCGGCGGAGACCATGTCGCGCCGGATCCCGGGGTCGTCGAGCGGTTGGTTGAGGAACGACGCGGCAAGGCCGCGCAGCTGCGCGGTGAGCAGCAGCCGCTGCAGCGCCTGGCCCGCATGCAGCCAGGCCACCGTGTCGTCCGTGTCGGTTCCGAGCACCGCGATCCACGGGTCGGGGGCGAACCGCTCGCGCCGTTGCGCGACACCGCTTGCCGCGCCGAAGTCGCGCATCGGCGGTGCGTCGTTGTTCGACATCGTGCCGAACGCCCCGACAGGGATGCCGTCCGGCCGTGACGTGCTACCGGCAGTCCATTTCAGCAAGTCGAGCTCGTAACCGGGCGCCTCGCTCAAAATCACGTCAGCGAGCGCGACGAGGTCGAACAACCAGCGGCGGTGCACCCGGCTGACGGGGACGATGTTCGCGTGCTCCGCGTGCACACATTCGGTCAGCTCGTACAGCACCGATCCCGGGATGCGGCGCGGCGCGAACGGGCCGCGATGCGTGTGCCGCCGCCGAATCGCGGTGTACAGCTCCGCGTCGGAGGAGCTCCCGCGACCGCGTGGCCCGAGGGTGACGGTCGCGAGCAGACCGTCGCTCGCCGACGGGTTGACCACGACGTCGACGTCACGGCCGAGGTACGCCGCGGCGACCCGCAGGTTCAGCATCGCGGCGCCGCAGCTGATCACCGCTTGCCGGCCGAACGGATCGACCGACCAGTAAAGCGCCCGGTCAGAGTCGGCGTAGACCTCGACGGCCGGACCGTTGATGGTGAACTGCCACGGTTGGGTGTTGAAGACGGACGGCGCCATCGCCGCCGCGCTCAGCAAGGTGTTCTGCTCGCTGCGGCTCAACGCGGGTGGGCCGACTCGACTCAATGCCACATTGGACCGGACAGTCATGGCGGCCAGCTCCTTCACTCACCCTCGCGGCGCTCGTGGTGCCTGCGCCGCGCTCGATTTCAGCCTGCGGCGCCCCTGCCGACAGGCCACAGGGCCGTACGTCGCGCCTAGAGGTGCCTGAGGCCTTGGCGGCACGGGACTTTCGGCCGGGGGTGCGCCGGTTGCGGCGGGCCGATAGTGGTCTCGTTCGACGGATGCAAGCGCGAGCCGGGAGTGGTCCGGCGGGACTTTGAGGAGGTCGTGATGCGCCGCAAGACGTTCGATGCACTACTCACCACCGGTGGCTTGTTGATCGCCGCCGTGCTGCTGGTCGCCGGAGGGCTGCTGACCTGGGCGCAC
>DASVDW010000193.1:0-10018 GCA_036380925.1 Acidothermaceae bacterium
CTCGCCGTCGACCCGGACGAGGTCGCCTTCAGTGACGTCGACAAGCACGCCGCCGCCGACGTCGTCGACCAGCGGGACGCCAGCCGCCACCAAGATTTCCGGGCCGAGGTTGGGGTAGCGGCCGCTGATGCTCGCCGCCGCGTTGACGACCGCGGCGGCGCCGCGGTCGACCAAGGTCTCCGCGGCGACCCGGTCGAGGTCGACGTGGTCGATGACCGCGATCTCACCTGGGCGTAACCGCTTGGTCAGGTTCTTCGTCTTGACGTCGACCCTGGCCACGCCGCAAATCCCGGGCAGCGTGGGCTGCCGGGGTCGTCGCAACGTCGCGATCCACATCGGGTCCATCGTGCCAGACATGCCGGTGGCCGCCGCGATTCAAACCACGGCGGCCACCACGGTGCGGCCCGCGGGCACCCTGTCAGCCCGACCCGGAAAGTGCGACATCAGCCCGCCGACTCCCACGCCGGGAATTTCCGGAATAGCGGGCCGGACCACGACCCCCGCCGTGCCTGCGTCAGTGCGGGGCCGAAGATGAGATCCTTGAAATGTTCCGCCGCCGGGCTCGGCCGGGCAGCGCGGCAAGCCCTGGCAATTGGCCGGTCGCAGGAGGTCAGCGCGACGTGACTACCGATCCACCCGCACGGCGCCGCGTGACGATCAGTGAGATCGCGCGCGAGGCGGGGGTCTCGCTGCCGACGGTGTCGCGCGTCGTCAACCGGCGCGGGGACGTCGCCCCGCACACCCGTGAGCGCATCGAGGAGTTGCTGCGACGCCACGGGTACCGCGCCCGATCGGCTCCGGGTCACCAGGCGCGGCTGATCGACTTGGTCTTCAACGACCTCGACAGCCCGTGGGCGGTCGAGATCATCCGGGGTGTGGAGGACGTCACACACGCGTCCGGCGTCGGGACCGTGGTGTCGGCGATCCACCGGCGCACCGCCTCCGCCCGGCAGTGGCTTGACAATCTGCAAGCGCGCGCGTCCGACGGCGTCATCTTGGTGACGTCCCAACTGACCTCGGCGATGCAGCTCCAGTTGAAGCGACTGAACGTGCCCCTGGTCGTCGTCGACCCAGTCGGCCGCCCGGCGCCGGACGTGCCGACCATCGGGGCGACGAACTGGGCGGGCGGGCTGAGCGCGGCGGAGCACCTGACCTCGCTCGGGCACCGGCGCATCGGATTCATCGGCGGGCCGCCGGAGATGCAGTGCTCGCGCGCTCGGTTCGACGGCTACCGGGCCGCGCTCGAGACCGCCGGCATCCCGTTCGACGACACGCTCGTGTGCCCCGGCGACTTTTACCACTCCGCCGGTTACGCCGGCGCCCTCGCGCTGCTCGACCTCCCCGACCCGCCGACCGCCATCTTCGCCGCGAGCGACCAAATGGCGCTCGGCGCTTACGAGGCGGCCCGCACCCGCCACGTGCGCATACCCGACGACTTGAGCGTCGTCGGATTCGACGACCTGCCCACCGCGCGGTGGGCGTCGCCGCCGCTCACAACAGTCCGGCAACCACTCGCCGAGATGGGCACGATCGCCGCCCGAACCGTCCTCGGCCTGGCCAGCGGAGAGGCCGTCATGGGCGCGCTGGAGCTGGCGACCGAACTTGTGGTGCGGGCGAGCACGTCGCCGCCGACGGCGCGGACCGAGGGCACGCCGACAACCAGCCGCCGCGCGCGCAAGGTGTCGTCGCGAAGCGGCGCGACGTCAGGCGCAAACGCCTCCTAGCCGACGCGGCTCCGCGGCGGCGGCGCGACAGACCTCAGCGGCGCCCGCCGACGGCCGGCTTGAGGCCGGACTTGAAACTGGCCGCGGCGTCAAGCAGTTCGCTCGCGTGACCCTGCGCCAGCGCCGAGCCGTCAAGCCCGGCCAGCATGCGCGACAGTTCTGCCACCCGGCCGCCGTCGTCGAGCGCGACCACCCCCGAGCTGGTGACCGCGCCGTCGTCGGACTTGACCACGACCAGGTGGCGGTCGGCGAAGGCGGCTACCTGAGGGAGATGGGTGACCACGACGACCTGCGCGCTTCGCGCCAGTCGCGCGAGCCGGCGCCCGACCTCGACCGCGGCCCGCCCGCCGACTCCGGCGTCGACCTCGTCGAACACGAAGGTCGGGGTGTCGGTTTGGCCGGCGAACACCACCTCCACCGCGAGCATCACCCGGGACAGCTCACCCCCGCTCGCGCCTTTCGCGATCGGGCGCGCCGGCGCCCCGGGGTGCGGCGTCAGCAGCAACTCGACGTCGTCGGCGCCGTGCGGGCCACACTCACCACCGCTGCGCACTTCGGCGGTCACCGCGGCGTGCGGCATCGCCAGGTCGCGCAGCTCGTTGGTGACCGCCTTGCCGAAACGCGACGCGGCTCGCCGCCGGGCCGCGCTCAGCGCGTCGGCGGCCGCACTCAGCTGGGCGCGCAGCTGCGCGGACCTGACGGAGAGCTCGTCGATTCTGCTGTCGTCGGTGGCGAGCGCCGCCAATCGCTCGGCCGCGACGCGCGCCCATGTGAGCACACCGTCGGGGCCGTCGGACGCGTCGACGTACTTCCGGGCGAGCCCGTGCAACACCGCCTGTCGTTCTTGGGCTGCCGCCAAGCGCGCCGGATCGGTCTCCAGACCGGCGACGTACGAGGCGAGCTCGGTCGCGACGTCCGAGGCCAGGTACCCCGCCTCCGCGACGCGCTTCGCCGCTTCGGCGAGCGCCGGGTCGTGGTCGGCGGCGCGCTCTAGCGCGGCGCGCGCGGCCGCCAGCAAACCGACGGCGTCAGGGCGGTCCGCCTCCGCCGGGTCGCCGGTGAGCAGCGCATGCGCGCTGGTCGCCGCGCTGCGCAAGTCGTCCGCGTGCGCGAGCCGCGCGACCTCGGCGGCGAGCGATAATTCCTCACCGGGCAGCGGATTCGCCGCGGTGATTTCGGCGAGGCCGAAACGAAGCGTCTCCGCCTCGCGCTCTCGCTCGCGCGCATGTTGCCGCAGCGTCGACAGAGTTGCCTCGACGTCGAGACACTCGCGGTAGATGGCGGTGTACTGGGCCAGCGGCTTGCCGACATCGGGCCCGCCAAACTGATCGATCGCCGCTCGCTGGCGGATCGGCGAGCGCAGCCGCAGCTGATCGGTCTGACCGTGCACGGCGACCAGGTCGTCGGCAAGCTCCGCCAACACGCCCACCGGCGCCGAACGTCCGCCGACCTGCGCCCGCGACCGGCCATCGGCGCCGACCACCCGGCTGACGAGCAGCGTGTCGTCCTCGATGTCCGCGCCGATGTCGTCAAGTCGTTGCCGCAAACCGTCGAGCTTCGGCGGCAACCGCAACCGACCGTCGATCGCGGCGCGGGACGCGCCAGCCCGAACGAGGCCGCTGTCGGCGCGCCCGCCGAACAACAAGCCAAGGCCGGTGACCACCATGGTCTTGCCGGCGCCGGTCTCGCCGGTGACGACGGTGAAGCCGGGGTCCAGCTCCAGCAGCGCGTCTTCGATGACGCCGAGCCGGCTGATCCGCAGCTCCTCAATCATCGCGGCGCTCCTGGAGGCCTCCGCGCCAGCCACGCACCGGCAAACCGAACTTCGCCACCAGTCGGTCGGTGAACGGCCGGGTGTGCAGCCGGGCGAGCCGAAGCGGACGCTCGCTCCCCCGCGCTTGCACCCGTGACCCGACCGGCGCGTCGGCGCCACGCCGACCGTCGCACCACACCACCCCGACGTCGTCCGTGCCGACGACCTCGACCGCCAACGTCGAACGCGGGGTGACGACGACCGGACGCGAGAACAGCGCGTGCGCGTTGAGCGGGACCAGCAGCAGCGCCTCGACGTCCGGCCAAACAATCGGGCCGCCGGCCGAGAACGCGTACGCGGTGGAGCCGGTCGCGGTCGACAGCACGACGCCGTCGCAGCCGAAGCGCGACAGCGGGCGGCCGTCGACCTCCAGCACGACCTCCATCATCCGCTCGCGCGCGGACTTCTCAACCGATGCCTCGTTCAGCGCCCAATCGCGCCAAATCACCTTGCCTTTTTGGCAAATCTCAACGTCGAGGGTGAGCCGCTCCTCCACCTGGTAGTCACGCTCGACGATGCGTCGCACGGTGGCCGCGAGATCGGCTGGCTCGGCCTCGGCGAGAAATCCGACGTGCCCCAGATTCACCCCCAGCACCGGCGCTCCGGCCTCCCGAGCGAGGTCGGCCGCTCGCAACAGCGTGCCGTCACCGCCGAGGACGATCACCATCTCGACGCCGGCCGCGCTCTGCGGCTTCGCCGGCACCGGCAGCGCGTCGGGCGAGTCGATGCTGGCCGCCTCGCCGTCGAGCACCCGAACCTGAATGCCCGCGCTCGTGAGCAAATCCAGCACTTCGCGGGCGGCGCGGACCGCGTCGTCGCGCCCGGTGTGGCACACCAGCAAGACGCTGCGGTTGACGCTGCTGCTCACGAGGGTCCCTCCGCAATGGCGCGCTCGAGATCGGCTTCGACGAGCGGCGGCGCGCCAGCCGCCAACCAAAGGAAATACTCCACGTTGCCCGCCGGGCCAGGCAAAGGACTCGCCACCACACCGCGCACCCCAAGCCCGAGCCCACCCGCGGCCGCGGCCACCGAACGCACCGCCTCGGCGCGCGAATCGTTGTCTCGGACGACGCCTCCGGCGCCGACCTTGTCGCGGCCGACCTCGAACTGCGGCTTCACCAGCAGCACCAGGTCGGCGTCCGGCCGAAGCACGCGAGCCAACGCAGGCAACACCAGCCGAAGGGAGATGAACGACAGGTCTCCCACGACAAGGTCAACCGGCCCGTCGGTCACCTCCGGAGCCAGCTCTCGAACGTTCGTGCGCTCGACCACCCGGACGCGCTGGTCGACGCGAAGCGACCAGGCGAGCTGGCCGTACCCGACGTCCACCGCGACGACCTCGGCCGCGCCTTCGCGCAACAACACGTCGGTGAAGCCGCCGGTGGACGCGCCCGCGTCGAGGCAGCGCCGCCCTTGCACCACAAGGCCGCGGGGCGTGAACGCGGCGAGCGCGCCGGCCAGCTTGTGCCCGCCCCGCGAGACGTAGCGCGGTTCGTCGCCCCCGCCGTCGTCGATGATCACCGGCTGGTCCGCCGTGATCGCGGTGGCAGCCTTCGTCGCCACGCGGCCGGCCACCCGGACGCGCCCGGCCGCCACCAGCTCCGCGGCCTGGCCACGCGAGCGCGCCAAACCGCGGCGCACCAGTTCGGCGTCCAGCCGGGCCCGTCGCACGGCGACCTTAGGCGGAATCGAGGTCGGCCAGCGCGTCTTGCAGCCGACGGTGGACGGCCTCGTAGTGCGGCACATGCTCGCCGGTGGGCAGCTCGTCGAGCTCGACGAGCGGCGCGAGCGCCTGGTCGACGGCCGCCACGCCGGTTGGCTCAGGCAGCTCCCAGCGCACCGGATCCGGCGCGCTCGACCCCTCGCTCGGCCCCTCGATCGATTCCTCGATCGGTGCTGGCTCGGGCTGCTCGATCGGCGCGTCGTCGCTCACGGCGAACACGTTACCGGTCCGCGCCGGCCAGCACGCGCCGCCGACGCACAGCGTGCGGTAGCCTCCGCCGAAGGGCGCCTGTCAAGAGCAGCAACAGCAGCGAAATCAGCGACATCCGCGCCCGCAGGGAAGGTGCCACGTGATCACGGCTGAGGAATGCGACCGGGCGATCCACGCGCTCGCCGCGCGGCTTGGCGCTGACGGCGGAGAACATGCCGGCGGGCTCGACCGAAGCGTCAGCGCGACGATCACCGACCTGGGGCGGCGCTACCGCGGCCACCTGCATGACGGCGTCCTCGACGACATTCGAGAGGACGACGACGGGCAAGCTCCGGCGCAGATCCGGCTGACGATGGCCAGCGAGGACCTGCTGGCCCTGGCGAACGGTCAGGTGTCACTCGGCTCGGCCTGGTTGTCCGGGCGGCTGAAGGTCCACGCCTCGTTCCCCGACATGCTCCGGCTGCGCGCCATGATGTAGCCCGGCGCGGTCACGGCACGTCGCCTGGTCGTCAGCCGACGTCCAGGCGGTCGAGGGCTCGCGCGGCGTCGAGAAGCTCCTCCCCCGCGTCGTCCGCGCTCCACGACAGGGCGAGCACGGCGCGCAGGCCGTCGAACGCCGGCCCGTCGCCGATCAGCTCGACCTCGGCGCGCGCGCCGTCGCGCCGCCGGGCGAGCCAGTCGCCGCACCGCGCGCCGGTCGCGTCGACGACCACCTCTGGGTGGGGTTCGAGCAGGCCGCGCAGGTCGCAGGCGAGATAGGTCGGTCGGTGCTCGGCCGGCGCGTTCAACAGCTCGGTCACGGTGGTGACACCCGTCATCACCAGCAGACTGTCCGTCGCCGCGGCGTTCGCGCCTTCGATGTCGGTGTCGAGCCGATCACCGACGACGAGCGGACGGTTGGCCTTCATCCGGCGCACCCCTTCGGCGTGCAACGGCAGCTCCGGCTTGCCCGCGACGATCGGCTTTTGCCCGCTCGCGGTGGCCACCACGCCGACCAACGAGCCGTTGCCGGGCAGCAAACCGCGCGGGCTGGGCAGCGTGGCGTCGACGTTCGTCGCCACCCACAACGACCCGCCTCGCACGGCGAGCGTCGCCGCGGCGAGGTCCTCGTAACACAGTTGCGCCCAAAACCCTTGCACCACAGCGGCCGGCCGGTCCTCGGCTGACAAGACGGGGCGCAGGCCCGCGGCGCGCACGATGTCGCGCAACGCGGGGCTGCCGACGACGAGCACGCTCGCGCCAGGTCCAAGCCGATCTAGGACGACGGAGGCGGCGGCCTGCGCGGACGTCACCACCTCGTCGGCGGTCGCGGGCACGCCCATGCGGGAAAGATGCGCGGCGACCGTGGCCGGGTCACGCGAGGCGTTGTTGGTGACGAAGGCGAGCCGCATGCCGACCTCGCGCACCTTCGCGAGCGCCGTGGCAGCGCCCGCGATCGGCTGGGGGCCGAGGTAGACGACGCCGTCGAGATCGAGCAATGCCACGTCGTAGCGGGTCGCGAGCGGTTGCGCGCAGCCGCGCAACCAGGTTCGTCGGGAACCGTCGTCGGTCACGAGCCTCCTTCGAGCCGGGCGCGCGCCATGCGCAACTCCCGACCGTAATGCGCGACGTCCGGCCGCATCGCGGCGGCCAACGCGAGGTGCTCGACCGCGGTGCGCAGATCGCCGGTGCGGGCGGCGCTCAGCCCGAGGGCGAACTGCGCGTAGTCATCGGCCGGGTTGGACTCGATGATGCGCGCGAAGCTCTCCTTCGCGGGACCGTACCGCCCGGCCTGGAACTGCGCCCGGCCCAACGCTTCCAGGATGCTGCGCGAGTGCGGTTCGGCCGCCGCGGCCCGGGCGAGCAATTGTTCCGCCGCGGCCGGGCTGCGCGACCGCAGCAGCTCCAGCCCGCGCTGGTACCAGTCGTACGGACCTTCGCGGGAGGACCCGGGATCGGTCGTCTCACCCATGGGATCTCCTTGCCCGCCGCACGACCTCGCTCACCGCACCCGTTGGCACGAACACCCGTTGACTCGACCACTGGCCGCCGGCCACTACGATCTGGCGCACCACCGCCGCCGCGCTCCCGGGAACTCAATGTCGACGTCGTCACAGCCAAGCCAGCCAACCCAGCAGGGCCGGCGCGCGCAACCAGCCGGACGGCTTCGGCTGCGCCCCTTCCGCGCCGTCCGCTTCACCGCCGACGACCATCTCGGCGACCTGGTGAGTCCACCGTACGACGTCATCGACGACGAGCAGCGGCGCGACCTGGCGGCCCACGACCCGCACAACGTCGTCCGGATCATCTTGCCCGACCCGGCGGACGACGGCGCGGACGCCAGCGCAGACCGGTACGCGCACGCGGCCGAACTCTTCGACGACTGGTTGGCCGCAGGCGTGCTCGCCGTTGACGACACGCCAGCGCTGTACGTCTACCAGCAAACCCGCGAGGGTCGGGTGCTGCAGCGCGGGCTGTTGGGCGCGGTGGTGTGGCAGCCACTGGACGCGGGCGTGATCCTGCCGCATGAGAACGTGCGAACTGGCCCGGTGCAAGACCGGCTCGCGCTCATGCGCGCGATGCGCGGAAATCCCGAGCCGATCTTTCTGCTGTATGGCGGAGGTGGCCCAGCCAGCCGGATCTGCGCCGTCACGGTCAACGGTCCGGCGCTCGCCGTCGCTCGCACGCCCGACGCCATCACGCACGAGTTATGGGCGATCAGCGACGAGGCGGCGCTCGCCGAGATCGACGCCGACTTGGCCGGCCGCACCGCGATGATCGCCGATGGCCACCATCGCTACACGACCTACGGATACCTCCGTGACGAGCTCGCCGGCCAGGGTCACCAACCCGGACCGTGGGATGCCGGCCTCACCTTGCTGGTCGACGAAAGCGCGGGGTCGCCGGACATCCGAGCGATCCACCGGGTAATTCCGGGGCTGCCGATGGCCGAGGCGGCGCGACGCGCGGCGGGCGTGTTCGACGTCCGGTCGCTGACGGGCGCGGACCTGTCCGCGGCGCTGCGCGAGCTGGCGTCCACCGCCGGGCCCGCGTACGTGATCAGCGACGGCGAGTCGTTCGCGCTGCTGCGCAGTCCCGACCCCGCTCGCCTGGCCAGCGCCCGGCCGCCCGAGCACGGCGACGCTTGGTGGCGGCTGGACGCGAGCGTCGCCAGCGTGTTGCTCATGGAGCAGCTGTGGGCAGTGAGCGACACCGCGGGTCAAGTGGAGGCCGAGCACGATCCAGTCGCGGCGTTGCGCTTGGCGAGGCGCTCCGCCGGCACCGCGCTGCTGCTGAATCCGGCGCCGCTCACCGACATCGTCGCGGTAGCCGAGGCCGGCGAGGCGATGCCCCGCAAGTCGACGCTGTTCTTGCCGAAGCCTTGCTCCGGCATGGCGATGCGCGCGTTCCGCTTCGAAAGCTAACCGCCCGGGGCGACCTGCCCACGCTCGCGCGTCCTCGCCGTCACTGCCGCCGTCGCCGTCACTGCGCGCGCCCTCTTCGCCGCGCTGACCTCGACCTCGCAACGGCTGGCCGGGCCGCCGGCGCCACGCCAGAACCGACGGCGCAGCGCGCCCTTCACCTCGAGCGTGTCGCCAGCAGACCAGCGAACCGCCATCCGCCGGATGCTCGGGCGACGCGCCACGCAGTCGATGGTGTCGACACTTGGCGACCGGGCCGCCGCCTTGTCGGGGGAGCGGGCGACAACGAGCCGCCACACGGTCAACTCATCACCACTCGGCAGCACCCGAACGACCGGCTCTCCCGACAGCCGACCGACCAGCCGCACCTCGTTCACCGACCCGACCGACATCCGCAAACCTCCGCGCCCGAAAGAGCAAACCGACGCGACGAGACTCTCAGCTGGGCAGCCGACCGACACCCAGCCGGCCGACGAGCTGTTGACACGCGCATGAAACGGCAGCCTGTGGAAGCTCGCCCTCAGCGCTCGGGCGGCTCCTCGAACACGAGCAGCAACTGCTCCTCGCCCCGCGCCGTCGAGCCTTCCGCGGCGGTGAGCGGGCCAGCCCCGGACGGCTCGAGCCCGTCCATCTCTTCGACGCGCTCGACCGCGTCGGTCGCGTCGTCGTCGTCAGTCAACGCAGCCGCCACGAACCATTCCCTGGCCTCTTCGCGACGTCCAGCGCCAAGCAACGCGTCCGCGTACGCGTAGAACAACCGGGCCGACCACGGATCGCGGCGATCGCGCCGCAGTTGTGGCCCTTGCAGTGCGACCACCGCCGCGTCGGCTTGGCCGAGGTCACGTCGCACGCCGGCGAGCACGATCTTCATTTCAACCGCGGCGGCCTCGCTGAGACGCGCGGCATCCGCGCCGGTCGCGAGCGCGAGCGCGCGCTCGGGACGGCCGAGACCTCGTTCGCAGTCGGCCATCACCGGCAAGTGCTCGACCGACCCGGTCAACCGCTTGAAGGCGCGCAGGTCGTTGAGCGCCTCCGCCCAATGCCCAACCGCGTAGGCGCAAAGACCGGCCGCTTCTCGCACGCAGGCCAACCGGGGCAGGATGCGACGCGCATAAGCGGCGTGCTGGTAGGCGCGCTGCGGCTCGTC
>DASVDW010000194.1:0-12287 GCA_036380925.1 Acidothermaceae bacterium
GTGCTCGACGCCACGGCCGCGCTGCTAGGCGTCGATCTGGCCACCCTCGCCACGCTCGCCCTCTCGGCGCCCGCAGGTGCCGACGGCCTGACCGTCGTCCCGTATCTCGAAGGCGAGCGGACGCCGAACCGGCCCAACGCCACCGGCGCCATCCACGGTTGGCGGCTGGGCAACTCCACGCCGGCGCACATCGCGCGCGCCGCGGTCGAGGGGTTGCTCTGCGGCCTGGCGGACGGCCTCGACGCACTCGTCGGGCAAGGCGTGAGGGTCGATCGGGTGCTGCTGATCGGCGGCGGGGCGAAGAGCGAGGCGGTGCGGCAGATTGCTCCGAGCGTGTTGGGCGTGCCGGTGGCGGTGCCGACGCCCGGCGAGTACGTCGCCGACGGCGCGGCGCGGCAGGCGGCCTGGCTGGTGGTCGGCGGCGACGAACCGCCCGCGTGGGAGATCGGCCCGACCCAGACCTACGAGGCCGCGGCGACGCCGGTGGTGCGCGAGCAATACGCGCAGGTGCGTGAGCTCACCGCTTCAGTGCGCTGACCGCGATTCCATGATCGCGAAACACCTGGGCGATAGGGCCGAGAGACTTTTCGCCATCATGAGCAGCCCTTGGCGGGCCCAGCGGACGAGCCCCGTCGACCTGCGCCAGCTGGAATCGCTCGCGTGCGGTCACGCCGTGCAGGGTAAGCGATCGGGCAGCTGGATCGACGGCTAGGCTGATCACGTCTCGGGCTGACCGCCCGAGAGTCTTGCGAAGGGATGGCGGATGGCGACCGAAGACGCACGCGAGTACGTCTGGCGCGGGCCAGCGGGTCCCTTTGAACTGCTCGTCGATCCTGGCGTGTTCGTGCCGAGTTCGACGAGCAAAGTCCTCGCCGAAGCGCTGCGGGTGAACCCGGGCGAGACGGTGGTCGACGCCGGCTGCGGGTGCGGCGTGCTGTCGCTGGTGGCGGCCAAGCTGGGCGCCGGCAGGGTCATCGGCACGGACTTCTCCGAAGCCGCGGTGAAGTGCGCCACAGCCAACGCTGAACGCGTCGGCCTTTCTGACATCACCGAGTTCCGCGCCGGCGATCTGTTGACGCCGGTCGACGGCGTCCAAGCGGACGTCTTGATCGCCGACGTCTCTGGAATTCCGGACGCGGTGGCCGAGGTCACCGGCTGGTTCCCCGACGGCAAGGGCGGCGGCCGCACCGGCGCCGAGCTGCCGGTCGCGATGCTCGCGCAAGCCGCCGCGCATCTGCGTCCCGGTGGCCGCGTCTACCTGCCCACCGGCACGATCCAAGACGACGCCGCGATCCTCGAAGCCGCGCACAAGGTCTTCGGCGCGGCCATGGAACCGGTGGCGAAGAAGGAATTCCCACTGCCCGACGCCGTGGCGACGTCGGAGAAGGTGCGCGAGCTCATGGACGAGGGGACGATCCACCTCTCGCAGCGTGGCAGTCGCCTCTCTTGGGAACTCACCATTTGGTGCTGCACGCTCCACCAGTGAGGCATTAGGGAGAGCCATGCGAAGCCGCCTGCTCGGGGCTGACCAGCTCGCCGTCTCCGCCATCGGCCTGGGCTGCATGGGCATGAGCGAGTTCTACGGCGCGGGTGACGACGAGCAGTCGATCGCGGTGATCCGCCGGGCGATCGACCGCGGCTGCAATTTCCTCGACACCGCGGACATGTACGGGCCATTCACCAACGAGCGCCTGGTCGGTCGCGCGATCTCCGGACGACGTGACGAGGTCGTGCTCGCCACGAAGTTCGGAAACGAGCGGGCCCCGGACGGCGCTCGGCTTGGCGTCAACGGCAAGCCGGAGTACGTGCGGTCCGCGTGCGACGCGTCGCTGCGGCGGCTCGGCGTCGACCACATCGACTTGTACTACCAACACCGGGTCGACACCACGGTGCCGATCGAGGAGACCGTCGGCGCGATGAAAGAGCTGGTCGAGGCGGGCAAGGTCCGGTGTCTCGGCTTGTCAGAGGCGGCGCCCGCGACCATCCGCCGCGCGCACGCGGTGCACCCGATCACCGCGTTGCAGACCGAGTACAGCTTGTGGAGTCGCGAGCCCGAGGACGACGTGTTGCCGACCGTGCGGGAGCTCGGGATCGGATTCGTCGCCTACAGCCCGCTGGGTCGGGGTTTCTTGACCGGCCAGATCAGCTCGCCGGACGACTTCGCGCCCGACGACTTCCGGCGGAGCAACCCCCGGTTCCAAGGTGAGAACTTCCAGCGCAACCTCGATCTGGTCGCGCGGGTGCGCGAGATCGCGACGGCGAAAGGCTGCACACCCGGGCAACTGGCCCTGGCGTGGGTGCTCGCGCAAGGTGACGACATCGTCCCGATCCCCGGCACGAAGCGAATGAACTACCTGGAGGAGAACCTCGACGCCACCGAGGTCAGCCTCGACGACGAGGAGCTCGCACGCATCGACGCGGCCGCCCCCAAGGGCGCGGCGTCCGGTGACCGCTACGCCGACATGACTCCGATCGGCCGCTGAGTCTCACAGCCTGGTGTCTCGCCGGCTGGTGTCTCGCCGGCTGGTGTCTCGCGGCAAGGGCGCGCGACGCCCGGGCCCCAGCGGGCAGGCAATGGGAGCCGCGGGCGGCGCGCACCTGCCTATCGACTCGAGTCGGCCCGGCCGAAGGATTTACCGCTCCGCTCCTTCGGCTTCGTCGACGTCCAGCTGCGAGCTGTGCGGCGAGTCGTCGGCGTAGGACAGCGCGGTCGCGAAGCCGGTGAGCACGAACAGCAGCAGGGTCAGCACGTGCACCGCGGTGCACCACAGGCAGATCGCCTTGATGATCACGGCCTCGGCGTAGATCAGATAGAAGACGAACAAGATGCCCGCGGCGGTGTAGGCCAGCCGGCCCCAGTGAATTCGCGGGTCGGCGCTGCGCCACGCGGCAGGCAGCTGCAGAGGCAGCATGCCGACGAAGTAGGCCAGGCCGAGCACCGCGACCGGGATGCCGAACACCTCAGATTGAGCGCTGGAGGTGACCTTCTCGCAATTGATGGCGCCCTTCGAGGAGCACGCCAGCGAGACACCCGTGTCGTAGTGCGCGATGGTCAGATAGATCGCCACGCCAACCCCGGCGAGGGTCAAGATGAGCGCTATCGGCGGCGCCCAGCGCGGGAAGCGCATGGTCGTCACTTGCCCCCGTTGAGCGCCTTTGCCGCCGCGGTCACGCTCGGCGCCGTGCAAACGTCGGTCGGCTTGCCACCGTCGATGTCGCAGATGATCGCGGTGAAGACGTCGGCGCCGGCCTGCACCGCCTTGCCCTGCTTGCTGCTCGGATCGGCGAGCGTCTTGGCCACCTCGTCGGGTGTCATGCCCTTGAGCAGGCCCGGATCGAACGAGCCGCCCTTTTGCATCCACTTGCCGCCGAAGTCGATGAACGGGTACGCGCCGCCGCCGAGACTCTCGAACAGCTTGGTTTGCGCGCTGGTCGCGGTCTCCAGCGGCTTGCGCGCGCCATCCTCCTGCTCGACGCCGACGAAGTCGACGTACTGGCTGGTGTAGCTGGAACCGTGGAATGACAACGTCGGTGTGTGCGGGTCGACGTCGTTGTCAGCCGAGTGGGTGGTCTTCAGGTTGTCGAACGTGCCGAAGCGGGCGAGGGCCACCGCCAGCGGCCAGCGGGTCGCCGCGCAGTACGGGCAATACTCCGCGCCGACGTAGAGCACCTGCGGCTTGCCGCCGGCGCCGGTGAGCGGGTCACCGGAGATCGTCGTGGGCGGACCGGAGATCGTGGAGAAATCGGGGTTGGACTGGCTCAACGTGCCGGTCGCCGCGGCGCTGATGCCTTCGGTGACCGCGCTCGAGGCGCCCACGACCGCGTTGCCGGAGCCGCCGCCCGAGTTCTTCTTCGTGGCCAGACCCACCACCACGATGACCACCACGACGATGATGACGCCGAGCGTCGAGCCGCCGGCAACCAACACGTTGCGCCGCCGCTCGGCCTTCGCTTGCGCGGCGCGCTGCGCCGCCAGCCGCTCACTCGCCGCCTTCTTGGCCGCGTACTTGCTCGACGTCCGATCCTTCTGTCGGCTCTCGTCGCGCCCGTTGGCCCCGTTCGCCACGGCACCTCTCGCTTTCCTGATTCGGGTCGAACCCGCGCGGCAACCACCCGACATCGACTTCTCGACGTCGTCCACTCGAGGACGACTGTAGTGGTTGAGCTAGGCCCAACTGATCGACGACCCTTTCGGAAGACGGGTCGGCAACGACAACGGTTCGATCAACGGCGTGGTTCCGGCGGCCGGTGAGCTGACGGCGCGCGTCATGGCGACATGAGGAGGCCCCGGCCGCTGATCGGTCGGGGCCTTCGCGCTTCAGCCATCAAAGGGATCGCTGATCAGTCGCCGTCGCGCTGTAGCGGAATTCCGCCGAGCAGCGCGCGGACCTCAGTCTCGCGATAACGGCGATGCCCACCCAGGGTGCGGATGGACGTCAGTTTGCCGGCCTTCGCCCAACGGGTGACCGTCTTCGGGTCGACCCGGAACATCGTCGCCACCTCGGCCGGGGTGAGCAGCGGTTCCGCCTCGGGCGTTCGGGTGCTTGCCACGGAACTCCTCCTCGCAAGGCCGGCATTTTGGCCGGCCTCTCACAGAAGCTGGTGTTTGCCAACTCCCAAAAACCAAGGCTGGCCGGGTGGCCAACCTCGAAACACAGGGCCGACAAAGCACCGACCCCCCACTTCTTGTGGACCTATCGTGACATCAAATCCACGGTTAAATACTGCCGTTAGCCCAGGATGTCCGAAATGGCCCGACCGGGTCATCCTGCGATCTTGGTGGACTAGTCCCGGTTCGGCCGTTTAGCCGCGCTCGTCATGGCGCGTGGCGGACGACCATCGAATTCCGCTGCGAAACAACAAAAATTCCGGACGGCGCTGGGGTGCGTCCCCGGGCGGGACGCGGAGAGTGACGCGGAGTGCGACGCAGGTGCGGCGGAGTGCCGGCGGAGTGCCTGCGGAGCGCCGCGCCCGGTGCGACGCGGACCGCGCCCTCAATTCGCGCGTTCGAAAGCGCGCACCGTCGCCCATCGATCCCGAATCGCGGTCAGGCCGGAGAGCCCCTCGTCTTTCGAGCCGCTCTGAATGGCCTGTAGCGCGGCGCGCGTCAACGCCACCGAGTTCGCCGCGCCCGCCTCTTCGGCGATGACAATCGGCGCCAGCCCTTGGTAATCCAACTCGACGATCGACCGCGGGTGGAATTCCTCGAGCCAGCGGCCGACGTCCTCCAATCGCGGCCCGGGCAAGAAATCCGACGGCGTGCGCCGCACGGTGGCGAGCGCCCTGGCGAGGTCACGCCGGGCGTCGGCCATCGCGGCGCGAAAGCACAGCGCGCTGCCTTGCCGGCCCTCGGCGGAGAACATCACCAGCCACGGCAACGGGACGTGCCACGGGCTGCTCAGAATGTGCGGGTGGCGGGAATGGGCGGTCACTCCGCGCCGGTTCGACGCGGCCAACGCGACCGCCACCGCCTCCGGCGGGAGAAACGCCGGAAGCACCTCGGGCTGAACGGTCTGCTGGAACTCCTCCAGCGCCAGGCAGGCCCGCCATGACAGGTCGATCGGGCACGACCGCGGGACGCCGTCGGCGGCCGGCGGCCACAATCGCAGCGCGGGCGTGACCGTCCGGTCGTCGGCTGGCGACATCAGATCAAGGTCGCCGACGACGCGCGGCGGCAGCGCGCTCGCCGCGCGCAGCGCCGCGGCGTGCTCCGCTCCGCCCGGAGGCGGCAGCCCACGCGGCGGCCGCTGGACGGCTGCAGTCGGTCTGACCGGCTCGTACACCCGAAGGAACGCGGCGGCGGCGACCCGGCTGCTGCGAGGGGTGCGAAAGCGGCGGGAGGACCCGCGCCCGTCCTGGCCCGAGGAGTCCCCGGGCAGATCACCTGGTGTGTCACCGAGCGCCGCCACCCTCGCATCGTCGCACGTGACCGCCGCGTCGAGACCATGGACTGGGATGCCGGGCGGCCCGGCGAACAGGTAGCCTGGTATCCGCATCGTCCCGAGCCACGCTCGGGCGTGCCGGTGTGTCGAGCCGCCGCCAACCGCGGCACCGGTTTCGCCATCGATGAGTTGTACTGAGTCGAGTCATCCGATGCGGGGCAGCGGCCCCGACGAGGGGGTCGAGCCATGGGGCGCGGCCGGGCCAAGGCCAAGCAGGCGAAGGTCGCCCGCCAGCTGAAGTACTCCGGGGCAGGAACTGACCTGGAGGCCTTGCGAAAAGAGCTGGTGGGCGGATCGACGTCGTCCGCGGGTGCGGTCGGCGTCGACAGCGACGACGCTTTCGACGACTCGGACGACGAGTACGACGAATACGAAGCCGACGACGACTCCGGTGTCGAGGACGACCCGGACGACCTCGGCCGCTCCTATCGCGCGGGCGGTCGGCGCTAGCGCGTTCACGGTCGGTCAACCGGCCGGGTGATCACCGACCAGTTCGGTGCGACCGGGCGCGCCTTCGCCAGCGTCGCCACCACGCACCTCACCCGAGACCCACGCGCGCACCCCGCGTCGCGCGAGCGCGGCGACCGCCCGATCGGCGTCCGGCCGGGCCACGATGGCGACCATGCCCACGCCCATGTTGAGCGTGCGCTCCAGCTCGAGCCGATCGACCCCGCCGAGCCGACCGACCAGCCCGAACACCGGCGCCGGCGCCCACGTCGTCCGGTCGATCGACACCTCGACGCCGGCGGGCAGCACGCGGTCGAGATTGGCCGCGAGCCCGCCGCCGGTGACGTGCGAGAAGGCGTGCACGTCGACGTCCGGCGCGTTGATCAAGGCAAGGCAGTCCTGGCTATACACGCGGGTCGGGACGAGCAGCTCCTCGCCTAACGTCCGGCCAAGCTCCGGCACCTGCCGATCAAGGGTCCAGCCGGCGAGCGTGAAGAGCACATGCCGCACCAGCGAATACCCGTTGGAGTGCAAGCCGGACGACGCGATCGCGATCACCGCGTCGCCGACCTCGACCCGGTGCGGGCCGAGCACGGCGTCCTCTTCGACCACTCCGGTGCCGGCGCCCGCGACGTCGTACTCGTCGGCGTTGAGCAGGCCCGGGTGCTCGGCGGTCTCCCCGCCCACCAGCGCGCAACCCGCCTGGCGGCAACCTTCCGCGATGCCGGCGACGATCGCGGCGATTCGCTCGGGCAGCACTTTCCCGCACGCGATGTAGTCGGTCATGAACAGCGGCTCGGCGCCGCACACGACGAGGTCGTCGACGACCATGCCGACCAGGTCGATGCCGATGGTGTCGTGCTTGTCCATCGCCTGCGCGATGGCGACCTTGGTGCCGACACCGTCGGTCGAGGTGGCCAGCAACGGGCGGCGATAGCGAGCGGTGTCGAGCCGGAAAAGCCCGGCGAACCCGCCGAGGCCACCGACCACCTCGGGTCTGGTGGCCCGCGCGACCGACGCCTTCATCAGCTCGACCGCCCGCTCACCGGCGTCGATGTCGACGCCCGCGGCGGCGTAGGTCGACTTGCCCGCGTTCATGGCCGGTCGAGCGCGTCCCCCGCGCCGGCGGACGGCAGCGTGGCCACCAGCGACGAGATCGGCGTGATCTCGCCCATTTGCTGGCCCATCAGCCGCGCGTCGGGCACCGGCGTGGGGTACTCGCCGTCGAAACACGCGCGGCACAGCGCGTTCTTCGGACGGCCGATCGCCGCGACCAAGCCCTCGAGCGAGACGTACGCGAGGGAGTCGGCGCCCAGGGACGTGCGGATCTCCTCGACGGAGAGGCCGTTGGCGATGAGCTCGGCGCGGGTGGCGAAGTCGATGCCGTAGAAGCACGGCCATTTCACCGGTGGCGAGCTGATCCGCACATGCACTTCGGTGGCGCCCGCCTCGCGGAGCATGCGGACGACGGCGCGCTGCGTGTTGCCGCGCACGATCGAGTCGTCGACGACGACCAGCCGCTTGCCCTTGATGACATCGCGCAACGGGTTCAGCTTGAGCCGAATTCCCAGCTGGCGAAGGGTTTGCGACGGTTGGATGAACGTGCGCCCCACGTACGCGTTCTTCACCAGCCCTGCGGCGTAAGGAATTCCGGACTCCTCGGCGTATCCGATCGCCGCCGGCGTTCCGGAGTCGGGCGTCGGCATGACGAGGTCGGCCTCGGCCGGCGCCTCGCGCGCCAGCCGCCGCCCGACGTCGACCCGCACCGCGTGCACGCTGCGGCCGTCAAGAGTTGAGTCGGGCCTTGCCAGGTAAACGAATTCGAAGGTGCAAAACCGCGGCCGCGCGGGCGCGAACCGAGTCGAGCGCGGGCCGTTCTCGTCGATCGCGAGGAGCTCGCCCGGCTCGATCTCCCGCACGTACGCGGCGCCGACGATGTCGAGCGCGGCGGTCTCGCTCGCGATCACCCAACCGCGCTCGAGCTTGCCAAGCGCGAGCGGCCGCACGCCGTGCCGGTCGCGCGCCGCGTACAACGTCGTCTCGTCCATGAAGACGAAGCTGAACGCGCCCTCGATTTGGGTCAGCACGTCAAGGGCGGCGCTTTCGAGACTGCGGTGCGGATGGCTCGCGAGCAGCGAGGTGACCAGGTCGGTGTCGGACGTCGAGCGCAGCGGCCGGCGGGGGAACGCGATCTCGCCGCTGTCGGCCTGCGCCTTCTCGACGAGCTGCGCGAGATCGCCGGTGTTGGTGAGATTTCCGTTGTGCGCCAAGGCGATGCTGCCCACCGCGGTGGACCGGAAGGTGGGCTGCGCGTTCTCCCACACCGAGGCGCCGGTGGTCGAGTAGCGCGCGTGGCCGATCGCGACATGCCCGCGCAGACTGGCCAGGTTCGACTCGTTGAAGACCTGCGAGACCAGGCCCATGTCTTTGTACACCAGGATCTTGCGGCCGTCGCTCACCGCGATGCCGGCGGACTCCTGCCCGCGATGCTGCAAGGCGTAAAGGCCGAAGTAGGTGAGGTTGGCGACCTCTTCGCCGGGCGCCCAAACGCCGAACACACCGCATGCGTCCTGCGGACCCAAGTCGTCGTCGAGAAGATTGTGGTTAAGCCGGCCGTCGCCACCGGGCACGGGCGAAGCTCCTAGCGCGAGAGGGGCGGGACTTCGTCGTTCAGTGTACGGGCCAGGCATTGGACGCCGCGGCAAGCCCTCATGATCGTCTGCTCAGAGCGCGCTGACGTCGACCTTGATCGCCACTGGGCCGACCGTGGTTCCGCTGCTGATGTGCTGCACCTGCTCCAACTCGCCGTCGACGTTGCGAAACACGGTCAGCTGGTCGTGCACGAGATCGACGATCCAGTACCAGCCGACGCCGCCGATCGCGTACAGCTCGCGCTTGCGGCCCAGGTCGATGTGCCGCGTTGAGGGAGACAACACTTCGACTATCAACAGCGGGGCGATCGTGAGTAGCTCGTCGTCAGGCGCCGGGCCGGTGATCAACAGGTCGGGGCCGAACTCGGCGTCGGGCAGCCGCCAGCCGGTGCCAGCGCAGACACTCAGTTCTTGACCGGCGATCGCATGGATCAACATGGCGCCGAGCGACGCGACGACGCGGCCGTGCCGGTTCGTGTTGCTGGTCATGACGCACGCGCCGTCCCACCACTCGGTGTGGGGGATCTCCGGCAGCGCGTCGAACTCGGCCCGTGACATCGGCATCACGAGCACGCCGCCGGCCGGCGGGCGAAGGTCGCGAAGGTCCATGGCGCCCACTGTAAGCGCCTCACGCCGCCCGATTCGAGCGCCCGCCGAGCAGCGCCCACCACGACCGCTCGCCGACAACCACCATGTCGAGCAACTCACAGCGGGACAGCGCGACCAGCCGACCGCGAAGCTCCTCCCACAGCCTCCAATCGGCGGCGAGCGGCTCGCCGTCGGCCGCGACGTCGTCGTACCAGGTGGCCGGCAGCCCGGAAGGTGTCTCGTTGGTTGGCATGCGACGAGCTTGCCGGATGGATGACGGTCGGCGCCGCCACGTCGTCCGGCGCTGTGGAAAGCGAAATCAGAGCAGTGGGAGGAACGACCGCAGGTCGCTGCGCTCGCCGCTGGCGCGCACCCGCCCGTCGGCGACCGCGTCGTCCCATCGAATCCGGCCGGCGGCCAGCTCGATCCAGGTGTTGGGGTCGGTTTCGACGACGTTCGGCGGGGTTCCCCTGGTGTGCCGCGGGCCTTCGACGCATTGCACCGCGGCGATCGGGGGCACCCGCAACTCGACGGAGCGGCCAGGCGCCTTCTCCACCATGGCGTCAAGAAAGGCACGGGTGGTGAGCCGTAACGCCTCGAGGTCGGAGACGGTGACGACGCCGGGCACCTGCGCCAGGTCAAGCCCGTGGGCGACGCCCTCGACGCACCTGCTCACCAGAAAGTCGTCGAGCCGCATGACGCCGAACCTGGTGTTGACGACGCGGTCGGCGTCGGTTCCGGCGAGCGACGTCGCGAGGGCGGCGACCGCGGCGGCGAGATTCTCCTTTAGCTGAGCGGGCTTTTGCCCTTCCGCGGCGTCCACCTCGCGTCGGGCGATGACGTCGCTCGCGCTTGGCGCCGCCATCAGATACGCGGACAGCGACAGCGAATGTTCCGTGTGCGGCACTGGATCGGCGAGCCGACGCGGCACCGCGTTGACGCACGCGGCCAGATGCGCCACGAGTTCGGCGACTCGCCAACCCGGCAGCCGGGTCGGCTCTGAGAAGACGTCGTCGGAAAGCTGGTCGACGACCTCGGCCAGCGACGTCCACTGGCGAACGCATGCGCCGGTCACGTGGGAAAAGGCTGGACGGCGAGGCGCGGCGGGCATGCCGAAGTCCTAGTTGAACAGTCCGCTCAACACCGCGGACGACGCGGCGCGCAACTCCTCGACGGTCACCGAGAACTGGCCGTCGACGTGCAGCGTGGCGCCGCCGGTGACGCCGATGCGACGCGCCGGCACACCGTGCGTCGACGCGAGCCGCTCGAACGCGGCGACTTCGGGCTGCGCCACCGCCACGACGGCGCGGGCGCTGGACTCCGAGAACAAGGCGACGAACGGATCCGACTCCGCGAGCAACGAGATCCGCGCGCCGCGGCCCCCACGCAGGCAGGACTCGACCAGCGCCTGCGCGAGTCCGCCGTCGGACAGGTCGTGCGCCGCGTCGATCAGCCCTTCGTCGGCGCCGGCGACAAGGACATTCGCCAGCGCGCGCTCGGCCTCGAGGTCGACCCGTGGCGGACGCCCGCCCAGGTGCCCGTGCACCACATGCGCCCACTCACTGCCGCCGAACTCCTCGCGGGTCTCCCCGAGCAGGTAGATCGCCGCGTCGTCCGAGCCGAACCCGATCGACCGACGGCGGGCGACGTCGTCGATCACGCCGAGCACTCCGACGACCGGAGTCGGGTTGATCGGCGTGGAACCGGTCTGGTTGTAAAAGCTGACGTTGCCGCCGGTGACCGGAACACCCAACGTGAGGCAACCGTCGGCGATGCCGCGGATCGCCTCGGTGAACTGCCACATCACCTCCGGGTCTTCGGGCGAGCCGAAGTTGAGGCAATCGGTGACGGCCAGTGGCCGGGCGCCGGCCGCCGCGACGTTGCGGTAGGCCTCGGCGAGGGCGAGCTGCGCGCCGGCGTAGGGGTCGAGCCGGGCGTGCCGGCCGTTGCCGTCAAGCGCGAGCGCGATGCCGAGATCGGTGGCGTCGTCGACCCGCAACACCCCTGCGTCGTCTGGCATGGCGAGGGCGGTGGAGCCGAGGACGTAACGGTCGTACTGGTCGGTGACCCACGACTTGTCGGCGAGGTTTGGCGAGCCCGCCAGCCGCAACAACGTGGCCCGAAGTTCCTCACCGGACGACGGGCGCGGCAGCGCGTTCGGGTCGTCCGCGTTGAGCGCGTCAAGGTCGGCCGGGCGCGCGATCGGGCGGTCGTACACCGGCCCCTCGTGCGCGACCGTGCGCGGCGGCACGTCGACGACCAGCGCGTCGCGCCAAAAGATCTCCAACCGCCCGGTGTCGGTGACCTCGCCGATGACCGTCGCCGTGACGTCCCACTTGGCGCAGATCTCCATGAACCGCTCGACCTTGTCGGGCTCGACGACCGCGCACATCCGCTCTTGGGACTCGCTCATCAAGATCTCTTCTGGAGCGAGGGTGGGGTCGCGCAACGGCACGGCGTCGAGCACGATCCGCATCCCGCCCGTGCCCGCGGAAGCGAGTTCGGACGTGGCGCAGCTCAAGCCCGCGGCGCCAAGGTCTTGGATGCCCGCGACCAGGTCGGCGGCGAAGATCTCGAGACAGCACTCGATGAGCACCTTCTCGGCGAACGGGTCGCCGACCTGGACGGCGGGCCGTTTGCGCTCGCCCTCCGCCTCGAA
>DASVDW010000195.1:0-5028 GCA_036380925.1 Acidothermaceae bacterium
CCCGTGGCGGGCTTGGCCGGCTTGCCGCGCCTCGACGCCTTGCGCGGCTTGGACGGCGCGCCGTTCGCGTCGTCCGCGATCTCGTCGGCGGGCGGCGGCGCGTCTTGCAGCGCGGTCAACCGGGAAACCAGCTCGGTGTAGTCGGGGTCGCCCTCGTTGCCGTTCGTTTCGATGGCGGCGAGGATCGCGCGCACGGCGTCGACGAGGTCAAGCAGGCCCGTGGTGCGTTCCTGGTTGAGCGCCAGGCCGCCGTCGCGCAGCTTCGCGAGCAGTCCCTCGCCGGCGTGGGTCAGCGCCTCGAGCTTGCCGAAGGCGAGGAATCCGCTGGTGCCTTTGATGGTGTGAATGGTGCGAAAGATGCTTTGCAGCAGCTCGCGAGAGTCCGGCTCCTGCTCCAAGCCCACCAGGTCGCGGTCGAGCTGATCGAGGTTCTCGTAGCTTTCCACGAGAAACTCGCGCACGATCTCGTCGAACTCGTCCATCTGACTCCTCCGCGCGGGCACACGTCGTCCCGACACGTCTTGCATCGGCTGTTTCGGCCGATCCCTGAGCGGCCGAGATCTGCGGATCGCCGCTCAGGAGGCGGCGGGCTCGTCGAGGGCGGCCCACGGCTCCCGCGCGGGAGCGGCCCGCTGGCCCTCGGCGCAGTGCGCGCGATACGTGCACCAGCCGCACTGGGCGCCAGGGCGCGCAGGGAAGGTGTCGGCGGTCGGGTCGACGCCCGCGGCGACGATCTCGTCGGCGACGTCCTCGGCTCGCCGGACCTGCCGCGCGAGCGACTCGTCGGTGTGCCGCCAGGTCACCACCTCGCCGGTCGGCACGTGGTGCAGCTCGACCAGGTGGCACGGACGACGCAGCGTGCGGCCGGCCGCCACCGCGTACAGCGCCAGCGCGGCCGAACCCCGGGCGTCGTCGAGCGTCGGCGGGCGTCGTCCGGTCTTGTAATCGACCACGACCAGTTCGCCGTCGCGGTCGTCGAGCCGGTCGACGCGGCCCGAGAGCGCGAGCCGCCGGGTGCGCGCGCCAAGGGTGCGCTCCACTCCGACCGGCTCGCGGCGCGGATCCAGCCTGGCGGCGTACCGGCGGACCATCTCGCGGGCTCGATCACGCCAGCCCGCGGATTGCTGTTCGTCGCGGAATCCCTCGGCGAGCCAACCTGCGTCCAGCAGCTGGGCGGCGGCCTCGGCCGTGCGCGCGTTGGGCGGGAGCCGCCACCAGCCGGCGAGCGCGTTGTGCACGCTGGCGCCAAGACTGTTGTGCGCCCAGGGCGGGCCCGGGGTCGGCCGCGGCCGGTCGAGGTACTTCATCCGGTAGTGCCGCGGGCAGTCGACCCAGGTGGTCAGCCGCGACGGCGTGCACGAGAACAGCCGTTGGGGCAGCCCCTCGAGCTCCAGCTCACCGGTCGCGGTCATGTCGTCAATCTTGGCCGCCTGCGCCGACGAATCTCGGCGCGCGACACACGTCTGCGGATCAACGCGATCTACGCTGTGGACATGTGGCTGCCAATCGGGGTGGCGGTGATCGTCGTCCTGATCTTGTCGACCGTGGCGCTGATAGACCGCCGCACGAGCCACGCGACCGGACTCCGCCCGACCTGTAGCCGACGGCAAGGGTCGAGCTGGGGCGGTCAGTCGCGCGGCGGACGATGCCCGCGACCCATCGCCCGCGCCTCACCGCCGGCGCGCACTCGGGCGGGCGCCGCGCCGGCGGCCACCTTCGCCGCGATCGCCTCGACCGGCAACGGCGAATCCGACGCGAGTACGACGAGGTTGCCGTGCCGTCGTCCGCGAAAGACCGGAGGCTCGCTGATGACGGCCAGCTCGGCGAAAACCTCGGCCACCGCCGCGACGTCCGGGCCGAGCTTTCGAAACGGCGCCCCGTCGGCGACGTTCATCATGTAGGCCCCGCCGGGCCGCATGATTTCCTTTGCCAGCAAGGCGAATTCGACGGTGCGCAGATGCTCGGGAACCTTCGCGTCAAGAAACGCGTCGCGCACGACGAGATCGACGGACGACGTGGGCAGCGAGGCCAAGCCGAGCCGCGCGTCGCCCACCCGTATGCGCAGCAGGCGTGATTTCGGCAGCGGCAACTTCTCCCGCACCAGCGCGACCAAAGCGGCGTCAATCTCGAAGACGGTCTGCCGTGACCGCGGCCGGGTGGCCGCGATGAACCGGGCCAAAGTGACGCCCGCGCCGCCGACGTGCGCGGTGTCGATCGGCGCGCCGGGCGGCCGCAGGCAGTCGATGACGCCGCCGAACCACTGCATGTACTCGAAAACCAGGTAGGTCGGGTCGTCGAGATCGACGTGCGAGCTTTCGACGCCGTCCAAGAAGAGGGTGAACGCGTTGCGGCGCGTGTCATCGCGCTCGATCCGCGCGGTCGCGGTGTCGACCGCGAACTCCTCGGCCACGGCGCGCCGGGTGACGAGTGACAAGTGCCTAGCGCGCGTCAACGAAGGCCCGGATTCCGTCGGCGGCGAGCTGCACGGCGATCGCGGACAGCAGCAGGCCGGCGATGCGAGTGACCAGCGTGACCCCGCTGCGCCGCAGCATTCGCAAGATGACCGTGGAGAACCGCAGCGTCAGCCAAATCACAATGTGAACGGCGACAATCGCCACCGCCAGCGCGAGCCCGTCTCGAAAGTGATGCACCGACTTGGCGAACACGATGGTGGCCGCGATGGCGCCGGGACCGGCCAGCAGGGGCGTGCCGAGCGGAACCATCGACACGTTCACGTCGTCCTTGGCCGTCGGCGGGCCGTCCCAACCCATGAGCAGCTCAAGGGCGACCAGCAGCAACAGCAGCCCGCCGGCCACCTGCAACGCGGGCAGCGTGACATGCAAGTACTCCAACACCTGCTGGCCGAACAACGCGAACGCGACGATGACGACGAAGGCGGTGGCCACCGCGAGGTCGGCGCTGCGCCGGCGAGCGCGACGGCTGTGCGATCCCGTCAGCGAAAGGAAAACTGGGACCGACCCCGGCGGATCCATGATGACGAGAAGGGTGACGAAGAACTCGCCGAACAGCCTGGCGTTCATCCGCGGACGACCTGCGCGCCGGTTGCCCGTGAGATGAGTTCCTCGAACACCGCGGGATCCGTGGTCTCCGCGCCGATCGGCGTTGACTTGACGAAGCCGTGGTAGTCGCTCGAGCCGGTGACGAGCAGTCGAAGTCCGGACGCAAGGTCGCGCAATCGCACCCGAGTGGCGTGGTCGTGGTCGGGGTGGTCGATCTCGATGCCGTCGAGACCCGCGGCGGCGAACGCCTCGATCGCCGACTCGTCGACGATCTCGCCACGCTTTGCCGCGCCCGGATGCGCGAAAACCGTCACGCCGCCAGCCGCTTTCACCAGCTCGATCGCGCGCTGCGGGGCAAGCGAGTACTTCTCGACATAGGCGCGCCCGCCGTCGCCGATCCACTCGTCGCTGAAGGCGGCAGCGACGTCGGGAACCAGCCCGACCTCGACAAGCGCCCGCGCCACATGCGGACGGCCGACCGCGGCGCCGCCCGCGATGCGACTCACCCGCTCCCAGTCGATCGGCGCCCCGAGCTCGACGAGCTTGGCGACCATCGCTTGCGCCCGCCGGGTCCGGTCGGTGCGCAGCAAAGCCATCTCGCGGGCGAGCTCGGCGTGCGCGGGGTCGAACAGATAGCCGAGCAAGTGGAGGCTGACCCCGTTGAGCAGGCAAGAGAATTCCGCCCCGCGCACCAGAGCGATCTCGCGGGTTCCCGGGTCGTCGCGCACCGCCGCCACCGCCGCCGGGTGACCGGCCACGGTGTCGTGGTCGGTCAGCGCCACGACGTCCAGCTTGGCAACGCGCGCGTTCGCCACCAACCGCGCCGGGGAGTCGGTGCCGTCGGAGGCGTCGCTGTGCGTGTGAAGATCGATTCGCATCGCCGTCCCACGTTAGCGGGCGGCAAGCACCACCACAGGCCACCTTTCGGGCCGGTGACGGTCAGGTCGGCGCGCGCAGCGCCGCGAGCCGGGGCATGAGCGCGCCGAACGGGACGTCGGCGGCGACCGACCGGGCGACCAGGTCGTGCAGCCCGAGGTTCTCCAGCAGCAGCACTCCCGCGGCGGCCGGCCACAGCAGCGCCCACATCCAGGCCGCCTTCGCCTCGCCGACATAGACCGCGACGTCCGGCCCGGCGTCGATGTTCCACAGCGGCGTCGGATGACCGGCCGCGTCGACCTTGGCGTGCGCCGGTCCCGCGTCGAACCCGTCTCCGGGGTCAGGGCCGGGCAGACCGGCCAACCGCGCGGCCAACCCGACGCCCGGCGTCTCGGCGACGAGCAACAGGTCGGCCACTCCGCCAAGCGGGGCCGGCCCTGAGCACCCGACGACGGTCGCGACCGCACCACTGCGTTCGTCGCCCGCGTGCGCGACACCGGTGACGACCCAGCCCGCTGGCAACGGCCACGGGATCCACAACGGAATGGAACCGCGGGCGGCCAACGCGCGCTCCGATTCCAGACACTCCGGGCCGGGGCGCGCCGCCGGCTGGAGCGGCGGCACCGGCCCGTGCGCGTCGCACTGCCAAGCGCTCGACCACAACCCAGGCGCGCGCAGCGCGCCGCCGCAGCGTGGGCAGCTCGGCTCCCCTTTCACGTTTCCGACGGTGTCGCTTTTGCGAGGTTCCCGTCAAGACCGGCACAGGCGAAAATGCGGCAACAGCCGACCGCCGTCAGGCGCTCACCAAGGCTGTTCGCGAACCGCGCGGCGAACGACCGAGGGAGCCGACCGTGACCGCGCGGGACGACAACAGCGCAAGCAGGTAATGGCGGGCGATCCAGGTCACACCGGGAACGCAGACCGCGTCGCCGAAGCCGAACAGCGCCTGATTTTTGGTCACCGAGTTGAAGGTGTAGCGCTCAGGCACGCCCATCAGCCGCGCGCACTCCCGGGGCGTCAGCCAGCGGACCCGCGCGTTGCCTGCGCCGAGTCGCAGCAAAGCCTGCCTACTTGACCCGCCACGGGCGGTGCGCAAACACCCCGCGACGTCGTCAGACCGGATTTCCCACAC
>DASVDW010000196.1:0-10321 GCA_036380925.1 Acidothermaceae bacterium
CCAGAACGGTGTCGCCGCGGTGAATCTCCAGCGGGTCACCGAAGTCGCCGACCAGCTGACCCGCGCCATCGAGGACGACGAGCACGCCGTACTGCGGCTCCAACGCCAGATCGCCGTCCGACACGATTTGCGTCGCGCGGAAGAACGGCTCCGCCTGCTGAGGGAGCACCGACCGGACACCTCTGGCGCCGGACATCACCGCGCGACTCACGCAGGTTGACAGCCGATCGTCGCTCCAGCCGGAGCGGTCGAGGCAGCTGAGCGCGAGCGGGGCTGGCAAGCCGAGCTGTTCGCCGGCGCGATCGGCCAAGCCGAAGCCCTCCCACTCCAGCATCACCGAGAAGTCGGTCGGCTCTTGCAACTCGATGACGAACACGCCCTCGCCAATCGCGTGCGGTGTGCCAGCTGGGATCAACACCGTGTCGCCGCGCCGCACCGGAATGCGGTTGAGCGTCTCAAGCAACATCTCGCCGCGCTGCGAGCTCACCCAAGCGTCGACCGCGCGCTGGTCGACGTCCGCCTTGAAACCGACGTAGACGGCGGCGCTGTCGCCGGCGCCGATGACCAGCCAGGCCTCTGTTTTCCCGAAGCGGCAGTTCAGATGCCGCTGGGCGAAGGCCCGATCAGGATGCACGTGCACCGGCAACCGCTCGCCGGCGTCGAGCAGCTTCACCAGCAACGCCGGGCTGGTGCCGTACACGGCGGCGTGCGCCGCCCCCAGGTATGCCACCGGGTCAGCCGCGATCGCGTCGCGCAACGTGGCGCCGTCGGGCAACGTCGACAGACCGGCGTCCTGCCCGAACAGCGTGGTGGCCGACGCCACCCAGTCCTCCGGGCCGAAGTCGCCCGTCGCACCGGCGTTTCCGGCCCGGAATGCGGCGATCGCCTGCCCGCCGCGGTAGAACTGGCGGGGCTGGTTCGGCGGCAGCGCGACCGGCTTCACGCGCCGACCTCGGTGGCGCCCCGCATGAGGCGCCTCGACAACATGGGCATCGCTGGTGACTATGAGGCGTGCGTCGCGGCGCTGTCAACACAAGACCTGGAGGATCGGCGTGATCGTCGTCTGCGGTGAGGCGTTAATCGACCTGGTGCCCGCGGGCGGCGAGCTGTGGCGCGCGCTGTCCGGCGGCGGACCGGCGAACACCGCTGTCGCGCTCGCCCGGCTCGGCACGCCGGTGTCAATGCTCGCCCGCATTTCGGACGACGCCTTCGGCGCGCAGCTGCGAAAGCGGTTCGTCGACAACAACGTCGACCTGCGGTGGGCGCCGAACGCGAGCGAGCCGACGACCCTGGCCATCGTCAATCTCGACGAGCACGGTGGCGCCCGCTACACATTTCACATCGACGGCACCGCCGACTGGCAATGGCAGGAAAGGGAGCTGCCGACGCTGCTCGGCGCCGAGGTGACGGCGATCCACGCCGGCTCGATGGGGTTGGTCGGCCGTCCTGGCGGTGCGGTGATTGAGGCGATACTGGTCCGCGAACGGGCCCGACGCGTCATCTCCATCGACCCGAACGTGCGCCCGGTCATGTGCCCCGACGCCCGCGAGTACCGCGATGTGGTCGAGCGCTGGCTCGGCGTCGCGCACATCGTCAAAGTGAGCGCGGACGACTTGGGCTGGCTGTATCCCGCCCGGTCGGCTGCCGATGTCGCGCTCGAGTGGGTGACGCAGGGACCGTTGTTGGTTGTGCTGACGAGCGGCGCCGACGGGGCTCGAGCCTTCGGCGCTGATGGCCTATCGGTCGCGGTGCCAAGCGTGCCCGTCGAAGTCGTCGACACGATCGGCGCCGGTGACACCTTCACGGCTGGGTTGCTGCACTCCCTTGAGCAGCAGGGGCGTCTCGACGTCGAGGCACTCGCACGACTGAGTGAGCCGCAGTTGGAGACTGCCTTGCGGTACGCGGCGCAGGTCTCGGCGTTGGCGTGCACCCGGCCCGGCGCCGACCCGCCGTACGCGCAAGACGTGGTGTTTCCCGACCCGGGCACCCGCACCCCCTCTTAGCGCCGAGTGAAGGGTTGCGGTTCAAACCCTTCACTCGGTGGGTAAAAGGGGCCCGCTCGGCGAAGCGGCCTAGGTGGTGGGCCAGTCGAACCAGTCGAGCCCGTCGGCGCCGCGCCGATTCTCCGGAAAGCGCCTGAGCAGTTCCAGGTCGCGCTCAAGCTGCCGCAACCGCGTCGGCGGCAACACCGCTCCGGCATGAGCCGCGGTCCGCGCCTCACTCAGACGCGCCGAGCGCAGCCGCCGCCCGGCGACCTTGCGGTCGTCCGGCGGATTCAGCGGCGAACACGAGTTCACCTCACCGTTTGCCGGGGGCAGTCGACAACGCTTGTCGTGCGACAACATAATACGGAGGTGCCCCCAGTGTCACGACCTGCGCGACCGCGGTCCTCCGTCTGCGTCGCCGAACGCGGTCAGACCCGTCAACAACGCTGCCCTGTCGCGAGCGGGCACACGGCGCAGCACCGCAGCCAGCTCGCCGAGCCGGTGGGCGCGGATTTCGTCGAGCAGCCGGCGGCCGGCCTTGGTGAGGGTGATCATCACCTCGCGGCGCGAGGTGGGGCTGTTGCCGCGATCGACGTAACCGGCTGCCACCAATCGGTCACACAGCCGGGTCACCGACGACACCATCGCCTCAAGCTCGCCTGCGAGAGCAGTCACCGTGATCGGTTCGCATCGATCGATGGCGAGAAGGGTACGCAACTGGGAGGGCGACACTCGGCCTTCGGCCGATTCGTAAGCTCGGGTCCAGAGCGCGACCAAGCGTTCGGCGGCGTCGTGGATCGCTTCCACTTCGTCCGAGGGCGCGCGGGTGGCTCGCACGGTGGCAGTCATCCTTCTCACTGTGACACGAGCGTGCCCTTCCGGCCAACGGCGAATGGGCAATCTCAATGGAACTGAGTTATCCGCAAGCTGTGCGGATCATGCAGGAGGCGCCGCCAGCAATGGTGTTCGTCGCGTTGCGCGAGGTGCTTGCGCAACGCGATTGGCACGCGCGGCTTTGGGTTGCCGAATATCGGCAGTCAAGTCTGTGTTCTGTCGACGACGTCGACGGTGCGCATGACCATGTGTTGGTTCAGGACAGTTGGCACGGCCGGGTGTTCGCCGCGGATCGGGTGCAAGTCAACGGCGACGGCGCCCACCGGACCGTCGGCGTTCCCCTAACGCATCGCGGGCATCGCCTCGGCGTCCTGGAAGTTTCGACACCACCCGGTGTCACCGATGCTGATGTCGACACGATTGCCGACGTCGGCGAGGCGCTCGCGCACGAGATTGCGCTGGCCGACGGGTTGACCGACCACTTCGAACGCGCACGGCGAGCGAGAGCACTGACCGTCGCCGCCGAGATGCAATGGGGGTTGTTGCCGGCGACAGCGCACGTCGCGAAGGAGTACTCGGTCGCCGGTCTGCTCGAGCCTGCCTACTCGGTCGCCGGGGATGCGTTCGATTGGGCTTTCGAGCCCGACCACCTCACACTCGCGGTATGCGATGGAGTCAACCGTGGCGTGCCGGCCGCGATGGCGATGACACTGTGCATGGCCGCGTTGCGGAATGCTCGCCGTGCTGCGGTCACGATCGCCGATCAGGCGAGCCTCGCCGACCAAGCGCTCTACGCGCACTACACCGGTAAGAGCTATGTCGCGGCGTTGCTAATGCGGCTCGATGTCGCAACCGCGCGCATGACGGTCGTCGACGCCGGTTCGCCGAAGCTCCTTCGCGTGCGTTCAGGGCACGTCAACACGATCCAACTCGACGCGCAGCTGCCCTTGGGCATGTTCGAAGAGACCAGGTACCGCGAACAGGTGCTCGAGCTGGCTCCCGGTGACCGACTGATCGTCGTCAGCGATGGAGTGCACGCCGCACCTGCACACGACCCGTTCGGCGATGTCGCGTTGGCCGCCGCGGTCAGTTCTAGCCGATTGTTGTCGGCGCAGGAAACCGTGCGTCACCTGATCGCCGCGATGCACCAGCACCATCGTGGCGTTGAACTCGACGATGACGCGGTCGTCGTCTGCCTCGACTGGAATGGGAGAGCAGAATGACCGAACCGCCGATCACGGTCGTCGCGGAACAGCTTGGCGACTGGTATGTGCTCCACGTGCACGGCGAACTCGACGTCGAGACGGCGCCGACCTTGCGGAACGCCTGCTCGGACGCCGTTTCCGAAGGGCACACCAGTTTGATCATCGATCTTTCCGATGTGCCCTTCATCGACAGTTCCGGCCTGAGCGTGCTGATCTCCACGCAGCGCGTCGTCCGACTCGCCGAAGGCCGACTTCGGCTTGCGACCGCGGCGCCGACCACGTTGCGACTATTGCGCGTCACCGGGCTCGACACCGCGTTCGACGTTCACCCAGATTTGACGTCGGCGACCGCCGACGCGGTCGGCGAAGCGACTTAGGCGGCACGCACCTCAAGCGAGTCCTTTGACGCCGGCAGGTCGACGATCGCGGTGTCGCCGTCGTGGATTTCCCCGGCCAGCAAGGCCTTCGCCAGCTTGTCACCGATCGACGCCTGCACCAGCCGCCGCAACGGACGCGCACCATACAGCGGGTCGAAGCCGGTCAGCGCCAGCCACTCCCTGGCTGCCGGTGTCACATCGAGCGAGATCCGCCGGTCGGCGAGTCGCTGCTGCAACCGCGCGATCTGCAGATCGACGATTTGGGTCAGCTCCTCGGTGCCGAGCGCGTCGAACAAGATGACGTCGTCGAGCCGGTTCAAGAACTCCGGCTTGAACGTCGCGCGAACCACACCCATCACGGCGTCGCGCCGCGCGTCGTCGTCCAGCGTCGGGTCGACGAGGTACATCGAACCGAGGTTTGAGGTCAAGATGAGGATCGTGTTGCGGAAGTCGACCGTGCGACCCTGGCCGTCGGTCAACCGACCGTCGTCCAAGACCTGCAGCAAAATGTCGAACACTTCGACGTGCGCCTTCTCAACCTCGTCGAGCAACACGACGCAGTACGGACGACGGCGAACCGCCTCGGTGAGCTGACCACCCTCCTCGTAGCCGACGTATCCGGGCGGGGCGCCGACAAGCCGGGCCACCGAGTGCTTCTCGGAGTACTCGCTCATGTCGACGCGCACGATGGCGCGCTCGTCGTCGAACAGGAAGTCGGCGAGCGCCTTGGCGAGCTCGGTCTTGCCGACACCGGTCGGACCGAGGAACAGGAACGAACCGGTGGGCCGGTCGGGGTCGGAGACGCCCGCGCGCGCCCGGCGCACCGCGTCCGAGACGGCGGTGACCGCGCGCTGTTGCCCGATGAGCCGCTTGCCGAGCGCCTCTTCCATGTGCAGCAGCTTGCCGGTCTCACCTTCAAGCAGCCGTCCCGCGGGGATGCCGGTCCACGACGACACCACGTCCGCGACGTCGTCCGGGCCGACTTCCTCTTTCACCATCGGCGTGCCGCCGTCGTCCGCCGAGGCCGACGCCGACGCGAGTTGCCCCTCCAGCGCGGGGATTTCGGCGTACATCAACCGGGACGCGGTCTCGAAGTCACCGTCGCGCTGCGCGCGCTCCGCCTGGCTGCGCAGGTCGTCGAGCTGCTGCTTCAACTCCCCAACCCGGTTGAGCCCGGACTTCTCCTTCTCCCATCGGGCCACCATCGCGTTGAGCGACTCCTGCCGATCGGCGAGCTCGCGGCGCAGTCTCTCCAGCCGCTCGAGCGAAGCGGGGTCGTCTTCGCGCGACAGCGCCATCTCTTCCATCCGCATGCGGTCGACCGCTCGACGCAACTCGTCGATCTCGACCGGCCAGGAGTCGATTTCCATCCGCAACCGCGACGCCGACTCGTCGATCAGGTCGATCGCCTTGTCGGGCAAGAACCGGCCGGTGATGTAGCGGTCGGACAACGTCGCTGCGGCCACGAGGGCGGCGTCCGCGATTTGCACCTTGTGGTGCGCCTCGTAGCGCGACTTCAGCCCGCGCAGGATGCCGATGGTGTCTTCGACCGACGGCTCGCCGACGAGCACCGGCTGGAACCGCCGCTCGAGCGCGGGGTCTTTCTCGATGCGCTCGCGATACTCGTCGAGCGTCGTCGCGCCGACCAGCCGCAACTCGCCGCGGGCGAGCATCGGCTTGAGCATGTTGCCGGCGTCCATCGCGCCTTCGGCCGCGCCGGCGCCCACGACGGTGTGCAGCTCGTCGATGAAAGTGACGACCTGGCCCTCGGCGCTCTTGATCTCGTTCAACACGGCCTTTAGCCGCTCCTCGAACTCACCGCGGTACTTGGCGCCGGCGATCATCGCGCCGAGGTCGAGGGCGACCAACCGCTTGCCGCGCAAGGACTCCGGCACGTCGCCGGCCACGATGCGCTGCGCCAGCCCTTCGACCACCGCGGTCTTGCCAACGCCAGGTTCGCCGATGAGCACCGGGTTGTTCTTGGTGCGACGCGACAGCACCTGCACCACGCGGCGGATCTCGGTGTCTCGCCCGACGATCGGGTCGAGCTCGCCCGCGCGCGCCCGCTCGGTCAAATCGACGCCGTACTTCTCCAAGGCCTGATAGGTGGATTCGGGGTCGGGTGAGGTCACCCGCGCGCTGCCGCGCACCTTCTCGAAGGCGCCGAGCAATGCCTCGGGCGTGGCGCCGTGGCGACGCAGCAATGCGGCGATCTCGCCGCCCTCTTCGGCGAGCCCGACCAACAGGTGCTCGGTCGAGACGTACTCGTCGTCCAAGGCGGACGCGCGCCGCGACGCGGCGGTGAGCACCTGCATCGACTGACGGTCAAGCCCGGGCGCGGCGACCGTGGCGCCTGACGCGCGCGGCAGCCGGGAGGCGATCTCCTCGGTTTCGGAACGCACCGCGGCGGGCGAGGCGCCGACCGCTTCGAGCAGCGGCCCCGCGGTGCCGTCAGGCTGGGCGAGCAGCGCGAGCAGCAGATGCGCCGCCTCGACGTGCGGATGACCCTCCGCGGCGGCCCGCCGGATCGCCTCAGCGACCGCCTCCTGGCTCTTGGTCGTCAGCTTGTAGGTGTCCATGCCCTCGATCCTTCTTCGTTGCGCGGTGGCGCGCCACCCCGCACCAGGTGCGGGATTGCACTTGACATAACGTTGCCCCGCTCGGTTCTCATCCACCGTTCGCGGCGGTTGGTGATCCCTGCGCCACCGCGTCGACGACGGGCGCCACCGCGTCGACCGGGCGGTGACCCGCTAGTCAGAGCGGGCCGCGCGGGCGTCCGGCAGGTTCGCGGAGGACGCAGGCAGCTCCGTCGACTGCCAGGCGAAGGACTGCCGGATCGGCACCAGGTCGCGCCGGTGCGAGGCATGCGCCTCCGCAACCCGTTGGGTGATGACCGCGCTCATCGCGTCGAGCTCGTCGAGCGCCTCTGCCAGCCGTCTTTGCAGGGCCTCGACTTGGTTTTCCAAGTCGAGGATCCGCTTGATGCCGGCGAGGTTGATGCCCTCCTCCTGCGAAAGCCGTTGCACCTGCCGCAGCTGCGCGATGTCGCGCGGCGAGTAGCGGCGGCCGCGACCCACCGCGCGGTCGGGTGACACGAGACCGAGGCGGTCGTAGGCGCGCAGCGTTTGCGGGTGCAGGCCGGACAACTGGGCCGCCACCGAGATGACGAAAACCGGGGTGTCGTCGTCGTACATCGCTCGCCTACCCTCCAGCCGCGCCAGCGTTCAGGTGGGCGCGCGGGTTCTCACCCGCGGTGGCCGCGCGGTATGCCTCGAGCGCCTCCTTGGCCGGACCTGACACTTTCCGCGGCACCGCGACCTCCACCGTGACGAGCAGGTCGCCCTTCGTGCCGTCCTTGCGGGTGACGCCCCTGCCACGCACCCGCAACACCCGACCGTTCGTGGTGCCCGCGGGCAGCTTCAACGTGACGGACTTGCCGTCGAGCGTCGGCACCTTCACCTCAGCTCCGAGGGCGGCCTCGGGGAAGGTGACCGGCAACGTGATGGTGAGGTTGCCGCCAGAGCGCCCGAAGAGGCCGTGTGGTTTGACGTGCACGAGCACCAGCAGGTCGCCGGCCACGCCGCCGCGCTCGCCCGGAGAACCCTTGCCCTTCAGGCGAATTCGCTGGCCGTCCTCGACACCGGCTGGGATGCGCACCTGCATCGTGCGCTCGCTCATCGCTCGACCGCTGCCGTGGCAGACCGGGCAGGGGTCGTCGACGATCAGGCCGCGACCGCGGCAGTCGCGGCACGGCTCGGAGAACGCGAACCCGCCGGCGCCCCGCGAGGTCACGCCGGTGCCGCTGCAGGTGGGGCACACCCTGGGCATCGTGCCCGCCTTGGCTCCGGTGCCGCGGCACGCGGCGCACGGCTGTTGGCTGGCCGTTCGCAGGGGGACCGTCACGCCGTTGACGGCGTCCTCGAAGCTGATCGTGGCCTCGGTCTCGACGTCGGCGCCGCGCCGCGGTTGCTGGGCGGTCGAACGGCGGCCGCCGCCGAACAGGCCACCGAGCAGGTCGCCGATGCCGCCAGCCGCGTTGGCTCCGCCGGTTCGCGCGTTGCCCAGGATGTCGCCGAGGTCGAAGCTGAAGCCGCCCTGCCCGCCCCCGCCGCCCATGCCGCCGGGCACTCGAAATCCGCCGCCCCCGAACAGCGAGCGCGCCTCGTCGTACTCTTTGCGGCGCTTGTCGTCGGACAGCACGTCGTAGGCCTCGGAGATCTCCTTGAACTTCTCCTCGGCCTTGGCGTCGCTCTTGTTGGCGTCGGGGTGGTACTGCCGGGCCAGCTTGCGGTACGCCTTCTTGATCTCGGGCGCGGTCGCGTTCTTCGGGACGCCGAGAGACTTGTAGTAGTCCTTCTCGATGTAGTCACGAGTGCTCACGGCGTCCCTCCCTTCCGCGTCGTTTTCTCATTCGGACGGCGGCGCAACGTCGTCCGATCCGACTTCACTTTCGCTCAACTGCGCGGTCGGCTCGGCGACCGCCACGCGGGCGGGCCGCACGATTCGGCCGGCGTAGCTGTAGCCAGGCTGCAGGATTTGCACCGCCGTCGGCTCGCTGACGTCGTCCGAGTACGAATGCATCAGCGCGTCGTGGTGGGTGGGGTCGAACGGGTCGCCGGGCTCGCCGAACTTGACGAGTCCGAGCTTGGCGACGGTGGCCTCGAGTGATTCGGCGACCTGCTTGAAACCACCCTCGAGCTCGCCGTGCTCGCGCGCTCTGCCGATGTCGTCGAGCACCGGCAGCAACGCCGCGAGCGCCTCTGCCACCGCGAAGTCGCGGACCGCGGCGCGGTCGCGATCGACCCGCTTGCGGTAGTTGGCGTACTCGGCCTGCACGCGCTGCAGGTCGGCCGTGCGCTCCGCGACTTCGGTGCGCAGCTGGGAAAGCTCGACCGAGCCGACGTCGCCGCTCGGGCCCGCCGGCTCGTTGCGGCTCGCGCCGGAGGCCGAGCCTGCGCCCGAGCCCGCCGAAGCAGGCTCGGGCGTGGCGCCCTTGGTGGGGTCGAAATGGATCCGTCGCTTATCGCGGATGATCGGCTCCTCCCGCGGTTCAGTCACTTTGTCTCCGCATTTGCCTCGTCGCTCACTTCTCTCCTTCGTCGACGATCTCGGCGTCGACCACCTCGTCGTCCGCTGACTGGGACGCGCCGGTGTCGCCACCGCTCGACGTCGCGCCTCCCCCGGCCTGCGCCCCCTGCGCGTTGGCGTACATCGCGGTCCCGAGCTTCTGCGCCTCGGCGGCCAGCTGCTCGGTGCCGCTCTTGATGGCGTCGATGTCGCCGCCTTCGAGCGACTTCTTCAGGTTCGCGATCGCTTGCTCGACCGACTCCTTCTCCGCCGCGGGCACGGTCTCCGGGTTCTCGCGGAGCAGCTTCTCGGTCTGGTACACCAGCGACTCGGCCTGGTTGCGCACTTCGGCCTCTTCGCGCCGACGACGGTCTTCCTCGGCGTGCGCTTCAGCGTCGCGCATCATCCGCTCGATGTCATCCTTCGGCAGCGCCGAGCCGCCGGTGATGGTCATCGACTGCTCCTTGCCGGTGCCGAGGTCCTTCGCCGACACGTGCACGATGCCGTTCGCGTCGATGTCGAAGGTGACCTCGATCTGCGGGACACCTCGCGGCGCGGGCGGCAGGCCGGTGAGCTCGAACATGCCGAGCTTCTTGTTGTAGGCGGCCATTTCGCGCTCGCCTTGGTAGACCTGGATCTGCACGCTCGGCTGGTTGTCGTCAGCCGTGGTGAAGGTCTCCGAGCGCTTGGTCGGGATCGTGGTGTTGCGCTCGATGAGCTTGGTGAACACGCCGCCCTTTGTCTCGATACCGAGTGAAAGCGGTGTGACGTCGAGCAGCAGGACGTCCTTGACCTCGCCCTTGAGCACGCCGGCCTGCAGGCTCGCGCCAACGGCGACGACCTCGTCGGGGTT
>DASVDW010000197.1:0-3565 GCA_036380925.1 Acidothermaceae bacterium
CAGCCGATCCCGGACGACGCGCGCGCGGACGTCGCGCAGCACGTGGTGCTGCCGCTGCGGATGGGCGACCGGACGTTCGGGCTCGTCGCGGTTGAGTCCGATCCCGCGGTGTCGGCCGCCCGCGGCCTGCCGGTGTCGCCGCTCGAGGCGGCCCAGCTCACCGCCGCGGTCGAGCTCGTCAACGAGGCGGCGCTGCGGCTGGAGACCGCGCTGCTGTTCGGCGAGGTCCGCACTATCGCGACGTCGGAGGAGCGTCGGCGGCTCGCCCGCGAAATCCACGACGGGATCGCGCAGGAGCTGGCGTCCCTCGGCTACGCCATCGACGATTTGGTGGCCGAGGCGCGCGACGAGGAGCGGGCCGAGGTCTTTCGCGCATTGCGGCGCGAGGTGACCAGGATGGTCGGCGAGCTGCGGCTGTCGATCTTCGACCTGCGCAGCGAGGTGCAGGCGCAGATCAGCCTGGGCAACGCGCTCTCCGACTACATCAGGCAGGTCAGCGCGGGCGCGTCGTTTTCCGTGCACCTCATCCTCGACGAGGCGCCCGACCGGCTGCCGATCACCGTTGAGGCCGAGCTGTTGCGCATCGCCCAAGAGGCCATCACCAACGCCCGAAAACACGCCAGCGCTGAGCATTTGTGGGTGACCTGCCACGTCGATCCGCCGTTCGCCCATCTGCGGGTCGAGGACGACGGCCGCGGGCTTGGCACGAAGCGAATCGACAGTTTCGGGCTTGAGGTGATGCGCGAGCGGGCCGACCGGCTTGGTGGCGTCTTGGAAGTCGGACAACGTGATCCGCGCGGCACTTTCGTCGACGTCCGGCTTGGCGAACGGCGATCTCGCCCGCGTGACGCTAACGTCGTGACCGGCGACGAGACGGCCGACGGGGTAACGTCCGACGCGAATGAAGGGAGCCGCGATGGCCGCGAACGTGCTGCTCGTTGACGACCACGAGCTCATCCGGCAGGGTCTGCGCCGGGCGTTCGAGCGCACCGAGGATTTCACCGTCGTGGCGGAGGCCGGGTCGGTCGCTGAGGCCGTCTCGGCGGCGAAGGAGCACTCGCCGGACGTCGTCGTCGTCGACGTGCGGCTCCCAGACGGCAACGGCTTGGACGTCGCGCGCATGCTGCGCGAGCAAAACGACGACATCGGCATCGTGGTCTTGACCATGTATGCCGGCGACGAGCAGCTGTTCGGCGCGTTGGAGGCGGGCGCGTCGGCGTTCGTGTCGAAAGACGCCCCGGCCGAGGACGTCGTCTCGGCCGCGCGGCACGCGGTGGTCTCGCCTCGGTCGTTCTCCGCGAGCGACCTGGCGGACGCGATGCGGCGGCGGCTCACGCCGTCCGGGCCGCAGCTGAGTCCGCGGGAGCGCGAGGTGCTCCAACTGCTCGCCGACGGGCTTGGGGTGGCCGCGATCGCCCGCCAGCTGTTCATCAGCGAGTCGACGACCAAGACGCACATCTCGAAGCTGTACGAGAAGCTGGGCGCGGGCAATCGGGCGCAGGCGCTGATGTCGGCGATGCGGCTAGGCCTGATCAAATCGGCCGAGTAGATCGGGGACTATAGTCCGAATTGGCTACGCGTGCTATCCCCCATCCGCACGCTATGTCCGACCGGGAGTCCGATACATTCCGGGTCGCGCATAGCCGAAGCTCAAAACGCTGGGTGGTCTTCGCCCAGCGAGGCACTTAGGGCTTCGGAGGTTCGGAAGAGATGATCGCCTTCGTGCGGAACGTCCGCCGGCATCACAAGAACGACGAGGGAGCCTCCGCCGTCGAATACGGACTGCTGGTCGCCGCTATCGCCGCGGTCATCGTGGTCGTCGTGTTCGCCCTCGGTGGCCTGGTGAAGGACAAGTTCAACAAGACGTGTAACGGCATCAGCAGCAACGGGAGTAACACCACCACCGCCGCATGCAAGTGACGCCCCAACAAAGGTAGTGGCATAGCGAGATGGCCATGAAAAGGTGCCGACGCGACCGTGACGAGGGCGCGTCGGCCGTCGAGTACGCGCTCATCGTGAGTGCGATCGCAGCCGTGGTCGTCTTGGTGATCGTCACCCTTGGCACTGTTGTCCACAAGTCGTACTCCGACTCATGCGGGAAGATCGGTTCCGCGATGTCGAGCGACACGTCGCAGTGTCATTAGGCAGACCCGCCTCAAGTCGGCCGGTTTGGTTTGACGCCTTTCTGGTGGGTGTGTTCGCGTTCGCGGTGTTCGGAGCGACCGCCCAGTATCACGACCCGCTCAACAATGACACCCGAGCCGCTGCCGTCGCGGCCTGGCAGTTGGCGCATCACGGTAACGCGACGCTAGACGCGTTCTCGCAGCACTACGCGTGGATCTTCGAGTCACACGGTCGCTATGTCACAAACCGGCTGCCCGGAGTGATCTTTTGGGCGACGCCGTTCTACGCTCTACTGGGCGGCGGCGGGTACCCCGCCATCTATCCCGGAGCCTTCGCGGCCGCGCTGGCGTCGGCAATTGCGATTGCCATCGTTTACGTCCTCGCAGCACGGCTCGTGTCGCGCCGAGCCGCCGTTCTTGTCGCGCTCCTGCTTGGGTTCGCGACCGGCACATGGACCGTCTCAGCTGATCAACTGTGGACGCATGGTCCCGCCCAGGCGGCGGTTCTCCTCACGGTGCTGTCCGCATCCCGCAGGCAGTGGTTGCTCGCTGGCGCACCTGCCGGATTCGCGATCCTGATCCGGCCGCACCTCGGCATTGTGGCGGTCGTCATTTGCGCCTTCGCCCTCGTACGTCACAAGACCTTGCGCCCGCTGCTTATTGGCATCGGTTGCGCGGCTGGCGCCGCCGTACTGCTCGCGTATAACAGGTCGCTGTGGCACGAGTGGACAATCTTCGGCGGCTACGACCAACCGGTCGCCGCATCGGGGCACAAGTTCGAGGCGCTGGTCACCGGTGTTCTCGGTGACTTGGTGTCGCCGGAGCGCGGCTTGCTTGTGATGACACCGGCCCTGCTGTTGCTACTGCCTGGATTGCAGCGCGCGTGGGCCAGCGCGCCGGAATGGGTGCGTTCGGCCGCCATCGCGGGACTCGCCTACCTCGCGTTACAACTGTGGGGCATCCGCTTCTGGGGTGGCGACGGCTTCTACTCTTATCGCACGACACTCGAGACCCTCACACTGTGCGCGCCGCTGTTGGTCTTGGGTTGGCGAGAGTGGACCGCGAAGACGCTTTGTCGCCGAGTCGCCTTTGCCGCTCTAGCCGCATTGAGCGTCACTTTGCACGCGTTTGGCGCTGTCATCAACTGGGTGCCGGGCGGGACCAACCTTTCGCCGTGGCGGACGTATATGCCGTTCGATCTTGCTCGTCACATCGGCGCCGCGCAAACCGCCGGTTGGATCGCCACAGCCGTTATCGCTGTCGCTGTCGCGGTTATCTGGACGCTCCACCAGTCAAGACGTCCCAACAACAACCAACCGAGTGACGACGACACAAAACTAGCTGTCGCGTGAGCGATTCAGCTCAGCATCTCTGCTAGCGCCGCTGCCGTCGCGTCCCAGGTCCACTCGTGTTCCACCCAGGCTCGACCAGCCGCGCCCATG
>DASVDW010000198.1:0-32296 GCA_036380925.1 Acidothermaceae bacterium
GCGACCACCGCCAAGTCGGGGTCGTAGCCGCCCCACGCGTCGTTCAACAGGTCGGCGCCCGCCGCCACAACGGCCCGGCCGACCGACGCGCGCCAGGTGTCGACGCTGATGACCACACCGGGGTGGCGACGGCGAACCAGCGCGACGAACTCGGCCACCCGGCGGATCTCCTCCGCCTCGTCGACCTCAGGTCCCGGTCCTGCCTTCACCCCGCCGATGTCGACGATGTCGGCGCCCTCGGCGATCACCTGGTCGACGCGCTCCAGCGCCGGGCCGATGTCGAAGGTCGCGCCCTGGTCGAAGAACGAGTCGGGGGTGCGGTTCACGATCGCCATCACGGCGAACTCGTGGTCGCCGAACTCGCGGGAGCCGAGCCGGAAATTCACGGGACCTCCAGGTGGGTGGATTCAGGCCATACCATCGTGGCGTGCTCGTCCTCGAGATCGTCGTCGCCGCCGCGGTCGTCTTCGTCGTCGCGGCGGTCGCCATGGGCTATGGCGGTTCTATCACTCATTTCGCGCCCGACTGGCCCGGCCGGCGGCTGCCCGAGGGCCGCACCGTGCGGGCCGACGACGTCGCCCAGCTGCGCTTCAGCATCGCGTTTCGCGGCTACCGCATGAGCGAGGTCGACGACGCGCTCGACCGCCTCGCGGGCGAGATCGCCGAGCGCGACGCGCGGATCGAGCAGCTCACCGGGCGACCGTACGAGTCCGCGCCGCAGGAGGAGCAGGTGCTCGCCACCGGCGGCCCGACCTTCGAGCCGCAGCCGGAGCCGGCGGCGTCGGAGTCGCACGACCCCGCCGACCCGAACGCCGCGCTGTAGCGCCGGTGCGCCATGGCTGAAGTCGTCGCCCGCGTTGATGTCGCCGCGCCGCCGCAGGCGGTGTGGGACAAGCTCGTCGACTGGCCGACCCACGAGCGGTGGATGTTGCTCACCAAGGTGGAGTCGACGACCGAGGACGAGCACGGCCTGGGCGCCGGCATCGTCGGCGTCACCGGCATCGGACCGGTCGCGTTCAAGGACCCCATGACCGTGACCGGGTGGCAGCCGCCGCCCGCGCCGGTGGCGCGCTGCGAGGTGGCGCACATGGGCCGGATCGTCAGGGGCGCCGGCGCGTTCGAGGTCGAGTCGACGCCGTCCGGTTCACGTGTCGTGTGGTCGGAGTGGGTGCGGGTGCCGTTCGGGCTCCTGGGCGACGTCGGTTGGCTGGCGGTTCGGCCGGTTGCCGCGATGTTCCTGCGAATCTCGTTGCGCCGCCTGGCGAAACTGGTCGAGGGCGATGAGCGTCGGACCTGACGGACTCCTCCGCTGCGATTGGGCGCACTCCGCCCCGGAGTACGTCGACTACCACGACAACGAGTGGGGCCGGGAGGTGCGCGGCGACGACGCCGTCTTCGAGCGCATCGTGCTGGAGGCGTTCCAGTCTGGGCTTTCGTGGATCACCATCTTGCGCAAGCGGGAGAACTTCCGCGCGGCGTTCGCCGGCTTTTCCATCGAGAAGGTCGCGCGCTTCGGCTCGCGCGACGTCGAACGGCTGCTCGCCGATCCGGGCATCATCCGCAACCGGGCCAAGATCGAGGCGGCGATCGCCAACGCGCGGGCCGCCGCCGAGCTGTCCGAGGGTCTGTCGGCGCTGGTCTGGTCGTTCGCTCCAACCGGACGACGCAAGGCGCCGCGCACGATCGCCGACGTGCCCGCGCTGACCCCGGAGTCGACGGCGATGGCGAAAGCGCTGAAGAGCAAGGGGTTCCGCTTCGTCGGGCCGACGACGGCGTACGCGCACATGCAGGCCACCGGCATGGTCAACGACCATCTGCGCGACTGCGTCGCCCGGTCGAACTGCCCCTGAGGGCCACCGTCAGCGGCCCTCGAAGCGCGGCTGCTCCTTCGCGAGGAACGCGCGCACCGCGTTCGCGTGGTCCTGCGTCGTCCCGGCGAGCGTCTGCATCGCCGCCTCGACCTCCAGCGCGTCGCCAAGGCTGTGCGCGGTCGAATAGGCCAGCGCCTGCTTGGCCGCTCCGAAGCCGATGGTCGGGCCGGCCGCCAGGCGCGCGGCCACCTCCGCCGCGCGCGCCCGCAGCGCGTCGTCCGCGACCACTTCATGCGCCAGGCCGAGCTCGAGCGCGGACGACGCGGTGATGGGCCGTGGCGACAGCACCAGCTCCAGCGCGCGCCCGTAGCCGACGAGGCGGGGCAGCGTCCAGGACATGCCTGAGTCGACCGACAGCCCGACGCCGCCGAAGGCCAGGTGGAAGGCGGCGCCGCTTGCCATCAGTCGCAGGTCGCAGGCGAACGCGAACGACGCGCCGGCCCCGGCCGCCGTCCCGTTGACCGCGGCGATCACCGGCTTCGGCATGGTGGCCAGCGCGGTCGCGATGGGGTTGTAGTGCTCCCGCACGGTGTCCCACGCCGCGGTGGCGTCGCGGGCCAGCGCGCTCGCGTGCTCACGCAGGTCTTGACCGACGCAAAAGATCGAGCCGGCGCCGGTGAGCACGACCGCGCGCACCGACGGGTCTTCGGCGGCGGCGTCGAGGACATCGCGCAGCCGCTCCTTCGCCGCGCGGTCCAGCGCCCCTTGAGGAGTCGCGATCACGACCGTCGTGACGGCCCCTGAACGCTCGACATCGACGCTCACGGCGCCTCCTTCCGGGTTCATCTCACCCGCCGGTTTCACCACGACCTTTGCCACACGCGATAATCATGGAAGCAGTGCGAACCGGAAAGGGGTGTGCGCATGGCGGCGATGAAGCCGCGGACGGGCGACGGTCCGCTCGAGGTCACCAAGGAGGGCCGTGGCATCGTCATGCGCGTCCCGCTCGAGGGCGGGGGCCGACTCGTCGTCGAGCTGTCCGCCGATGAGGCGGCCGCCTTGGGCGACGCCCTCAAGAACGTCGTCGGCTGACACCAGCGGTGCCTCCGGCGATCGAGCTGCGCGCCGCGGCGCCGACGGACGCGGTCGCGCTGGCCGTCACCGCGTCGTCCGGCGGCGCCGGCGCGACGCTGGACGCCCGCGTCGGCGCTCACCTGCGCGCGGCCGGCATCCCTGACTCGGCGCTAGCGGCGGTGTCCGCCTCGATCACGAGAGACAAGGTCAACGGCAACCCCGGCGACGTCGTCGTGGTCCCCACCGGCGATCGAGTGTTGATCGCCGCGGGTGTGGGGGCCGGCACGCCGCGCGACTTCCGACGCGCGGGGGCGGCGATCGCCCGCCGGATCAAATCGGTCGAGCGCGCGGCGGTGGCGCTGCCGGCCAACGCTTCGGCGGCGCAGGTGCGGGCGATCACCGAAGGGCTGTTGCTCGGCGGGTACCGCTTCAAGGTCACCAACAATCCGAAACCACCGGCGCTGACGTCGATCTCGGTGATCGCCCGCGCCACGTCGTCCGAGGCGTTGCGGGCCGGTGTGATCACCGCGACCGCGGCGATGCTGGCCCGCGACCTCGCGTTCACGCCGTCGTCCACCAAAACGCCGCAATGGCTGGCCCAGCAGGCGCGCTCGGTCGCCCGCAAGTCCGGACTGAAGATCAACGTTCGCGATGAGCGCCAGCTGGCCGCTGAGGGCTTCGGCGGCGTCGTCGCGGTCGGCATGGGCTCGGCTCATCCGCCGCGGCTCATCGAGCTCGAGTACACGCCCGACGACCCTGTGCCGGGGCACGTGGTGCTGGTCGGCAAGGGCATCACGTTCGACTCGGGCGGGCTGTCGCTGAAGCCGACCGCGGGCATGGTCGCCATGAAGACCGACATGGCCGGTGGCGGCGCGGTGATCGCCACCATGTCGGCGTTGCGCGACCTCGGGGTGCGGGTGCGGGTCACCGGATTGGTCCCGGCCGCCGAGAACATGCCGTCGGGCTCGGCCCAGCGGCCGAGCGACGTCATCACGCAATTCGGCGGCAAGACGGTCGAGGTGCTCAACACCGACGCCGAGGGCCGGCTCGTCCTCGCCGACGCGCTGGCGTACGCCGAGAGCCGCCTCGAGCCGGACGTCGTCATCGACCTGGCCACCTTGACCGGCGCGATCAGCAGCGGGCTCGGGAAGCGGCACGCCGGGTTGTTCTGCGCGGACGACCGGCTGCGGGCGGCGCTGGTCGCGGCGGGCGAGGTCAGCGGCGAGGGAATCTGGCCGATGCCGTTCGTCGAGGACTACCGAGACGCGCTCGACTCCACCGTCGCCGACGTGTCAAACGTCGCGATCGGCGGCCGGGACTACCGCGGCGGCGCGATCGTCGCCGCGCTGTTCTTGCGCGAGTTCGCCGGACCCGCCCGGTGGGCCCATCTCGACATCGCCGGCGTCGGCCGGGCAGAGGCCGACGAACACGAGGTGGTCAAAGGACCCACCGGATACGGCGTCCGGTTGCTGCTGCACTGGCTCGCCGGGTCGGCCGACCCGCTGCGCGGGTTGCGCGCCTGACGGCTGCTAGCTGGTGGTCACGCCGCCGAGCGGGCCGAGCCGGGTGACCTGGGCCAGCCGCGGGCGCGGGCTGGCGGGAGCGGGCAACCGCGTGGGCCATGGCTTCGCGCTGTCCAGACTGGAGGCGTCGTAACGGAACGAGCGCAACAGCCCACTCGCCGCGAGCGCCGAGACAACGGCGCGGGTAGGGGCCCGCAGGACCAGCTGCCGGCCCTGCTCGCGACAGCGGTTGCCCGCCCAGACCAGCACGGCCAGGCAGGTCGAGTCGATGAAGGGCACCTCCGCTAGGTCGACGAGCAGCTCCTGCTCGTCGCCGTCGCCGAGCGCCCCGAACGCCTCGCGCAGCCGGCGGGCGTTCGCGATGTCAAGTTCTCCCCAGAGGCGGACGACGAGCCGGTTCGGTTCCCGTTCAAGATCGAATCGGAAGACGCTTTGCGCGCCCATGCTGTCGGCTTGGTACATCTGCTCGTCACCCTTCCGCTGGCTTCCTCCGTACCAGCGAGCATGCAAGACGAATGTGTCCAACCGCCTCGCATTTCTTTGCGATTGGATGACGAATGCGGGGGGTCGTCGGCGGGCCGGGTGGGCCGCCCGCCGTCATGGCATATTTGGCGCGTGTCGCGCATCTTGCTCATCGAAGATGACGACCGCATCCGGACGTCGATGCGGTTGGCCCTGCAAGACGAGGGCCACGAGGTCGCCGAGGCGGAGCGGGCCGAAGACGGCCTGCGGCTGTTCAGCTCCGACGGCGCCGACGTCGTCCTCGTTGATTTGATGCTGCCCGACATCGACGGTTTCGAGTGCACCCGCCAGCTGCGGCGCACCAGCGACGTCCCGATCATCATGGTCACCGCGCGCACGGACACGCACGACGTGGTCGCCGGCTTGGAGGCGGGCGCCGACGACTACGTCACCAAGCCGTTCGAGATGAAAGAGCTCTCGGCCCGAATTCGCGCGCTGCGCAGGCGTAGCCGGCCCACCTCGGCCACGTCCGAGGTCATCCACGTCGGCGGCTTGGAGATCCGGCCCGACGAAGGCGTGGTGATGCGCGACGGCACGGAGATCCACCTGACCCGCACCGAGTTCCGGCTGCTGTGCGAGCTGGCGTCGGCGCCGCAGCGGGTCTTCAGCCGCGAGCTGCTGCTGGAGAAGGTCTGGAGCTATGACTACTTCGGCGACGGCCGCATCGTCGACGTCCACGTGCGGCGGCTGCGGACCAAGATCGAGCCCGACCCCGGCCAGCCCGAGCTGCTGGTGACGGTGCGCGGGCTGGGCTACAAGCTGCAGCCGTGAGCTGGCCCTTTCGCCGCCGGCGGTTGGGCCTGCGGTCTCGTGTCACGCTGGTGTACAGCGTCGGCGCGCTCGTCTTGGCGGCGGTGATGGCGGCGCTCGCGTTCGGCCTGGCCCGCAAGTACCTGCTCAGCGAGCGCGAGACGTCGGCGAAGCGGCAGACGTTCGCCAACGCCGGACTCGTCCGCTCCGACCTGCGGTCGGTCAACGCGGACATCACCACGTTCCTCGGCACCCTGCCCACCGGCACCGAGTCGGACGCGCTGGTCTTCCGGCGCGAGCAGTGGTTCGGCAGCTCCGTCGGGCTCGACTACCACCGGTTGCCCGCCGACATCGTCGCGAAAGGCAAAGCGGGGTCGGCGGCGATGCAGCGGTTCGATTACCGCGGCGCCACCCAGATCGCGGTGGCCGTGCCGTTGAAGCAGGTCGATGCGGTCTACTTCCAGGTCTTCTCGCTGCGAGAGCTCGACTCCACGTTGCGCATCTTGTCGGCCTCGCTCGCGTTCGCTGCGCTCGTGACCACGGTCGCCGGCGCGATGCTCGGCATGTGGGCGAGCCGTCGGGCGTTGCAGCCGGTCCGCGACGTCGCGCTGGCGGCCGGCGACATCGCGAGCGGCCACCTCGACACCCGGCTGCGGGTGGCCGAAGACCCCGACCTCGCCAAGCTGGCCGGCGCCTTCAACGCGATGGTCGACGCGGTGCAGACCCGGATCGCGCGCGACGCGCGGTTCGCCTCGGACATCAGCCACGAGCTGCGATCCCCGCTGACCACGCTCGCCACCTCGCTCGTCGTGTTGGCGCGCAACACCAGCGGGTGGACCGACGCGCAGCGGCAAGCCCTCGAGCTCATGACGGCGGAGGTGACCGGATTCCAGCGTCTCGTCGAGGACCTGCTGGAGATCTCGCGCGCGGACGCCGGCGCCACGAACCTGGTCTTGGACGACGTGTTCGCCGGCGAGTTCGTGCGCCGCGTCGCCGCCATCGGGTATCCGGGGGTGTGCGTGGACATCGCCCCGGACGCCGACGGCGCCATCCTGCGCATCGACAAGCGCCGCCTCGAGCGCGCGTTCACCAACCTGGCCCAAAACGCCGACCGCTACGCCGGCGGCGCGGTTCGGCTCGGCCTGGGTCGCTCGCCGTTCGGCGTCCGGTTCGAGGTGGACGACGCCGGGCCGGGCGTGCCGCCGGCCGACCGGGAGCGGGTCTTCGAGCGGTTCTCCCGCGGAGGCGCCGGCCGGCGCGCACCCGGAACCGGTGTCGGATTGGGCCTCGCCCTGGTTGCCGAGCACGTCGCGATGCACAAGGGCCGGGTGTTCGTCGAGGAGCGGCCCGGTGGTGGCGCGCGATTCGTGATCGAGCTGCCGACCAGCGACGCGGAGGACTCGTGACGCGACTTCGCTTGTTCATCGCGGCGCTGCTCGGCCTGGCGGTCGTGGGCTGTGGTGTCGGGGGGCAGCAGCGGGCCGTGGTGATTCCCAGCGGCGACGTGCCGTCGGTGTTGTCGGCCCCGCTGGGCAGCTTCGCCCCGCCGTCCAGTGTCGCCCCGTCGTCGCCCGAGCCGTCGAACGCCGGCGCGCCGTCGTCACCCTCGATCGCCAGCAGCTCTCTCGCGTCGTCGATCTACTTGGTCGACGACAAGACGAAACGGCTGGTCGCGGTGCATCGCTCGCGCAATCAGACCGCGACGCTCACCTCCTTGATCCAGACCTTGCTCGCCGGGCCCACCGAGGCGGAGTCAGGGGCGGGCCTGACGACGGCGATCAACACCTCGCCGACACTGAACAAGATCACCATCCAGGGACCCTTGGCGATCATCGACCTGAGCGCGAGCTTCGGCGAGATCCGCGGCGCCGGCGAGGTGCTCGCCTCGGCCCAGGTGGTGCTGACCGCGGTGTCCTACCCGGGCACCGAGTCGGTGTTGTTCAGCATCGACGGCACGCTGACCGCGGTGCCGTTGGTCAGCGGCGTGCTGTCGTCGAGCCCGTTGACCTTCGCCGACTACGCGAGCCTGCTGGCCACCGCGCAGCCGCCGGCGACCGCGCAGCCGCCGGGGACGTCGGCTCCTGGCCAGCGGCCCTAGTCGGTCTTCTTGACCGCGACCAGCAGGCCGTCGCCGACCGGCAGCAAGGTGGCCGTCAGACGGGGATCGTCGCGCACCGCCTTGCCGAGCTGGCGCACCGCGATGGTTGACGGGTCGCGCTGGGCGGGATCGGCGACCTTGTCGTGCCAGGTCGCGTTGTCGAAGGCCACCACGCCGCCGACCCGCAGCAGCCGCACCGCCTGCTCGAGGTATTCGCCGTACTCGGTCTTGTCCGCGTCGCAAAAGACCAGGTCGTAGGCGCCGTCCGTCAGCCGCGGCAACACGTCCAGCGCGGCGCCGCAGATCAGCCGGGTGCGGGCCGGCGCGAAGCCGGCGTCGGCGTACGCCTGCTTGGCCAGCCGTTGATGCTCCGCCTCGGCGTCGACCGAGGTCAGCACGCCCTGCGGGTGCATGCCGCGCAGCAGCCAGATCCCCGACACGCCGCAGCCGGTGCCGATCTCGACCACCGAGCGCGCGTCCAGCGTGGCGGCGAGGAAGCGCAACGCGGCCCCGCCTCCTGGCATGATGGGCACGGCCCCGAGCTCGCCGCCGCGCGCCGCGGCCGCGCGCAGCGCGTCGTCCGTCCCGATGAACTCCTCGGTGTACTGCCACGTCGCCTGCAATCCGGAGATGGCCGGCCTCCTTCCGGGCGATCAGACCTCGCGGTTGATCGGCCGCCAGCCTAACGCCGAGGGGAACTGGCGCAAGCCGTGACGCGTTCGACACCTCGAGCGTGATCAGGTCATCAGGAAAACCTCAGGAACGGGTTTCAAAATGCGCATAACGCATGGAGGTGCCGCCCTGATGACCGATCTCCTGGAGCCCCCGTCGGCGCCGGACGCCGCGCCATGGCAGCCGCCCGCGTGGGACGACGTGGTTCGCACGCACGGCCCGCGGGTGTATCGGCTCGCCTACCGGCTCACCGGCAACGCGCACGACGCCGAAGACCTCACCCAAGACGTGTTCGTGCGGGTGTTCCGCTCGCTCTCGTCGTACACGCCGGGCACCTTCGAGGGCTGGCTGCACCGGATCACGACGAACCTGTTCCTCGACAACATGCGGCGCAAGGCGCGCATCCGCTTCGAGGCGCTGTCCGACGACGCGCCGGAGCGGCTCGCCGGCCGCGAGCCCACGCCCTCCCAGGCCTATGACGACCGGCATTGGGACGACGACGTCCAGCGCGCGCTCGACGCGCTCGCCCCGGAGTTTCGCGCCGCGGTCGTGTTGTGCGACATCGAAGGGCTGTCCTACGAGGAGATCGCCGACGTGCTGGGCATCAAGCTCGGCACCGTGCGCAGTCGCATCCACCGCGGCCGGGCCCACCTGCGGGAGGCGCTCGCGCACCGCGCGCCGCAACCGCGGACCATCACCCGGTCGCGGATCGCGCCAGGAATCTCGACGCCGGGATTCGCTGCTTCATGAACCATCTGGGCGACCTGTCCACCGTGCTCGCCGACGACGAGAGCGGCACGTGGGTCGACCTGCCGATCGACGTCCGGTTGCGGGCGCTCGCGCACGTCGCCGGTTGCCCCGCCTGCCGGGCGGACGTCGACCAGCAGCGCCGGGTGAAGGCGCGGGTGCGACTCGCCGCCGGGTCGCCCACGTTGCAAGCCATGCCAGCCGGGCTGCTCGACTCGTTGCTGCGACTGCCTGCCTCGCCGCAGCAGCCTCCGTCGAGCCGCCCGGCGCCACTCCCGAACCCGGGCCCGAACCCAGGCACGAGCCCGGGCCCGACCCCAGGCAGCGGCCGCCGCGGTCGCTACGTGGCGGCAGCCGGGATCGCCGCGTCCGTCGTCGTGGGGCTCGGCAGCGGTGGCTCCGTGCTGGCCGGGTCCGCTGGCGCCGGGGCGCCGTCGCGGGTCGGGCCTTCGCCCACCCCTTCGACGACCGGCGCCGCTACGACGTCCGGCACCGCGTTCGCGCAGACCGTGCCGGTGCGCCTCGGGGTCGTCCCAACGCCGTTGACCAGCCGGCCGTTCGCCAACGCGGCGCTGTCGGTGGTCTACCGCCGGCCTTAGCCTGCAGGCTTTAGCCGCTGCCCAGCGGGCTGAGTCGAAGCGGCCGGCCGACGAGTCCCCGCTCGCGAGTCGCGAGCGAATCGCTGATCTTCGTCAAGGCCGCGGCCGCCGGCGCGTCCGGGTGAGCGAGCACGAACGGCTCGCCTGCGTCGCCACCGGCGACGATCCGCGGGTCGAGCGGTATCTGGCCCAACAACGGGACGTCGACGCCGAACGTGCGAGTCAGCGCGCCCACCACGGTCTCGCCGCCGCCGGATCCGAACACCTCGACCCGCTCCCCGCAGTGCGGGCACGGCAGCCAGGCCATGTTCTCGATGACGCCGGCGATGCGCTGCCGGGTCTGGACCGCGATCGTGCCGGCCCGCTCGGCCACCTCGGCCGCGGCCAGCTGCGGCGTGGTCACCACGATGATCTCGGAGCTGGGTAAGAACTGCGCCAACGAGATCGCGATGTCGCCGGTGCCCGGCGGCAGGTCGACGAGCAGCACGTCGAGGTCGCCCCAATACACGTCGGTGAGGAACTGGTTCAGCGCCCGGTGCAGCATCGTCCCGCGCCAGGCGACCGGCGTGTTCCCCTCGATGAACATGCCGATGGAGATGACCCGCACCCCGGACGCGGCGGTGGGCGGCATGATCATGCCGGCGACCTGGGTCGGCCGTGCCTCCGAGCCGAGGCCGAGCATGCGCGGCACGGAGTGGCCGTAGATGTCCGCGTCGAGCAGCCCGACCGCGAGCCCGCGCTGGGCGAGCGCGGCGGCCAGGTTGACCGTGACAGACGACTTGCCGACGCCGCCCTTGCCGGACGCGATCGCGTACACCTGGGTCAGCGAGGTGGGCTCGTTGAACGGAATCGTCTTCTCCGGCCCGCCGGCCCCGCGCAGCTGCTCTTTCAACGCCGCGCGCTGCTCGTCGGACATGTAACCCAGCCGCACGTCGACGGCGGTCACGCCCGGCACCTTGGCCACCGCGTTGACGACGTCGCTGCGGATGCGGTCTTTGAGCGGGCAACCCGGCACGGTGAGCAACACCGCGACGGTCACCTTGCCGGCGTCGTCGATCTCGACGCTTTCGACCATGTTCAGCTCGGTGATCGGGCGGTGGATGTCGGGGTCTTGCACCGTCGCGAGCGCAGCGGTGACGTCGTCTTGCGTCGGGCGGGCTGACGAGTCCACGCCTCGATGTTACGCGGCGGGCGCCCGCCGCCCGACGCCGCGCCGCGGGCGAACGCCGTCCGGTGTTGCGCCGGGCTCACGCCTCGCCTTTACGATGCCGAGGTGACCGTGCAGCAAGCGCCGACCGGCCGCCCCTCCTCCGAACAGCTCGCGGCCTGGCGCGGCTTCTTGCGGGCGCACGCGCACGTCGTCCGGCGGCTGGAAAGCGAGCTGGTCGCGGCGGGCGAGCTGCCGCTCGCGTCGTACGACGTGTTGGTCCAACTCACCGAGGCGCCGCTTCGGCGTTTGCGCATGACCGAGTTGGCCGACCGCGTGCTGTTGTCGCGCAGCGGCTTGACCCGGCTGGTCGACCGGTTGGAGCGCGAGGGATTGGTGCGCCGCGAACCGTGCCTGGACGACGCGCGCGGGTTGTACGCGGTCGCGACCGACGAGGGTGTCGAGCGGTTGCGGCGCGCCTCGCGGGTGCACCTCGACGGCGTGCGGCGGCATTTCGTCGACCGATTCCAAGCCGAGGAGCTCGCCGCGCTAGGCGAGCTACTTGCCCGGTTGTCGACGTGACCTGCGGCGTTCGCGCGCGGGCGTCGGCGGCGCGACGGGGACGCCCGGATCGCGCGGGGCGAGCGGGGCGCGCTGGACGAGTTCGCGCAGCCGCGCGTCGACGTCGTCGCGATCCGTCGGGTCGCCGATCTCGCTGACCAGCAGCGCGGGCAAGGAGGCGGTGCGGGTCGCCGAGCGCAGGGTGCGCAGCAGTTCGGTGCCGGCCACATCGGCCAGCGTGTCCTGGATGACCACCGCGTCGTAGTCGCTTTCCCACAGCTGACTCAGGGCGAGGTCGCCGGTCGCCGCCGTGTCGACGGCCATCTCGTCGCCGACGGCGGCCGCGACCACGTCGCGGAATCCCGCCTCGTCGCCCACGATCAGCAGCCGCGGGAGGCGCGGTGGGCTCGGGAGGTGGTCGCCGTCGCCGGACGGCTGACCGGCGCTGCTGCGACACCACGGGCAGATCTTCCAGCCGGTCTCCAGCGGCCGCGCGCAACTTGGGCAGTGGCCGCGGTCGACCGTCGCCGCGCACCACGGGCAGGCCACCATGTCGTCGGCGAGCGCGCGGTCGCAGGCGGTGCACCGCCGCCCGCCGGCGACGTCGACCTGGGTGACCCGCAACACCTCCTCGAACGTGGTCTCGCCACGTCGGGCGCGGGCGAGTCCGGCCGCCCGCAACGTCGTCATGCCCGCCGCTCGCGCGGCCGCCCGCACGGCCGCCTCGGTGGGCGTGCGCAACAGCACGGCGCGCATGCTGGCGGTGATCGGCAACACCTCGAAAATCCCTGTCCTGCCGCGAAAACCGGTGTTCCCGCAGTCCTCGCAGCCGCGCCCGCGAATCGGCGTGGCGCCGCGGATGTCGTCGTCGGTCAGACCGAGCAACTGCAAGACCTTCGCGCTCGGCCGGTAGGGCGCGGCGCAGTTCTCGCACGGTTTGCGGACCAGCCGTTGAGCGACCACCAGCGTGAGTGACGACGCGACCAGAAACGGTTCGACGCCCATGTCGACCAGCCGGGTCAGCGCCGCGACCGCGTCGTTGGTGTGCAGCGTCGTCAGCACCAGGTGGCCGGTCAGGGACGCCCGCAGGGCCAGCTCGGCGGTTTCGCCGTCGCGCACCTCGCCCACAAGGACGATGTCGGGGTCTTGGCGCAACACCGACCGCAGCCCGTTGCTGAAGGACAGGCCGACGCGGTCGTTGATCTGCACCTGCGTGATGCCCGGCAGCTGAATCTCCACCGGGTCTTCCAGGGTCACCACGTTCTTGTCGGACGTCGCGACATGTGACAGCACCGAGTACAACGTGTGCGTCTTGCCCGAGCCGGTTGGGCCGGTGATGAGGACGAGCCCTTGCGCGGCGAGGGTTCCGGTGAGCAGTGTCTCCAGTTGCGATTCGTCCAGCCCGACTTTCGACACCGGCGGCACCCGCCCGCCGCTGGCCAGCAGCCGGATCACCACCTTCTCGCCGTGCACCGACGGCATCGTGCTCACCCGCGCGTCGACGAAGACGCCGTCGATGTTCAGGCGGGTCCGACCGTCTTGCGGTAGCCGGCGTTCGGCGATGTCGAGACCGGAGACGATTTTCAACCGGCTGACCAAGGCGGCCGCGGCCGATCTCGGCACCCGCATCACGTCGCGCAGCAAGCCGTCGACCCGGTAACGGATGCGCAGCCCGTCCGCTTGTGGCTCGACATGGATGTCACTCGCGGCCAGCCGCACCGCCTCCGCGACGATTCCGCTGGCGAGGCGCACGGTGGGGGCCTGCGAGGCGTCGTCGGCGGCCGCTCGCTGTTCCGCGTCGTCGGCGTCGTCGTGGTCCTCGAGCACCGACAGCTCGGCTCGGTCGTCGGTCAGCGCCCACGCGCGGGCGAGTTGGTCGCGCAACTGCGAGTCGGTGCACACCACCAGCGACAGGGCGGTCGCGCCGGTGTACAGCCGGACGTCGTCGAGCGCCACGACGTTCGTCGGATCCGACGTGGCGACTTTGACGCCCTGACCGGTCGGGCCGGTGCGGCCGATCACCAGCATCCGGTTGCGCTCGGCCACCTGGCGCGGGAGCATCCGGGCGACGCCCAGCTCGAGGTTGTGGGCGGCCAGATCGACCAGTTCCAAGCCGAGCAGGTCGGCGAGCGCCACCGCGAGCTGCCGCTCGGTGAGAAACCCCTTCTCGATCACCACCTGGCCGAGGCGACGCCGCTTGCCGTCGTCCGGGTTTTCTTGCTCGGCGAGCGCCTCGCGCAATTCCGCGCGGGTGAGCAGGCCGTTCTCGACCAGCAGATCACCAAGACGTCGTCTCTCCGGCAGCCGCCCGGGAAGCTGCTGGGGAAGGCTCATGCCTTTCATTGTCGGGCGGCCGTTCCCGCCGGGCAGCGCCCATCTGCGCGCCGAGCGCTGCGCCTAATGGACGACGACCGCGCCGTTCGGATGAGGCTGCGCTGGGTACCCGCCGCGTGTGGGATCGGGACCCGAGCCGCTGCGCCGGCTGACCGTCGTCGTGCTCACCCACAACCGACGCGACGAGCTTGCGGTCACCCTCGACCACCTCGTCGCGACGCGCGCGGGCGGGCGGCCCGGCGGCCTCGCAGGCGCGCCCGACATCGTGGTCATCGACAACGCGAGCACCGACCACACGGCGGGCATGGTTACGACCCGTTTCCCGGGCGTCCGGCTGATCACCTTGGCGCGCAACGTCGGCGGCGCGGGTCGCAATGTCGGGGTCGCGGCGGCGCCCACCCCTTACGTCGCGTTTTGCGACGACGACACCTGGTGGGCGGCCGGCTCCCTGGAGGCGGCGGTCGCCATGCTCGACACCGCGCCGCGGGTGGCGGTGGTGTGCGGCCGGGTGCTGGTCGGACGAGAACAACGGGTCGACCAGGTGTGCGCGGGGATGGCGCGCAGCCCGCTCGGCCCGGGCGACGACTTCGCCGGCTACCCGGTGCTCGGCTTCCTCGCGGGGGCGTGTGTGGTCCGCAGCGCCGCCTTCACCGCGGTGGGCGGCTTCGACGAGCGGTTCTTCGTCGGCGGGGAGGAGGAGTTGGTGGCGCTGGACCTGGCGGCTCGCGGCTGGGAGTTGCGCTACGCGCCGGCCGTCGTCGTGCACCATCACCCAAGCGCCAACCGCGACGACGCGCGGCGACGGGTCTTGACACTGCGCAACCGGTTGTGGGTTGGGTTGCTGCGCTACCCGGCCGGACTGCTGATGCGGCAGGCCGCGCGGGTGTGGGACGAGGCGCGGCGGCAGGGGGTCCGGCGCGCTGTGCTCGCCGACGCCGCCCGCGGTCTGCCGTGGGTTTTGCGTGGCCGTCGCCCGCTGCCCGTCGCGGTGCGCCGCCAACTCGAGTTGTTGGAGTGTCACTGCCGAGACACCTTGGGTTCACCGACCTAAGCAGCGCATTCCGGGTACGGTCATCCCGTGCAGAGCGTGATCGACCTGCTGGGCGACGCGGTGCTCCTCGTCGACTCGGCCGGCTTGGTGCGCGCGGTCAACCCGTCGGCGGCTCAGCTGTTGGGCGCCGCCGGCGCCGACGACCTGGTCGGGCGGCCGATGGTGGAGCTGGTCGCGGAGGGCGCCGTCTCCGCGTACAAGTCGGCTTGGGACAACGCGTGGGAAGGCGGCCCGGCCAGCCCGACGCCGATCGCGATTCTGCGCGCCGACGGTCGGACGACGCCGGTGGAGCTCACGCTGGCCCGGTTCGACGAGCAGCTCCACTTTGGCGAGTTCGCCGTCGCCGTGGTGTTGCGGGCAGGGTCGACCATGGCGCGCGACGCGTTGCTCGGCCAGTTGGCGACCGCGCAGCGAGCGCAGCGGTTCTTGCTGGACGCGGCCACCGTGATCATGGACGCCAGCGGATTTCGGGAGACCTTGCGCGCGCTTGCCGCCGTCGCCGTGCCGTCGTTGGGCGACATCTGTTTGATCGACGTGGTCACCGAGCGTCGCGAGCTGGTGCGGATGGCGGCCGCGCACAACGACCCGGTGCACGCGGACCTGATCGACGAGTTGCGGCGCGGATATCCGCCTGACCCGACCGGATCGCACCCCAGCGTGCGCGCCATGACGGGTCGCCATGCGGTGTGGGGTCGCGACGTCACCGACGACGATTGGCGCCGGTTCACCCGTGACGAGCGCCACCTGGAGATCATCCGAACACTGGGCGTCAGCGGGTTCATGTGCGTGCCCTTGATCACCAGGGACGAGGTGCTCGGCTGTTTGACGGTGGTGACCGGTCCGTCGGGGCGAAGGATCAGCCCGGACGACGTGGCGCTGGCCGAACAGCTCGCCCGCCAGGTCGCGCAGGTCATCGCGAAGGAGCGGCGGTACGACGAGGTCAGGGCGACCTCTCACACCCTGCAGACCAGCCTGCTCCCTACGGAGGCGCCACGTATCGACGGGCTCGACATCGCGGTCCGTTACGTTCCCGGCACCCGCGACGCCGAGGTGGGCGGCGACTTCTGGGACGTGGTGGAGATCTCGGCTCGCGAGGTGGCGCTCACCATCGGCGACGTCGCCGGCCATGACGCGGTGGCCGCCGCCACGATGGCCCAGCTGCGCAGCGTCTGCCGCGCGCTGCGGCCGAGCACCCACAGCCCGGCCGACCTTGTCGACGCGCTGCAGCGCACCTGGGATCAGCTCGGCTTGGACCGGGTGGCCACCGCCACGTTCGCCAGGCTCGATCGCGGCAGCGGCCAGTTGCGAATAGCGAGCGCCGGTCATCCCGCCCCCCTGCTGGTCGTCGGCGGCTCCGCGGTGGTGGTCGACGTCGACCCGTCGCCGCCGCTGGGCGCGGCGGCGACGCCGGCATCGGACTGGGTCGGGGAGCTGCCGGTCGGCGGCACCCTCGTCTTCTTCACCGACGGCCTGGTCGAAGACCGGTACCGAGACGTCGACGACGGTCTGCGCCGGCTGATCCGCACCGCGATGAGCGCGCCGGTCACCTCGTCGTCCGAACTCGCTTCCCGGCTGCTGAGCTGCATCCCCGACGACGACCGCAGCGACGACGTCGCGTTGCTCGTGGTGCGACGCACCTCGTGACGCTGTGCGACGCACCTCGTGACGCTGGTCGGGCCGGTGCTGGTCAGGCCGTCGAGCTGTCCGGCTCCTCCGCCGCGACGAGTTCGGCCCACACCGTCTTGGAGCCGTCCGGTTGGGTGTCGACGCCCCAGGCGTTCGTCAACGCCGCCACGATGTGCAGGCCGCGGCCGTGCTCGCGCGTCTCGGTCAGCAGCTGGAGGTCGGGGATCTGCGAACCGCGGTCGTTCACCTCTATACGGACGATCTCGCTCTCCGGCAAACCGTCGCGGCGGACGACCCGCGAGATGCGAAGTTCGCATCCGGCGTGCGTGTGCGCGATGGCGTTCGTCACGAGCTCGCTGACCACGATGACGGCGTCGTCGATCTCGCCGTCGGCGTTCCACATGTGCAGCGTGTGCCGCACGAATCGGCGGGCGGTCTGCACGCTTGAGTAGTTGCGGGCCAGCCGGATGGTGAACTCCCCGGTGCGCTCTTGCGCGACCGTCGCCAGCAGGTTGACCAGGTAGGTCAGATCCCCGCCCTTCGTCACGTAACCCTCGACCCGCTCGCGAATCCAGTGCCGGTCGGCGGTCTCGGTTCCGGAGAACACCACGATCTTCGGCGTGGCTGCCAGCGCGTGGAGCCGGGTCAGCACCTCGCGCCCGGCCAGGTCGGGCAGGCCGAGGTCGAGGACCACGAGGTCCGGCCGCAAGTCGGTGGCCAGCTCCACCGCTTCGGCGCCCGTGCCGGCCTCGCCAACGACGTCGAATCCCCCGTGTCGACGTAGCGCGAGTCGAACCGCGCGCCGTAACTCCGCGACGTCGTCCACCAAGAGCACTCGCGTCATCGGGGCGTGGTCAGCCTGCTTTCCGACTCGGGCGAGCGGGCCGCCCGCACGGGCGGGAGCGTCGGAAGCGTGACGATGAAGCGCGCGCCCGGGTTGGCGCTCTCATAACGAGCGTCGCCGCCGTGGGCGCGGGCGAGTTCCCGGACGATGAACAAGCCAAGACCGGTGCCCGCCTTCGTTCCGGTGGCGAATCGCTCGAACAGCAGGGGTTGCTGCGTCGCGGCGACGCCTCGTCCGTGGTCGCGCACCTCGACGCAGACTTGGTTCGCGTCGCTTTGGGCGGCCTTCAAGATGATCGGCCCGGCGCCGTAACGGATGGCGTTCACGACAAGGTTCTCGATCATCTGCGACAGCCGGTCGGGATCGGCGTCCGCCCAAACGCCGTGATCGGCGGCGACCACGATGTCGGCTTCCGGATGCAGCGCCTGCACCGAGATCGCCACCTCGTCGAGCACGGTCACCAGATCGACCGGGCGGGTCTCCAATCGCATCACGCCGGCCTCCAGGCGGGCCGCGGCCAGCAGGTCGGCCAGCAGCCGCCGCAATCGCGCCGCGCTCGACCGCATCGCCTGCACCGTCTCGACGCGCTCCTCGTCGTCCATCTCGCGGAGGTGCTCGGCCAGCGAATCGGCGGAGCCGAGGATCACACTGAGCGGAGTGCGCAGCTCGTGCGCGGTGACGGCGAGGAACTGGGCCTGCTGCTCGGCTCCGCGCACGAGTTCGACGTTCGCCTTCTCCAACTCGCGGTTGGCCACGCCGAGGGCCGCCATCGTGCGTTCGCGTTCGCTCGCGACGCGGCGCCGTTCGGTGATGTCGCGGGTCACCTTGGCGAAGCCGACATGCTCCCCTGCCTGGTTTCGGACGGCGGTGATGAGCACGGTCGCCCAGAACTGGGTGCCGTCTTTGCGGACCCGCCAGCCCTCCTCCTCGTAGTGGCCCTCGCGAATCGCGATGCGCAGCTCGTGCTCGGGGTGGCGCGACTCCTGCTTTTCGCGGGGATAGAAGACACGGAAGTGCTGACCGAGGATCTCGTCCGACCGGTAACCGTTGATGCGCTGCGCTCCGGCGTTCCAGCTGACGACGTGACCACCCGGGTCGAGCATGAAGATGGCGTAGTCCTCGACCGCCTCGACGAGCAATCGGAAGCGCTCCTCGCTTTGCCTGAGCTCTTCCTCGGCGGCGCGCTGAGCGGTGACGTCTTGCACCTGGATGAAGTAATACAGCGGACGATGCGCCTCGTCGCGCACCGTCGAGATGCTCACCATCATGCGGCGGTCGGGTTGGTGTCGCGCGGTGTGCTCGAACTGGGTCAGCTCCGAGTCGGCGGCGCGCATGACCGCCTCGGTGACGACCTCCTCGTCTGACGCCAACGCCGCGTAGGGGCGGCCGACCACCTCGGCGGGGGAGAGCCCGAAAATCTCGGCCAGCTGGTGATTGGCGCGGACAATGCGACCGGCCAGCGTCATGGTGCCCATGCCGATCGCGGCCGCCTCGAAGACCTCGCGGAATCGCTCGATGTGCTCGTCGAGGAACCGCTCGTCCATCGGCTCCGGTCGCGACCGGTGGGCGTCGCCTGCGGCCTGCTCGGTTCGGCTCACCGCTGCGCTTGCGCCGGAACCGGGTGCGCCGGAACCGGGTGCGCCGGAGCCGCTGGAGACGCCTGCGTCGATCCTGAGCAGCCGGCTCAACTCGTCGGCGAGCGGCTTCGCGCCCGCGGACTTCTCCAAGAAAGCGGCGGCCCCGAGTTGCTTCGCCCGCTCGGCGAGGCCGTGCGAGTCGAAGCCGGTGTACATCACAACGCGGGTCTCCGGCGACGTCGCGCGGATCTGGGGCAACGCCTCGAGCCCGTCCATGATCGGCATCGAGATGTCGAGCAGCAGGACCTCCGGCCGGTGCATGCGCACCAGGTCGATCGCGTCGAGGCCGGTACCCCCCTCGCCGACGACCATGAACTGGCCGGAGCGCCGAAGCTGCGCCTTGACGAACAGCCGCACCTCAGGCGCGTCGTCTATCACGACAAGGGTGACCGGAGCGCCAGCCATGGCGCGACGATACCCGCTCACGGCTGTCTCCCTTGGCGCTCGCCACCCGTCGCCTGGCTGTGCCCGAAGTCGGGGACGCGCAAACGGGACGTGAGATGTGGCGGGCGGCTCGACCGCTAGATCGAGGAGACCGCCTCCAGCGCGCGCACACCGAGATCGGGCCGCCACTCGTCTCGATAGCCCGGCCGGTTTTGGTAGACGAGCGCCATCTCGCGCATGACCGACTTGGCTTCCTCGGCCGAGCGCGTCGTCGTCCACCACGCCTTTGACAGGTTCTGCAACCTGGCGAGCATCCGCCGCTTGGCCTCGCAGTCGGCCAGGACGCGCTCCGGATTGAAGCGCTCGATGAAGACCTTGGCCTCCGCGCCGCGAAACCCGGTCTCCTGCCGGTCGGCGCCCCAGGAGTCGGCGCAGACCGTGCCGTTGGGGCGCACCAGCGCGTCACGCTGGGCCGGGGTGTCGATGACCTTCCACTTCCAAGACTCGCTACCGGCGGTGCGCGCCTTCATCTCGTCCTCGGCGATCTGGATGAGCAGCCACTCGATCAGGCTGTCGATCGTGTTGCGCGAGGTAATCGACATGGCGGTGGCGATCCTTCCAAGGGGGGCCGCGGAACGCGTTCTGTTCGGCCGTTCGCACTACTCCTGCATCATCGATTCGGCCGAGCCCGCACTTAACCGGCAGACGGTTGACACACCCGTTCGGGCTAACCAGTTCGCGGACATGCGTTGCGGCAAGTCGATCTCCCTGGACCTCGAAAGTCGTGCTTGGACACCTCTATAGCGATGGTGAAGGACGAGTTTCGGGGTCTAAGGCGCGACGAAAACGCAGAACGGGTGGCCGGCCGGATCGGCGTACACCCGCAGCGGCTCGTGCTCGTCGTCCGATCTGTCGAGCAGCAGGGTCGCGCCAAGCCGGAGCGCTCGCTCGTGCTGGACGTCGAGCGACGCCACGCTGCCGACGGTCAGGTCGAGGTGCAGCTGCTGAGGCACGCCGGTCGCCGGCCAGGTGGACGACGGGAGGTCGTCGACCAGCTGGAACGCGATGCGCGAGTCGCCGGCCGGGTCACGGATGACCAGCCAGTCGGGCGGCTCGTCGTCCGGCGGCTCGTCGCCGGCGCGGTACTCGTAGCCAAGCAGCTCGCGGTAGAACTCGGCGAGCGCGCGGGCGTCGGTCGTGTCGAGCACCACCTGGCGCAGCACGGGAAGGTCGGGTCGATCAGCCACTACGACATAATCGCCCCATGCCCAAGGTCTTAAGTGAGCTGCCCGTCGGCGAGCGCATCGGCATCGCCTTTTCAGGAGGGCTCGACACTTCGGTGGCCGTGGCCTGGATGCGCGAGCGCGGCGGCGTCCCGTACGCGTACACGGCCGACCTTGGCCAATACGACGAGCCCGACCTCGCCTCGGTGCCCGATCGCGCGCTGTCCTACGGCGCGGAGGTGGCCCGGCTGATCGACTGCCGCGAGGCCCTGGTCGAGGAGGGCTTCGCCGCGTTGGCCTGCGGCGCGTTCCACATCCGGTCGGCCGGGCAGGTCTACTTCAACACCACGCCGCTCGGGCGCGCGGTCGCCGGCACGCTGTTGGTGCGGGCGATGCGGTCCGACGACGTGTCGGTGTGGGGCGACGGCTCCACGTTCAAGGGCAACGACATCGAGCGCTTCTACCGGTACGGCTTGCTCGCCAACCCCAACCTGCGCATCTACAAGCCGTGGCTCGACCGCGCGTTCGTCACCGAGCTCGGCGGCCGGCAGGAGATGTCCGAGTGGCTCGCCGAGCGCGGGTTGCCCTACCGCGACTCCGCCGAGAAGGCGTACTCGACCGACGCCAACATCTGGGGCGCCACCCACGAGGCCAAGCGCCTCGAGCACCTCGACGCGTCGATCGAGATCGTCGTCCCCATCATGGGCGCCCCGTTTTGGGACCCCGACGTCGAGATCGCGCCGGAAGAGGTCACCGTCGAGTTCGCGTACGGACGCCCGGTGGCGATCAACGGCAAGTCGTACGACACCGCCGTCGAGCTGGTGCGCGAGGCCAACGCGATCGGCGGCCGGCACGGGCTTGGCATGTCCGACCAGATCGAGAACCGCATCATCGAGGCGAAGAGCCGCGGCATTTACGAGGCGCCCGGCATGGCGCTGCTGCACGTCGCCTACGAGCGGTTGCTCAACGCGATCCACAACGAAGACACCTTGACCACGTACCACGTCGAGGGCCGGCGGCTCGGCCGGCTGCTGTACGAGGGTCGCTGGTTCGACCCGCAGGCGTTGATGCTGCGCGAGAGCCTGCAGCGCTGGGTGGGTCACCCGGTGACCGGCAGCGTCACCCTGCGGCTGCGCCGAGGGCAGGACTACTCGGTGCTCGACACCCAAGGCCCGAACTTCAGCTACCACCCCGAGCGGCTCTCGATGGAGCGCAGCCTCGACCCCGCGTTCAGCCCGGCCGACCGGATCGGCCAGCTGACCATGCGCAACCTCGACATCTCCGACTCGCGCAACAAGCTCGAGCAGTACGCCGCCTACGGCCACCTCGACAGCTGGCGCGGGCTGGTCGGCGAGCTGCCGCCGGGTGGCGCCGCCGCGATCGCCACGGTCGGCGCCGCCGAGCCGGAGAAGGCCGCGGACGACGCGCTCGACCGCGCGGCCATGGAGTCCGGCGTCGACTGACCCGTGCGAAGATCGTCACACCCCGGCGACGTTGCTGCGGCGCTCAAGCAGGACGACGTCGCGCCAGCGACCCTGATGTTGTCCGACCCGCTCGCGCACGCCGATCTCCCGGAAGCCTGCGATGTTATGAAGGGCGAGACTGGCCGAATTCTCGGGGAAGACGCCAGCCTGGATGGTCCAGATGCCAGCCGCCTCGGTGGAGCTGATGAGCGCGGCGAGCAGACGTCGTCCGACGCCTTGGCCTTTCGCCGCAGGCGCGACGTACACGCTGTGCTCGACGACACCCGCGTACACACACCGGCTGCTCACCGGCGAGACGGCGACCCAGCCGAGCACCTGATCCTCCGAGACGGCGACAAACCGGTGGTCGGGCAAGTGCGCGGCGCACCACGCCGGCCAGGGCGGCGCGGTGGTTTCGAAGCTGGCGTTGCCGGTGTCGAGCCCGGCCTGGTAAATCGCGAGCACCGCGTCGGCGTGCGACTCGGTCATCGGTTCGATGTGCGCGGTCTGGATACGCATGGGGCGTTCTACAGAAGTGACGCGTAGAGGGCGCGGGTGCGCTCGGCGATCGCCGTCCAGCTGAAGTGCTCGACCGCCCGCTTGCGACCGGCGACCCCCATCGCGCAGCTGCGCGCCGGGTCGCACACCAACGCGTTGACCGCCTCGGCGAACGCGCCCGCGAAGGCGGCCGGGTCACGCGGCGCGCCGTACGGGTCGGCCGGATCGGGGTCGATCGGCACCAGGATGCCGGTCTCGCCGTCCGCGACCACCTCGGGGATGCCGCCGGTGCTGGTGGCGACGACGGCGGTCTCGCAGGCCATGGCCTCGAGGTTCACGATGCCCATCGGCTCGTAGATGGACGGGCAGACGAAGACGCTCGCGGCGGAGAACAGCTGGATCAGCTCGGGCTTGGGCACCATGCGGCGGATCCAGTGCACCCCCTCGCGCTCTTCTTGCAGCGCGTGAATGCCCGCCTCGACCTCGTCGGCGATCTCCGGCGTGTCGGCCGCGCTCGCCAAGACGAGCAGTTGCGCGTCCGAGTCGAAGTCATGGGCGGCCCGCAGCAGGTACGGCAGCCCCTTCTGGCGGGTGATGCGCCCGACGAAGATGACCAGCGGCCGGTCGAGGTCGATGTCGTGGTCGTCGAGCACGCTGCGGTCGGCCGTGGGCCGGTACTCGTCGGTGTCGATGCCGTTGTGGACGACGTGCAGTCGCAAGGTGTCGACGTCCGGGTAGCACCGCGCGACGTCGTCGGCCATGCCGGCGGACACCGCGATGACGGCGTCGGCGTTCTCGATCGCGGTGCGCTCGCAGAACGACGACAACGCGTAACCGCCGCCCAGCTGCTCCGCCTTCCACGGCCGCAGCGGTTCCAGCGAGTGCGTCGTGACGACGTGCGGGACGTCGTGCAGCAGCTTCGACACATGGCCGGCGAGGTTGGCATACCAGGTGTGGGAGTGCACGAGGTCGGCGTCGGCGGTCGCCGCGGCGATCGACAGGTCGGTCGACATCGTGAGCAGGGCCGCGTTGGCGCCGGTTTCCAACAGTTGCGCGTCGGCGACGTGCGCGGTCACGCCGGCTTCGTTTCGGGGCCGGCCGAAGCAGTGCACCTCGACGTCGATCAGCCGCCGCAACTCGCGGGCGAGGTACTCCACGTGCACGCCGGCGCCGCCGTAGACCTCGGGCGGGTACTCGCGGGTGAGCAGCGCGACTCGCATGAAGGCTCACCCTACTGTCCCGGGGGATGATCGCGCGGGCCGGAGCTTTTCGGTAGGTTCCGGGCCATGGAAAAGGGCACGAAGGGGCGCAACGTCTTGGGCATCGTGCTGGCCGGCGGGCAGGGCACCCGGTTGCTGCCACTCACCGCCGACCGCGCCAAACCCGCGGTGCCGTTCGGCGGCATTTACCGGCTCATCGACTTCGTGCTGTCCAACCTCGCCAACGGCGGGTTGCGCAAGATTGTGGTTCTCACGCAGTACAAGAACCACAGCCTCGACCGGCACATCACCACCACATGGCGGATGTCGACGCTGTTCGGCAACTACGTGACGCCGGTGCCCGCGCAGCAGCGGGTCGGACCTCGGTGGTTCTCCGGCTCCGCCGACGCCATCTACCAAAGCCTGAACCTGATTTACGACGAAGAGCCTGACTACATCCTGGTCTTCGGCGCCGATCACATCTACCGGATGGACCCCGAGCAGATGATCGATGAACACGTCGCGTCCGGCGCCGGCGCCACGGTGGCTGGCATTCGCATTCCGCGGGTCGACGCGTCCTCGTTCGGAGTCATCCAAACCGCGACGAGCGGCTCGGACGCCGGTCGTCGCATCGACGCCTTCCTTGAAAAGCCAAAGGACGTCGAAGGCATCGGGCTGCCCGACTCACCCGACGAGGTCTTCGCCTCGATGGGCAACTATTGCTTCACCACCGACGCGTTGCTCGACGCGGTCAATCGCGACGCGGCCGACGAGAGATCGGCTCACGATATGGGTGGCAATATCATCCCGATGTTTGTCGCTCGCGGCGACGCCGGCGTATACGACTTCAACGAGAACATCGTGCCTGGAACCACCGACCGCGATCACGCTTACTGGCGCGACGTTGGGAGCCTCGACGCGTATTACGACGCACACATGGATCTCATCTCGGTGCATCCAATTTTCAATCTCTACAACCAGAAGTGGCCCATCTACACCAGCCACCGCCCGCTGCCACCGGCGAAGATCGTGCATGACGACACTCGCGTCATCGACTCGATGCTTTCCAACGGCGTCATCGTCGCTGACTCGAACGTCAATCGCTGCGTCCTTTCGCCCAACGTGAGAGTCGAGCGCGCGGCCAGCATCGAGGGCTGTGTGCTGATGGACAACGTGCGCGTCGGAGAGGGCGCGATCGTGCGTAACGCCATCATCGACAAGAACGTCGTCGTGCCCGCCGGCGAGCGCATCGGCGTCGACCCGGAGCGCGACCGCGATCGGTTCACCGTGTCAGAACACGGCATCGTCGTGATCGGGAAGAACGCCGTGATCTAACTGGTGTGCGCGGGGTGCGGGCCGACCTGGCCCGGCAACCCGCCGCGTCGTCTCCCGCGGCCGCCCTCGTCGATGCCGGCGACGGCGCCGACGATGTCGCCCACATAGCGGTGAATTTCGAAGCGTCCGCTCAATCCGGCTGCTCTGATGGCCTGCAGCACCGCCACGCCGTCGACGACGAGTCTGAAGTCGCCGCCGCTGTGCCGCAGCCGCTGATCGATGCGGGCCAGCTCCGTGACGCACGCGGGGTCGACCGCGGTGACCCGCGCCAGGTCGACGATCAGTTTCCCCGAACCGTCCCCCGTGGCCTCGCGCAACACGTCCAGCAGGACGTCGCAGGCGCCACCGCGCAGATCGCCGCGGACGACGAAAAGCTTCCAGCCGCGCACCGTGTAGTGAGTGATGTCGAAGGTGTCGTCGCCTATTCGAGAGGTGACGAGGGAAAGTTCCGCGTGGTCGCTCATCGGGTCCCCCTCAGTCGTCGAGGCACACAGGTTGCTCGAGCAGTTCGCGGTCGCGGTCCATTTGCGTCACCAACTCGGCAGGCGCGGACCACCCACATTGGATACGCAGCATCTGCAACTGGAGTCGGCGGGCGATGACCTCGTCGCAGAGGCGAAGGATTTCGCCTGGCGTTGCGCCGTCGCGCTCCGCCTCGGACAGCGCCTCGACTCCGAAGTCCAGCGCAAGAGTCGCCCATTGCACCGGGTCTTGATGCGACTGGTCGGGAGTGTGGGCAAAGTTCAGTCGTTGGTTCACGAAAACCCTCCGTCTGGATGAGAGCGCCGTGAACAAGATGGGCAAGGATGTTCTACCGCCATGGGCGGCGCTCAGTAAATGGGAGGGCTGCTTGCTGAACCCGAGGCTTCAGTCTATGTCGGTTCATCTTTGACGCAAGGGATGCTGGCGATCAGGTCCGCCGTTGACGCACAATTCCGTCGTGCTCGACGATCGTGATCAACACCCTCAGCGCTTCACCGATGAGACGCTGGCCGCGTTTGAGGCGTTGCGCAAGCGGGCCCGCGAGGCGGTCGAGCGCGCCCAGACGGCGCGTGATCGTGGTCCCGCCACCCACCGGGTGCGCGCGCTGATCGAGGAGCTGGAAGCGGCCGCGCGTGAGCTCGACGGGTTGCGCACGGCGATGCGCACGCGGGCGACGATCGAGCAGGCCAAAGGTGTGGTGATGTGTCTTCGCGGTTGCGATGAGGACGAGGCCTTCCAGCACCTGGTCAGGCTGTCGCAAGTCTCGCAGCGCAAACTGCACGACGTCGCCGCGCTTGTGGTGACCGACGTCACCAGCGGCCAGCGCGCCGGGCGGAGCGCCGACCTCACGTCAAGGGCGGCGAAAAGCGATTAGCCCGAGCGCTCAGCGCGATCAGGTGGTCACGGTGGGTCGCTTGTAGCAAGGCCGCGTCGTCATGCAGTTGGGCGGCCCGCAGGTGGGTGCGGGCGGCGGCGCTGTACGACTCGCTTTCCTTTTGGCGCACACCCGCCGCGGTCGCGCGCTCGTTGTCGGCCGCCGCGCGGGCGCGCTCGTCGTCCGCCATTTGTTTCTCGGCGTCGATGAGCCGCTGCACCCGCCGCATCGCGTCATCGACGTTCATCCGTCAAGTGTGACCGTCGAAGCGCTCATGCGCCACCGTGCTTGGCGGTGCGACCTGCGGGTACTTTCCGGTTGTGCCGCAAGTCCCGGTCGTTGTCATTGGCGCGTCGGCCGGTGGCGTTGAGGCGTTGTCGCGGGTGGTGGCCAGGCTCCCGGCGGATCTCAACTCGTGCGTGCTCGTTGTGCTGCACATCCCGCCGACCGGGCCGAGCGCGCTCGGGGCGATTCTCAACCGCCAAGGCCCACTGCCCGCCCGCACCGCCGTCGACGGCGACCCGCTCGTGCCGGGCCGCGTGCTGGTGGCCCCGCCAAACCATCACCTCATGGTCGTCGATGGGTTGGCCAGGTTGTCGGTCGGCCCGCGAGAAAACGGCCACCGTCCCGCCATCGACGTTCTGTTTCGGACCGCTGCCGAAGCGCGCGGCCCGGGCGTGGTCGCGGTGGTGCTGTCAGGGTTGTTGGACGACGGCGCCGCTGGCGCGGCCGCCGTGCGAGCGCACGGCGGTGTCGTTCTCGTGCAAGATCCCGAAGACGCGATTTATCCGGCGATGCCGCGAACGGTCATCGAAAGGATCGGGCCGGACGCGGTGGCGAATGCCGAGGCGCTCGCGGTGCTGATCGGAAAGTGGGCCGGCACGATGCGTGGTGACACGGGCGCGGTGGAGGATCCGATGGCCGACGAGAGCGAGCACAGCGGCCGGGCTCTGAGGCCTCCGAGCGGCTACATCTGCCCCGACTGCAGCGGGACGCTTTACGTCGTCGAGGACGGCGCGCTGCTGCGCTTTCGCTGTCGGGTCGGGCATGCCTGGGGCGCCGAGAATTTGCTGCAACAGCAGGGCTTGTCGGTAGAAGGCGCGTTGTGGATCGCGCTGCGAACCCTGGAGGAGAAGGCGGACCTTTGCCGCCGTCTCGGCGAGCGGGCAGCTCACGAAGGGCGCACGTTGACCCGCGACAAGTTCTTCGAGACCACCGCCGAGACGCTCGCGTCAGCGCGGGCGATCAAGCGGCTGCTCGAGTCGGGCACGGGAGGCGCGCATCCGCTCGGCGACGCGGTGACCGCGCCCGACGTGGCTGAGAGCGCCGGCATGCCAGACGCCTCCTAGCTCGATCACCGCGAAAGAGACCTATCCTGTCGGGCAGCAGACGCTAGCCGCCGGGAGCCATGTGATGGCCGATTCCAATCCGCCGTTCGAGCGGCTGCTGACGTTCTTGAAAGAGAACCGCGGCTTCGACTTCACCGGCTACAAGCGGACCAGCCTGATGCGGCGCGTCGACCGGCAGATGCAGATCGTGGCCGTCTCGACGTACGAGGAGTATCAAGATTTCCTCGAGGTGCACCCCGAGGAGTTCACCGCGCTGTTCAACACCATCCTCATCAACGTCACGGGGTTCTTTCGCGATCCAGACGCATGGACCTATCTCACTGAGGAGTTCCTGCCGAAGCTGCTGCGGGACAAGCCGAGGGAGGCGCTGCGGCTGTGGAGCGCCGGCTGCGCCTCGGGCGAGGAGGCCTACAGCCTGGCCATCACGCTGGCCGAGCTCATGGGCCCCGCGGACTTCCGGAACCGGGTGAAGATCTACGCCACCGACGTCGACGAGGACGCGCTGGCATATGCCCGGCAGGCGACCTACACCGACCGCCAGCTGACCGGCCTCGATCCTGCGCAGATTGAGAAGTACTTCGAGCCGGTCGGCGGCAAGCGCGCCTTCCGCAAGGACCTGCGGCGCGCGGTGATATTCGGGCGCAACGACCTGGTGCAGGACGCGCCGATCTCTCGCACCGACCTGCTGGTGTGCCGCAACACGCTGATGTACTTCAACGCCGAGCAGCAGTCGCGCATTCTGCAACGGCTGCATTTCGCGCTCAATCCGGCCGGCGTGCTGTTTCTCGGCAAGGCCGAGATGTTGCTCAGCCACACCCAGCTGTTCGAGCCCGTCGACCTCAAGCGCAGGTTCTTCCGCAAGACGTCGGCCGAGCAGCCCCGCGACCGCGCGTTGTTCGGCGCGGCGGGTCGCAACAGCAGCGGCGGCGACATCCAGTGCGAGGTCGCGCTGCTGGCCCAGGAGGCCGTGGTGAACAGCCCGATCGCGCACGTCGTCGTCGAAGACGACGGCACGTTGGCGTTGGTCAATCAGCGGGCGGAGAGCGTGTTCAATGTCACCCAGCGCGACATCGGCCGGCCGTTCCAAGACCTTGAGCTGTCGTATCGCCCGTTGGAGCTTCGCTCGTACATCGCGCAGGCGTCCACCGATCGGCACTCGGTGTGGGTGCGTGACGTCGAACTGGCCCGGCCGGGCGGGGAGGTCTTGTACTTCGACGTCCAAGTCGTGCCGTTGCAATCGGGCGCCGGCGCCGACCTCGGCGTGTCCATCTTCTTCACCGATGTGACGCGGTACCGGCAGCTGCAAGACGAGCTCGAATACGCGAACCGCCAACTTGAGACGGCGTACGAGGAGCTGCAGTCGACCAACGAGGAGTTGGAGACCACCAACGAGGAGCTGCAGTCGACGGTCGAGGAGTTGGAGACCACCAACGAGGAGCTGCAGTCGACGAACGAAGAGCTCGAGACGATGAATGAGGAGCTGCAGTCGATGAACGACGAGCTCCAGTCGAGCAACGACGAGTTGCGCGAGCGCACCACCGAGGTCAGCGAGCTCAACCGTTTCATGGAGTCGATCCTGTCGAGCCTGCGCGCGGCGGTGGCGGTCACCGACCGCGATCTCAAACTGCTGGTGTGGAACGAGCGAGCGGCCGATTTGTGGGGGCTTCGCCGCGAGGAGGTCGTCGGCCAGCACCTGCTCAACCTCGACATCGGTTTGCCGGTCGAGCGGCTTCGCCCGATCGTGCGCCGGGTTCTCAGTGACGGCGCTGTGCCGCCCGACGAGGACGTCCACATCGACGCCATCAACCGACGCGGCCGGCCGGTCACCGTCCGGGTCACGGCCAGCCCGCTGCGCGGCGGTGATGGCGAGATCAACGGCGTCATCTTGGTGCTCGACCCAGAAGAGCAGCGGGTGGGCTAGCCGGCGAGCACGTCCTCCCGTCGCGCGAGCACTCGTTCGACCGCTTCGAGCACGTCCGACACGCGTGTCGCGAGCAGCGCCGGATCGGGCTGGTCGCCGTGCGGATCGCCTCCCGCCAAGTCGGCGCCTCGCCATAACGCGACGTGCCTGCGGTCGGCCGGCGGGCCCCATCGCGTCGGCGAGGTCGGCCCGAACAACAGCACGGACGACGTGGCGTACGCGGTCGCCAGGTGCGCCGGCCCGGTGTCGCCGCAGATCACCAGTTGGGCGTGCGCGATCAGCGCCGCGAGCCCGACGACGTCCGTCTTCCCAGCGAAAACCGCGGACGGCGACAGGCCGGCAAACTCGGCGACCGCGGTCGCCAGCCGCAGTTCGCTCCGGGCGCCGGTGACGACGACGTCGTGGCCCGCCCGCCTTAACGCCCGGGCCACCTCGGCGTAGCGTCGTGGCGGCCAGCGACGAGCGGCGAACGCGGCGCCCGGGTGGATGACGGTGACGTCGCGCGCCGCAGGCCGATCCGTCGGCATGCGCAGCCGGTAGTCGGCTGGATCGGCGGACACGCCATACACGGCGAGCAACTCGCACCAGCGCTCGCGCTCGTGGCCCGGCCATTCGTCGTCCCATCGTGGGAACGCCTCGTCGCCGAACGACCACAGCCGCTTGGGGCGCAACGAGCGCAACGCCGCCGTGCTCTGCGGACCGCGACCGTGCAGGTTGACCGCGACGTCGACCTTGCGGCGAGGCGCGCAGAAGTCGTCAGGGCCGCGCGCGGGCGCGACGCTGTCGATCGCTCCGGTGAGCGGCGCCAACGCCGCGACTCCGGCGGTGGTGGCCAGCCGCACCTCGTGTTCGGGAAACGCGCGGCGCAGCGCGCGATAGGCCGGCACCGCGACGAGGAAGTCGCCGAGGAACAGCGCGCGAAGCGCGAACAGCAGCGGGCGTTGTGCTCCGCTTACGGCCACGACGGCTCCTCCGCCGCGGCGATCACCAACTCTCGCAACTCGCAGCCCGCCGGTTGGCCAAGCGCGAACAGCACCGCCTGCGCGACATTTTCCGGCGCGTTGAGTTTCGCGTCCGGGCCGGGCCGGTATTGCGCCGGCCGGTCGTCGAAGAAGTGGGTCGACATCCCGCCGGGGATCAACAGCGTGACGCCGATCTCGCCTTGGGTCTCCGCGGCGAGCGCGCGGGTGAAGCCGACGACGCCGAATTTCGACGCGCAGTAGGCGGTGGCGTCGCTGAGCGCTTTGACGCCGAGGGTCGACGCCACCGTGACCACCCGGCCGTGCCCCGCCGTCAGGTACGGAAGGCTGGCGCGCACGACGGCCGCGGTGCCGAGCAGGTTGACCGCGATCACCTGCTCCCACTCCTTGGCGTCGACCTCGCTGAGCTTTCCGCACCGGTCGACACCGGCGGCGGTCACGACCGCGTCGAGGCGGCCGCCCGTTTCATCGACGAGCGACCTGACCGCGTCCTCAGCCGAACGGGTGTCGGCGAGGTCGACAATCCGATGGGGCCAATTCGCCTGTGGCCGCTTGCGATCCAGCACCAACGCGGCGCCGCCGTCGTCCTCGACCGCCGCGCAGACCGCCGCGCCGAGACCCGACGCGCCACCGGTCACCAGCACCGACCCGACATTTCTGCTCACCGCTGGAATCTCCTTATCCACGAGCGCCTTGGGCGGCCGCCGACACCAACGCGGACGTCGATCGGCCCTTCAAGTAGGGGAGGACGACCGCCTGACCGCCCCACGCCGACAGCGCGGCCGCCTCGGGCAGCGTGCGGCCGTCGTAGTCGCCGCCCTTCGCCCAGATGTGCGGCCGCAGCCGCTGCAACACTTCGGTGGGCGTGTCTTCGTCGAAGATGACCACGGCGTCGACGCAATCGAGCGCTTCGAGCACCTGGGCGCGGTCGGCCTGCGGCACCAACGGCCGACCGGAGCCTTTCAACCGCGCCACCGACGAGTCAGAGTTCAGGCAGACGACGAGAAAGTCGCCGAGCGCGCGCGCCGCGCGCAGCGTCTCGACGTGTCCGGCATGCAGCAGGTCGAAGCACCCACCGGTGGCGACCACCGTCCCGCCGCGGTCGCGAACTCGCTGTGCTTGTTGAAAAACATCGGCGTCTTCGACCGGCTCGACGTGGTGCCCGAGAACGCGCGTCACGCCGAGGCGGACGAACTCCGACGCGGCCGTTACCGCGGTCGCGGTCGCCTCCGACAACAAGGCGCCGGACGCGAGAGCGGCGGCGAGCGCGCCGGCGAAGCGGTCACCCGCGCCACAGGGATCGACGCACGGCACGCTCGGAGCGGGTAGCACGAGCGGGCTGTCATCGCCGAAGGAAAGCAGCGCGCCGTCGGCGCCCATCGTCACGCACACCGACTTCGGGCGCCATTTCGCAAGCAGCGCCTTGGCATGTGACGCGACGTCATGTAGTGATCGCGGTTCGGTGCGGGCGCCGGCGAAGCGGGCCGCCTCAGCGCGGTTCGGCGTCACGGTGGCGACGTCGGCCACCGGCGTCGCCCCGTTCGGGTGCGGATCCCACACCATCGCGGTGGTCGACGCCAAGCCGGTGAGC